>JAMPAF010000004.1 GCA_023667345.1 Clostridiales bacterium
ACTCGTTGTAGTAGCCCAAAAGGTCTGTTCTTTCCTTCCACATGGGCTGTATGGGAACGACTACCGTCTTGTTGTCCAGATACTCGCCGAAAGCGTATGCGAGCGAGGTTTTACCCGTGCCCGACATACCTTGCAGTATGATTAGCTTTGTTACAGCAAGTCCGCCTATGAACCTGCGGATATCCTCGATATCGTAATACAAATGCAGTGACCCCGCCGAGAAATTGCGAAAATCTTCACAAAGTTCCTTTAACCCTATCTTGTCGTCATAGTCGGGGCGCACGTAACTTTCGTACTCCTTATCTATCTGCGTGAGCATATAGAACCGCGAACCGTCCGTATTGATATCTTCGTCGGGCTTGCCGTTCGCTACCTCGGCGGGGCTGGGCGCCGCTATCGCCTGCTGAGCCATATTGCGGACGGGGGCGGGATAGCCCGCGGCGTTGGCAAGATTGCGCTTTACGTAGTTCAAATCGCCGCCTATTCTCTCGAAATGCTTGTCTATCTTTTTGGACACGCCGTCGATTACCGCCTCTTGCGCCGCTTCCTCTTTGAGTTTGGCTTTGCGGCGCTCGCCCTCGACGCGCTCCTGCTCGCCGAGCATTACTCTGATTGCGAGCACAACCACGAGCACTAATATCACCGTTATGTAAATTATCAGCGCGACCTTGCTTGTAAGCGCGGAAACGAGCTTCGGAAAAAACTTATCCGCCGCTAAAATGCCGTACGTCATAAGCCCTCCTCCCCGTCGCCGTCCTGCTCCTCAACTGCGGGTTGTGCGACCGCTTCGGGTTGTTCTTCAACTGTGGGTTCTTCCGTAGCCGCGGGCTCTTCTTCAACCGCCGTTTCAACTTGCTCGGGCTGAGCCGTTGCAACCGTTTCAACCTGCTCGGGCTGAACTTCCGCGACGCGCACGATTTTTGCAAGCGAACGTTTTATCTTCGTAAGTTCCTCGTCGCCGAACAGCTTTTCGACGATTGCAAACACCGTCTTTTCGCCGCCGTCCTGCCTGAACATGCGCGTGTTTTTGAGTATGTACGAAAGCTTTGCCAGAAACATATCGGTGACTGCTTCGGGCTCGTCTGCGCCGCACGCGAGCAGTACCGAGGTGTAACTTTCGCTCTGAATTATGTTTTTGTTGCCTATCGCAAACCTTTCGGTTGCGTTGATAGCTTCGCAGAGGCCGTCCACCTTGCGCCATATCCTTTCGGTTACGTAGTATTCCTCTTTCGCTTCGGAAAGCATTAAAAGAAAATCTTCGTGCGAGAGAATTTTTGGTTCCGCCTCTTCGCCCTCGGTTACCGTCGCGTCGGATAACATTACGTCGGCTACGAGAGCCGCGTTGAGTATTTCGGGCGGCAGCATATCCAAAACGCCGTCCTTTGCAACCAACACGTAGGTGAGATTGTCGGGCAGACGGAAGGACGTTTCCTCGTTAAAGTTTATTACGTACTCCTCGGTAGGGTGGTTTGCGTACTCCAAAAAGTTGCAAAAGTAACTGCCGAGGTTGTTTATGTTGACGTTTTCAATCACCAAAACGCGCTCCTGCTCGCGCGATTTGTGCGCGCCGTACACCGCGTTGGAAAAAGCCGAAAGCACGAATTTGCCGTCGCCCTCTTCCCAGAGAAGGTCGGAAAGCGCCTTCCAGCCGTCGTCGGCGCGGACGGGCATTTCGTTGCCGTAATACTCGTTCAGAATTTTAACGAACGCGGGCAGAAGTTCGGCGTTTTTCGAGGTTAAGAACACGAGCTTGCACGAGGCGATTGCCGCGACGAGCGAGCGCGCCGACGTTATTTCGAGGTTTATGCCCCTGTGCATTGCAAAGTTGCGCAGGTTTCTGCACAGCTCGCCGAAGGACACCTTTTCGGCGCGGGTCATATCGGCGGCTTCCGCGTCGTCGAAACGCACCTCGTACGTGGCGGCGAGCGCCTCGGCGGCTTGCTGCTCCGCCGTCTGCTCTTCGACAACCTCAGTCTCCGCTTCCGCCTCCTGCTCGACGGGCAGTTTGTATTTAACCTTCGCTATCTCGGTAAACTCGCCAACATTGTCGAGCATATCGGTAAGCACGGTGTTGGGGTGCAGATATTTCTGCTTTTTGCGCTGAGCCGCAACTACACATATGTACGTTACGGCAAGCCCGTTTACAACCAGCGCGACCGCCCCTATTACCGCGTAGAAAATTATATCCTTGTTAGCCACGGCGTTGCCGAGGACAAAGAAAACGAGTACCGCGTCCACGTAGAGCGCAAGCACGATTGCAATGGCTATGCGAAGGGCGACGGGCAGTTTTTTGCGCGCCGCTTTAACGTCGGCGGGAAGGTCGCTTTCGGTAAAGTCGACGGGCGTGCCGTCGGTCGACGTTTCCACCACCGCGTTCCTGAATTTACGCTTTTCGTCGTACTCTTTGAGCATCAATATGCCCGAAAGCTTGTCCGTCGTCTCGCTGTCGCCTATCGACACGGTGTAGAGACCGCCCTCGACAAAGTAGCCCCTTTCCTGCGTATACTGGCTGAAAGTCGTTTCGTCGAAGGGTATTTTGACGCGAACCGCGTCGCCAGCGGGCACCTTTACCTTGGCAAAGCCCTTTAAAGATTTTTGTCTGAACGACGACTTTGTGTTCTTTTTGACGACGTACATGCGGGGCACCGCATAGCCGTCGCACGCGCCTGTGTTTTTTACCGTAAAGCTGACGCCGCTTTCGTTGACTTGCAGATTGCAATATTCGAACGAGGTGTACGAAAGCCCGAAGCCGAAGGGGAATTTTTCGATAAAGCCCTCCGCGCCTATAATGCCGGCGGACGCCGCGAGTTTGCCCGACGGCGAAATTACGCCCGTTAAAATATCGAGCGCGGCGACCGTGCCGCCCTGACCCGATACGTACGTTAAAAGTACCGCGTCGCACATATCCGCAAAGCTCATATCTATATTGCCGTCGCAAGCTACAACCGCCGCGATTTTGGCGTGCCTGCCCGCGATTGCGTTTAAAAGCTCCATCTGCTCGGGAGGCAGTCTGTCCGCGCCGTTCGGCGCCGAAAGATATAAAATAACGCAGTCGGCGTCGTTGCATAAAAGGTGCGCGTGGTCAATCAAATCGCTTCTGCCCCGCTCGCCCTTCTGATATCCCAGCCCGTAGCCGACTGTTTCGAGCTCGTACGCGTTTATCGCGGTAAAGGGCGAAGCTTCGGCGGTTGCCGCCGTGTCGTAATACCCCCGCTGATATTTCAAATCTTTCGCGTATTCGCCGAGCACGGCGATTTTTTTGCCGCGCCCCAAAGGCAAAAGCCCGCCCTCGTTTTTAAGCAAAACCGCCGACTGGCGCGCCGCTTCGAGCGCGAGTTCGTTGTGGTTTATCTCGTCGAAGAACGCCTTTTCGCCCTTTTTGAGCGAACGGAAGCCCTCCTCCGCGTTGTCCTTGTCGCTCTGCATCGAGAAGATGATGTCGATTACGTTGTCGCACGCTTTATCCAAAATTTCGCCGTTGAAGATTTTGAAATTCCTTACAAGGCGGGCGAAACTGCTTTCGGGCATCTGGTCGTTGACGTAGCGCGCGTGCGCCTGCTTATACGACTGCGTAAGCTCGGTGAGCTTGTTTGCGAGGGCGTCCGTTATATCCTCGCTGAGGAACAAAAAAGATGCGCCGCTGTATAAAAAGTCGAGAGCTTCCTCGACGGTGGAAACGACGCCGAAAACCAGCCCCTTGTACTTAAACTTTTTAACCGCCGACTCCGCCTCGGCAACGTCCGAAAAGATTGCGGAGTCGGGCGCGGATGAGCCGAGCACGATATCGCGCACGCCCCGCCTTGCCGTCTCGTCGCCCTCGTCGTCGGAGGGAACGTCCTCGAAATTGACGTGCCCGCCGCCCCTTGCAAGACCGGAAATTTTTTCCGCGAGCATGCGGGCGAGAACGCAGTTGTCGGTGGTGAATTTTTCCCGCGATAAGTCGTTTGTGCAGTTAAAGTAGGCAAAGCTGTTTCTGGCGCGCGCCTCTTCGCCTATCGCGGCGTAAACGTCGGAAATAAGTTCGCCGTTCCAGGATGACGCCAAAGCCGCGTCGGAAGGGAAATGCGTTACGCGCACCCCTTTGCAGCTTTCGCCGAAGGGTTGGTTCTGAAGTTCGAAAACGGGGAATTCGTAGTTGCCGACCGTAGAGCTTTTATAAAACTCCGTCGAGGTGACGAGCTTTACTTTCTGCTCGGTCGAAAGCTTTACGATAAACCGTTCGTATTTTAAAACAGCCATGTTTACTCCATTTCTCTTGCGCGGTTTTTCCGCGCGCGGCGCTCACGCGCGGGCGTGAGACGGATTTTCCATAATAATTGCATTTTGAATTATATCATCTTGCACGCGTGTGTGTCAATATATATAATGCACTAATTTTCACAATATGATTTTGTTCGTTTTTTACATTTAAATTGACAAAAAAACATTAAGGACTTGTCGCCGTTTGAAGTATGCCGTCATTGCGAGGCGAAGCCGTGGCAATCCAGAATTACGTAGTCTGCGGAACGTCGCTTCCTACTTGTCGCCGAATTACCACGAGGGGATTCTCTCACTCAATCGAACCCTCTACGAGGGCTTCTCAATCGTTCGAAATGACACGCTCCTATGCGCTCGCAAATTATTTTACTCCGCGGTTTGCAAAGAGAAGGAACGCGGGCTTGCGTCCGCGTTCCTTCTATAAGAGAGAATATGAAAAAAGTTAGAGTGTGCAATTTTATGCGTCGGGGATTTTCCTCCCTTTCGCACGCTCATTATATCCGCCGATTGTGTAATTTGTATGAACAAAATATGAATTTAAAGTAAAGTTTTACGCCCGCGCAACTTAAAAATCTCTTATTTAAAGCGCATGAAAATGTTTTCCGCCGCGCGTATTCCGTCCGCCGCCGACGAGGTTATGCCGCCGCTGTACCCGCTCCCCTCGCCGCAGGGGTAAAGATTTTTTACGGACGTGCTCTGTCCGTCGTCGCCGCGCGTAATTTTCACGGGCGAGGAAAAGCGCGTTTCAACGCCCGTCATTACCGCCGAGCCGCCGTCGAAGCCTTTGAGCTTTTTACCCATATCGGGCACCGCCGCTTTAAGCGCGTCGCACGCGGCGCGGGGCAGAATTTCCGACAGCGGCGCGAAAACGGTGCCCGCCGCGTAGGTGGGGTTCACCTCGACGAAACTCTGCGAAATTCTGTCCGCGGCAAAATCTTTATAGAGTTGGCAAGGCGCCTTGTAGCTGCCGCCGCCGAGCAAAAACGCCTTTCTTTCGATTTCGCGCTGAAAGCGCACGCCCGCAAAGAGGTCGTCCCCGCAAAAGTCCCGCCGCCCCATCTGCACCATAAGCGCGGAGTTGGAATTTACGCCGTCGCGGGCGCGGTTGCTCATGCCGTTTACGACCACGCCGCCCTCCTCGCTCGCCGCGGGCATTACCACTCCCCCGGGGCACATACAGAATGTGAACACCGTCCGCTCGTGCGCGTGGCTGACGAGCTGATAGTCCGCCGCGGGCAGATATTTCGCAAACCCGCCGTACTGCGCCGCCGATATGACCGACGAGAGGTGTTCTATCCGCACGCCCACAGCGAAGTCGCGCGGCTCCATATGCACGCCGCATTTATCGAGCATTTCATACGTGTCGCGCGCGGAGTGCCCCACGGCAAGAACCGCGGCGGCGACGGGCATTTCGCTCATCTCTCCGCTCTTCACGTTTTTTAGGGTGAGCGATTTGAGTTCGCCCTCTTCCGTCTTTATGCCGACGAGCTTTGTATCGAAAAGATATTCCCCGCCGTTTTCGGTTATGAAGGCGCGGATATTTTGAAGCACCGTGTACAGCTTATCGCTGCCGACGTGCGGTTTGTTGAGGTATAAAACGTCCTCGGGCGCACCGAAACGGACGAAGCCTTCAAGCACGTCGCGGTTGAAGCCGTCCTTGGTGCGGGTGTTGAGTTTGCCGTCCGAAAACGCACCCGCGCCGCCCTCGCCGAACTGCACGTTGCTTTCGGTATTCAGTCTGCCGCCGCCGAAGAAATTCAGGCAGCTTGTCTGCCTCTTTCCGACGGGCTCGCCCCGCTCGATTATGACAGGTTTAAACCCGTGAGCTATGAGCCGAAGCGCGCAAAACAGCCCCGCGGGTCCGCTGCCGACGACGGCTATTTGCGGCGGGTTTACAATCCTTTCGAACGCGGGTTCGGGTTCCTTTTCCTCTTCCGCCGAGCAAGCCACCGAATACAGCCAGAAAATGTTGCGTTTGTCGCGGGCGTCGAGCGATTTTTTTAAAATTTTAAAATATTTTACTTTCGCGCCGAGCTTCTTTGCGGCAATCTTCAAAAGGTCGCTTTCGGGAGCCGACGGGGAAAGTTTTACGTTGTCGAAACGCTTAATCATCGTTGTTTAAAGAGTTCACAATGCACTTCGCCGCGTGCATGCCCGAAACGAGCGCCCAGGTTAAATTATAGCCGCCGCAATCGCCGTCGACGTCTAAAAGCTCGCCCGTAAAATAGAGGTTGGGCACCAGTCTGCTTTGAAGGTCGTCGTCAACCTCCGCGGCGGGCACCCCGCCCTTGGTTACCTGCGCGTAGTCGAAGCCGAGGCTCCCCTGCGCGGCGAGCGTGAAATTTTTTACGGCGCGGGCAACGGTGCGCGGGTCACTGCTTTCTAAGCGGCGCATAATCGCCCTGCCTATCTGATTGTGCAGAGTGCCGCATAGAAGCTCGGCTTGCGCATATCCCTTTGAGAGTTTGTTTGCAACGTCCTCCGCTATCTTTTCCTCGGGGACGTCGGGCAGAAATTCGAGCGACAGCGTGACGCCGTCCTCGCCCGCGCAATACGCCGAAACGTAAAACGCCGCGTTGCCCGAAACGCCGTAGTCGGTGAAGATTATATCGCCCGTGGACGAGCCTAAAATTTTGCCGTCCTTACCCACCGCGGTTACGCGGCACTCGGTGCGTATGCCCTTTAACGTTTTGATATGGCGGGTGTCGCACTTCAACTGCACGAGCGAGGGATAAAGGGGCGTTACGCTGTGCCCGAGCCCCTGCGCGAGTTTGTACCCGCCGCCGTCCGTCCCGAACTGCTTTTGCGCTCTTCCCCCCGCCGCCAGAACCACTTTGTCCGCGGCTATCTTCCCGCCGTCCGAAAGGGTGAGAAAAAAGCCCTTGTTTACCGCGGTTACGGCGGTGGATAATCTGAGCTCCGCGCCCGACGCTTCGACCTTTCTTAAAAGGCAGTCGGAAAGGGCGGAACCTTGCTTACCTGCGGGATATATGCGCCCCAATCTGTCGGAAACAAATAAAAAATCGAAAATTCCGAGCGGGTTATAGAGGCGCGAAGAGCACAGTTTTTCCGCCAAATGCGCACCGCTTCCGTGGTAGTGCTCCGCGCCCAAATCGGTGTTGGAAACGTTGCCCTGACCGTTGCCAGAAGCGGCGATTTTTTTGCCCGCGCGCTCCCCCTTTTCGATTACGACGACCGACAGATTTTTATCGAGTTCCTTTAAACGGACGGCGCAGGCAAGCCCCGACGCGCCGCCGCCTATTACGGCAATATCGTATTTTTGCATAGTGTAATTTTACATCTTCTCTGCGGTTATGTCAACAGGAAAGCCCCTCCAAACTCGCTTTAAGCTCCTGCAAATGCAGTTGTTCGTCCTCTAAAATTCTGCAAATCAGCGTGCGCAAAAGGTCGCTTTTCAGCCGCGGCAACATTCTTTCGTAGCCGTATATCGCATACTTTTCGCCCATTATATCGTCCTCTATCATATTGCGGAGAGTGCGCGAATAGGCGACGAATTTGGTGGAATAAAAATTGTACTGCGCTGGAGGCGAAAAGCTGTAAACGGGAGGCGAGCCTAAGCGGGCGAGAGCCTCGCCGAGCAAATCGAGGTGTATCATTTCGGCAATGGCAATGCTCTTTAAAAGCTCGGCGCGCACCCCGTCGCTCTTGCTTAAAAAGCTGATTGAGTGGTATATATACTGCAACGAAGCGTTTAATTCGCCCGACGAGGTTGCGTATGCGGACGAGATTATCCGCGCGGCGTACGGGTCGGGCTGTAAGTTTTCGAGCGAGGGGTAAGCCCCCTCCGCTATCAGCGGTTTCGGCATGGTTTTCGGCTCTCCCTTTGTTTTTTTGTGTATTAACAAAGTATTCGCGCCGCATTAAAAATGTGCGGCACGCAAGCTACGCCCGCACGCCGCACATTTTTAATCAATTCGGAATTAGGAATTAGGAATTCGCAATTGAGGTTGGAGTAATTAACCTCTATCCCCTCTTCGAGGTACTCTTCGCAGACTACGTAATTCTGGATTGCCACGGGCACAAGTGCCCTCGCAATGACGGGTACCGAACCCTCGCCTTCCCCTTTGAAGGGACGAACAACGCATTTCTCAAAACAGCACTGTGCGCTGTTTTGGCGTTGCGAGATGAGCAAACGCATACGTCCCGCGTTTGCGGTGCCCGAACACGCCGTTTTCCTTGCGGCGTGTGAGAAGGGTGGCTGCGTAGCAGACGAAAGAGGTTGGTTCTACTAATTATTCCTTAGCATAATTCTTAATTCTGAATTCTTAATTCTTAATTATTTTAATATTTCCTTTAAAAACTGACCCGTGTAGCTGTTTTCGCACGCCGCTATATCCTCGGGCGAGCCGCTCGCTATCAGCGTGCCGCCCCTGTCGCCCCCCTCGGGTCCTAAATCGACTATCCAGTCGCTCGTCTTTATTACGTCTAAATTGTGCTCGATTACAATAACGGTGTTGCCGCCGTCGCGAAGGCGCGCAAGTATCCCTACAAGCTTGTCTACGTCGAAGGTGTGCAAGCCCGTGGTGGGCTCATCGAGGATATACACCGTTTTGCCCGTGCCGCGCTTAGAAAGTTCTGTTGCGAGCTTGACCCTCTGCGCCTCTCCGCCCGAAAGCGTAGTTGCGCTCTGCCCTAATTTTATATAGCCGAGCCCCACATCCACGAGCGTTTTCAGCTTGTTGTAGATGGACGAGACGGGTTCGAAAAATTCAGCCGCTTCGTCGACCGTCATTTCCAAAACGTCGGATATCGACTTGCCCTTGTACTTGACTTCGAGCGTTTCGCGGTTGTACCTCTTCCCTCCGCACACCTCGCACGGGACGAAAATGTCGGGCAGAAAGTGCATGGCTATCTGCAAAATGCCGTCGCCCTGACAGTGTTCGCACCGCCCGCCCGCAACGTTGAACGAAAACCGCCCGCTCTTGTAGCCGCGCTCCTTTGCGTCGGGCGTAGCCGCGAACAGGTCGCGTATCATCGTAAACACGCCCGTGTACGTCGCGGGGTTGCTGCGCGGCGTTCTGCCTATGGGCTGCTGGTCGATTGCGATAACCTTGTCGAAATTTTCCAACCCCTCGTACCCCTCGGCGTTGCCCAGAATTTTGCGCGCGCCGTTTAGATTGTTTGCAAGATAGGGGTAAACTATCTCGTTGACAAGGCTCGATTTGCCGCTTCCCGATACGCCCGTAACCGTGGTTATGAGCCCCACGGGGAACTCGACGTCTATGCCCTTTAAATTGTTCTGGCGGCACCCCTTGACTTTGAAAAATCTGCCGTCGGGCATCGCTCTTCTTTCGGGTACCTTTATCATTCTGCGCCCCGCAAGATAGTCGCCCGTAATGGAAAGCGGCTGGGACATAATGTCCTCCTGCGTGCCGCAAGCGACCACTTCGCCGCCGTGCACGCCCGCCTTCGGACCTATATCCACGATATAGTCCGCCGCTTTAATCGTGTCCTCGTCGTGCTCGACGACAATCAGCGTGTTGCCCAAATCCCGCAAGCCTTTCAAGGAATTCAGAAGCTTTTGATTGTCGCGCTGGTGAAGCCCTATTGACGGCTCGTCGAGGATATATAAAACGCCCGTGAGTGCGCTGCCTATCTGCGTTGCAAGGCGTATGCGCTGACTTTCGCCGCCCGAGAGCGTCGCCGCCGAGCGGGACAGCGTTAAATATCCCAGTCCTACGTTTTCCAAAAAGCTTATGCGGTTGTTTATTTCCTTAATTATGTTGTCGGCTATCATATGCTCGGTTTTGCCGAAGAAGGAAAAATCGGAAAACGCGTGCAATTCTTCGACCGACATATCGCATATCTCGGCTATGTTTTTGCCGCCGACGGTGACTGCGAGCGCCTCTTTTTTCAGCCTTTTGCCGTGACAGCAAGGGCAGTCGGACGTGCGCATATACCGCTCGATATCCCACTTTACGCTGTCGGACGAGGTCTGCTCGTAACGGCGTTGCAGGTTGGTGACAAAGCCTTCCCATGACTTGTTGAAGCTGCCCTTAAAATGGTAGGCGTTGTACTCCATTTCAATCTTTTCGCCGCCGTTACCGTACATGAGCATATCATAGACACCCTTCGGCAAGTCCTTTACGGGCACGTCGAGCGAGAAGCCGTACACCTTTGCAAGCGAATTTAAATTCATCTGCGTGATGACTGAACTGTCCAGATTCCAGCCGCTTATTTTAATCGCGCCCTCGCGCAGAGATTTTGATTTGTCCGGACAGATTAAATCGGGGTCGACAATCTGACGGAAGCCCAGTCCCGAACACTCGGGGCACGCGCCCCACGGGGTGTTGAAAGAGAAGAGACGCGGCTCTATCTCCTCTATCGAAATGCCGCAGTCGGGGCAGGCGTATTTGGTGGAATACAGCTCCTCTTTTCCCTCGCTGTCGATTACGACTATGCCGTCAGCGAGCTTTAACGCGCTTTCCAAGCTGTCGGTCAAACGCTTTAACACGCCATCTTTTACGACCAATCTGTCCACCACCACCGAAATGTTGTGGCGGATATTCTTTTCGAGGTGAATCTCTTCCTGTAAATCGTACAGTGAGCCGTCGATTTTCACTCTGCCGTAGCCGCTCTTTTTGTAGCCCGTAAGCTCCTTGACGAACTCGCCCTTTTTGCCGCGCACAACGGGGGCTTCGACCATAATTTTACTGCCCGCAGGCAACAACATTACCCTGTCGGCTATCTCGTCGACCGACTGGCGGCGTATCTCTCTGCCGCAGTTGGGGCAGTGCGGAACGCCCACGCGCGCAAACAAAAGACGGAAGTAATCGTAAATTTCGGTCACCGTGCCTACCGTCGAACGCGGGTTGTGCGAGGTCGTTTTCTGGTCTATCGAGATTGCGGGCGAGAGCCCCTCGATAAGTTCGACGTCGGGTTTTTCCATCTGCCCCAAAAACTGGCGGGCGTACGAGGAAAGGCTTTCGATATACCGCCTTTGACCCTCGGCGAAGATGGTGTCGAACGCGAGCGTAGATTTGCCGCTGCCCGAAAGCCCCGTAAACACCGTTAAAGAGTTGCGGGGTATATGCACGTCGATATTTTTTAAATTGTTTTCCTTTGCGCCTTTAACAAAGATTTCTTCTTTCATAAAATCACCTTATTGTGACCTTCCCCTTTGGGGGAAGGTGTCGCCGACTTTTAGGCGGGGACGGATGAGGGGTTAGTAGGTTTATAAGAGCCAACCCCTCATTCGTCATTTTCTCATTCTTCGAAAATGCCACCTTCCCCCTAAGGGGAAGGTTAAATTGCGGGCGAATTATTTAATAATTAACTCAATTCCGAATTAACTCAGCTTTTCTTCGCCTTTAAAAGCTTCTTGCGAAGCTGCGAGATTGTGTCGCGGATTTCGATTGCCTTTTCGAAGTCGAGCTGGGCGGAAGCTACCTTCATTAAGCCCTTCAATTTTTCGATTTCGGCGGGAATATCCGCAAGCTTTATGTCGTCGCCCACGCTCTTTTTGTTAGTTATCCCGAGCGATATTTTGCTTTCCTTTATGATTGTTTTGGGCACAATGCCGTGCTCGTCGTTATACGCCTTCTGAATTTTGCGGCGGCGGGTCGTTTCGTCGATTGCGCGGCGCATACTGCCCGTTATCTCGTCCGCGTACATTATGACCCTGCCCTCGGCGTTTCGCGCCGCTCTGCCTATCGTCTGCACGAGCGCGGTCTCGCTGCGCAAAAAGCCCTCTTTGTCCGCGTCCAAAATCGCAACGAGCTTGACCTCGGGCAAATCCAGCCCCTCGCGCAGGAGGTTTATGCCGCACAGAACGTCGAACTCGTCGCCCCTAAGTCCGTTTATGATGTCGATACGCTCCAACGCGTCGATGTCCGAGTGCATATAGCGCACCCTTTTCCCGTGTTCCTTTAAGTAGTCGGTCAAGCTTTCCGCCATGCGCTTGGTCATGGTGGTGACGAGCACCTTGCCCCCGCCGCCGACGACGGAATTTATTTCGCCCAACAAATCGTCAATCTGCCCCTTTGTCGGGCGGATTGTCACCTCGGGGTCTAAAAGCCCCGTGGGGCGAATGAGCTGTTCGACCGTCTGCCCCGACTGTTCCAACTCGTACGGGGCGGGCGTTGCCGATACGCATATGAGCTGGGGCACCCGCCCGTCGAATTCCTCGAAGGTCAAAGGGCGGTTGTCGTACGCCGATTTTAAGCGGAAGCCGTAGCCGACGAGGTTGTCCTTGCGGGAACGGTCGCCGTGATACATTGCGCGTATCTGCGGGATAGTCATATGGCTTTCGTCGATAAACACCAAAAATCTGCCCGCGGGGAAGTAGTCCAAAAGGGTGAACGACGGCTCGCCGGGGGCGCGCCCGTCAAAGTACCGCGAGTAGTTTTCGACACCGCTGCAATAGCCTATCTCCCGCATCATTTCGAGGTCGTAGCGGGTGCGCTGTTCGAGGCGTTGCGCTTCCAAAAGCTTGCCCTCGTCGCGGAAGGCTTTGACCTCGCTATTCATGTCGCATTCTATCATGGAGAGCGCGTGCTGCATTTTGTCGTTGCCCACCGCGTACTGGCTGGCGGGGAAGATGAGCACGTGACTGAGCTGCGAGATAATGTTGCCCGTGAGCGCGTCCTCTTCGCAGATTCTGTCTATCTCGTCGCCGAAAAACTCGACGCGGACAGCGACTTCCGAATTGCTCGCGGGGAAAATTTCGACCGTGTCGCCGCGCACTCTGAAACACGAACGGTGAAAGTCGGTATCGTTGCGCTGGTACTGAATTTCGACAAGCTTTCTTAAAAGGTCGTCGCGGTTCATTTCGTCGCCCGGGCGCATGGAAATCGCGAGGCGGAAATACTCCTCGGGCGCGCCCAAGCCGTATATGCACGAGACGGATGCGACAACAATCACGTCCTCCCTTTCGCCCAAAGAGCTGGTTGCCGAGTTGCGGAGCTTGTCTATCTCATCGTTCAGGCTCATATCCTTTTCGATATAGGTGTCGGTCGAGGGGATATAGCTTTCGGGCTGATAGTAGTCGTAGTACGAAACGAAGTACTCGACGCGGTTTTCGGGGAAGAACTCCTTGAACTCGTTACAAAGCTGTGCAGCGAGCGTCTTGTTGTGCGCGATGACGAGCGTGGGGCGGTTGACTGCCTTTATCACGTTTGCCATGGTAAAGGTTTTACCCGAACCGGTTACGCCCAAAAGCACCTGCGTGCGTATGCCGTCCTCTACGCCCTCGACAAGCTTTTCTATCGCCTGCGGCTGGTCGCCCGTGGGCTCGTATTTCGAATGAAGTTTAAATTCACGTTTTTCCATACAAACAAAAGTTCCGTATTTCTATTATAGGTCGGGCGAAGAAAAAAATCAAGCAAATTATTGACCTTGCGGACAATATTTATAATAGCTCTTTTATCACCTCGGAAGCTATCAAAAGCCCCGCCGCGGGCGGCACGAAGGATACCGAGCCGGGCACGCGCATATCCTCTTCCGCGCTTATCTTGCGAGTGGGCTCTTCCTCGGAATAGATTACTTTAAGTTTGTTTACGCCCTCCTTTTTCAGCTCTCTGCGCATGACCCTTGCAAGCGGACAGACGGACGTCTTATATATGTCGGCAACCTTGAACCCCATGGGGTTGAGCTTGTTGCCCGTGCCCATACACGATATGAGCGGCACGCCCGCACTCTGACAGTTTACCGCGAGCATTATCTTGGAAGTCACGCAGTCTATCGCGTCTACAACGCAGTCGTAAAGCGTAAAATCGAACTGATTTTCGGTGTCTTTATTATAGAAAATATTGCGTTCGTTGGCACATATGTGGGGGTTAATCGCCTTTACGCGCTCTGCGGCGACCTCGCACTTTGCCCTGCCGACGGTCGTGTGCAGAGCGATAATCTGGCGGTTGATATTACTTTCGGCAACCGTGTCGCCGTCAATCAAATCGAGCGTTCCCACCCCCGCGCGGGCGAGAGCTTCGACGACGTAGCCGCCCACTCCGCCCAGCCCGAAAACGGCTACGCGGCTATTATTTAACTTTTGTATTGCGCCCTCTCCCAACACGAGCGCGGTGCGTTCGAACTGTTTTTGCATACGCGTATTATATCACCGCAAAAGAAGAAAAGCAACACAATGTGTTGCTCTATGTTTCAATTTTAAATAGCCAACTCCTGTTCGGCTTCGTGCGGTCTGAGTAATCAACCTCTTCCGTCACTTGCAGTGACACCTTCCCCTTCAAAGTGGAAGGCAAGGTTATGGGGCGCATTGACAATTATGAATTACGCCGACGGGAAGTCTACGTAGAACGTCGAGCCCTCGCCCACCGAGGTGTTTACGCCGAAATTAAAGCCGTGCTTTTGCAGAATTACCTTGACTATATTCAAGCCTAATCCCGTGCCCTTTACAGGGCGCAAGTGACTGTCTTTACTGCGGTAATATCTGTCCCAGATATGCGCGAGCTCGTCCTCTTCTATGCCCTTACCCGTATCGCGGACGGCAAAATTAATGCGCTTGTCTGCGGCATTGTATTTTAATGTTACGTAGATTGTCTTGTCGTCGCCCGTGTAGTTTACGGCGTTGGATATGAGGTTGTAGATGACCTGATAAATCTGTTCCTCGTCGGCGAGAGTGTACAGCTCGGTATCCACGTCGACCATTACAGAGTACCCCTGCGTTTCCTGCAAGTAGCTGAATTTATTGATTACGCCGTACAAAAGCTCTGTTAAATTGAACACCTTTTTGTTGAGCTGTTCAAGCCCCGCGGTTATCTTCGACGTGCTTAAAATGTCGTTTACAAGCCCCGTAAGGCGGTCGGCTTCGTCGATTATAACGTCGAGGTGCTTCTCCCTCTTTTCGGGGTCGTTGCCCGAAATTTCCTTTATCATCGAAGCGTACGCCTTTATCATTGTGAGCGGCGTCTTTAAGTCGTGCGAGACGTTTGCCAAAAGCTCTTTGCGGAAGTCCTCGCTCTTTTTAATCTCGTCCTTCATATAGTTGAGCGTATCGGAAAGCTTGGCTATCTCGTCGTACTGTGCCGAATTGAACTGCACGTCGTAGTTGCCTCCCGCAAGCTTTTGCGCCGTGCCCGAAATCTCACGCAGAGGTCCCGAAAGCTTGTTTGCAAGCGAGTAGGATATTAAAAAGGCTATCACGAACGCCACGAGCCCGACGATAAGAAGATAAACTTCCATTCTCCGCACGAGCTCGGCAATGTGCGTGACGGGGTAGCGGACAAGCAGTTTATACTGCTCACCGCCGAGCGTGACGCACGCGCCGTAATTGAACGTTGTGCGGTTGCCGCTGCGCGAGCTGTACTCTACCTCTTTGCCCTCCTTCCACTCGCCGAGGCGGGTATCGAGAGAGGAATACACGGGCGCGATTTTATCTTCCGAGATTGCGGCGTACGGCATTTCGAGTTCGCCGTCCATACCGAAAACGAACGCGTCTACGCCGTCCGAGAGCGAGTAGTCAGTAATTTTTAAAACTATTTCCTCCGCGGTTGCTCCGCCGTTTATCAGCCCCGCCAATTCGCCGCCTACCGCGCTCACGCGCCGCCTTGACTGCGACATTACGGTGTTGCCCAAAATGCCGAAACAGACTATTGCTATTACGGCTATGACCCCCAGCGCGAAGAAGGTGAAATACCTCCATAAAATTATGTTCGTGCTGTTTACTCTTTTAAGTTTTAAAGGCTTGCGGCGGCTCGCTTTCCCCGCCTTTTCAGACTTCGAACTTATACCCTACACCCCTTAAAGTCACGATAAATTTGCGGTACTGCTTTAAGTTTGCCCGCAGCATTTTTATGTGCGTGTCCACCGTGCGGTCGTCGCCGTAGAAGTCGAAACCCCACACGTCGTATAAAAGCTTTTCGCGCGTCAAAGCAATGCCTTTGTTCTTTATAAAGTAAAATAGAATTTCGTACTCCTTGGGGGTGAGCTCGACCTTTTCGCCGTCGACGTACACGTTGCGCCCCGCAAAGTCCACGGTGAGCCCCTCGAAGGTTACGCTGTCGCCCGTCTCGTCCTTCTGCTTTCTGCGCTTTGTAACAACGTTTATGCGCGCCATAACCTCTTTGGGCGAAAAGGGCTTGGTCACGTAGTCGTCGACGCCTATCTCGAACCCGAAAAGTTTGTCGTACTCCTCGCCCCTCGCCGACAGCATTATCACGGGGATATCCTTGAATTTTTTAATTTCCTTTACGGCGGAAAACCCGTCGAGGCGGGGCATCATTACGTCCATTAAAATCACGTCGAAGTCTTCCTCGCGGCACATCTTCACGGCTTGCATACCGTCCGCCGCCTCGAACGCCTCGTTGCCCTCGAACTCAACGTACTCTTTCAAAACGTTTCTTATCATATCTTCGTCGTCAACAATCAGCACGCGCATAAAGGGTTCCTCCTCTTTTGACCTTATTATAATTATACCTTACGTAATTTAAATGTAAATGCCGTAACAATGAAAAATCAGTGAAAATTTTTTAAAAAAGTGCAAAAAAGTTATTGACAACGGCGTTTGGGGGTGGTATTATATCAATACGAACAAATGTTTTTCACGCGTAAAGAACGGGTTTATGCGTGAAAAAATCTTCGAGGAACGCCTATGTTGGACGCTGAAAGACTTACAATTTTAACCGAAAGCGCCAAATACGACGTTTCCTGCTCCTCCTCGGGTTCGAAACGGGTGAACACGAAGGGCGGGCTCGGGAACGCTTCCGTCGGCGGGATATGCCACTCCTTTACCCCCGACGGAAGATGTATCTCGCTACTTAAAATTTTAATGAGCAACGACTGCATCTGCGACTGCGAGTACTGCCCCAACAGACGGAGCGCGGACGTGAAGCGGGCGAGCGTTACGCCCGACGAGATATGCGAGCTTACTGTAAACTTTTACAAGCGCAACTATATCGAGGGACTGTTCTTATCCTCCGCCGTCTTTTCGTCGCCCAACCGCACTATGGAACTTTTGTGCGACACGGTTATCAAGCTTCGGAAAGTATACAATTTCAACGGCTATATTCATTTAAAGGGCATACCGCACGCCGACGACGCACTCATTATGCGGGCGGCAAAATTCGTCGACAGAATGAGCTTTAATATCGAACTTCCGAGCGAGAAATCGCTTAAACTTTTGGCGCCGCAAAAGACGCGCGAAAGCTTGCTTTTACCCATGAAAAAGCTGAGCACGGCTCTTATGTACGACAGGGAAAACAAGGTTCGCAAGGGCAAGGTTATACCCGCTGGACAGACGACGCAGATGATTGTGGGCGCGTCGCCCGAGAGCGACGGACAGATACTGCGCCTTACGGAAGCTTTGTACCGCAGAATGGGGCTTAAACGCGTTTACTATTCCTCGTATATCCCCGTTGTGACGAGCCCGAAGCTACCCGCCGCGGGCGCGGGGCTGCTGCGCGAACACCGCCTTTATCAAGCCGACTGGCTGATACGCTTTTACGGCTTCGACGTAGGCGAGATTTGCGGCGAGGGCGAAAACCTTTCCCCCGACTACGACCCGAAGTGCGCCTGGGCTATGCGGAATATGCACCTCTTCCCCGTCGAAATTAACACCGCGCCGCTCGAAATGCTGCTTCGGGTGCCGGGGATAGGCGCGCGCGGCGCATACCGCATTACTAAGGCGCGAAAATACGGCGTTCTCGACTTTGATAATCTTGCGAAAATGCGCATAATATTGAAGAGGGCGAAGCATTTTATAACCTGTAAGGGCAAATTTTACGGGTCGGAGAGCGAGAACGCGGTTAAAGCCGCGCTGATGCTCGACGGTATTAAAGAGACACGTGAGCAACTGAGCATGTTTTCCTGCTCGTCGGTTGCCGTAAGCGCCCTTTCGGGTGAGATATGACGTACTTTTTGGTTGACGGAAGCGAAAACTGTTTTTACACGGCGGTGTTTGACGCATACAAAAATAAGGACTGTCTGATAACTTCGGAGCGCGATGTACAGCTCGGGCTGGACTTCGAGGTTTTTGACGTTGTTGCCGACGAAAACAAGGCGGAGCGCGTTAAAGCGAAGCTGCACGCCCTCGACCGTGGCGCTGCGGAAGATATTACTCTGCTTTTGCGGAGCGACAACCCGCTCAAAGAGAGCGTCGCTTTCGAGTATATAAAGCTGATAATTTCAAACGGCGGCGCGGTACGCGGCATGCTCGCCAACCCCACCGTCATTGAAATGAGCCAGATACGCTCGCGAGTGACCTCGGAGCTGCACAACCTCAAAGGCTTTCTGCGGTTTATGGAGAGCGCGAACGGCGTTATGTACGCCCCCTACTCGCCCGACAACGACATAACGGATATGATTGCGGTGCATTTTGCGGCTCGGTTTAACGGGCGCCCCTTCGTTATACACGATATTAAGCGCAAGGTTGCCGCCATGTACGACGGAAGAGAAATAGTGATGACCTCGGCGGGCGACGCGGAAATTTACCTTTCGGAATACGAAAACTATTTTCAGGACCTTTGGAAGCAGTATTACAGTTCGGTGAACATCGAAAGCCGCCCCCACGAAAAGCAGATGCGCGGCAGTATGCCCGTGCGCTACTGGCGCTTTCTCCCCGAAAAACGGCGGTGAGCCATTGCGCACGAAAGTTAATTTATTTTATTTTTCATAAACCTTACACCATAATAAATTTATTTTACATCAATTAAACTATTGATTTAAAACCGCAAATATGCTATACTGATTTTGCTAAACAAACTTTATACTCTAATTAAGATACTTACTATTTTTATAGTCACGAGTATACTTTTTCTGTACTCATTTAAGAATTTGGCAAATATGCAAATTCCTTTTATGTGGGTACAGAAATCCTTACTATGCATAAAGTTTGTTTAGCGACAGTCGGAGTTTGCATTTTGCGTGCGTTAACTTCGGTTGGCGCACTTTTTTATTTTATATGCCTGAATGGAGCGTTATGATTACACGAAAATTTATCGAAAAAGTTCACTACTATTTTGACGAATTAAACTATTACGAAATCCAAAGTTTGGATTTAGCTAAATTTGAACAGTCAGCAATAAACACATTAATACATTGCAAAGACTTAGACGACGCCATAACCGCAACGCGCATGTTACAATTTTGTTTACAAAAATGGAACAAAATTAAGCGAATATTTAAGCGTAAACTGAATATATTCAATGAATATGAATATGAAGGTATCTCGGAAATTTCACAAATATCTGACGATGAAGCTATGGGCACATGGTACGTAACTAATGCACTAAACGATTCTGTCGAAGATATTTATTTCACTAATATAAATTTAGGTACAGAGTTTCTATGTTTTGACGTTAAAAACAAACATTTCAGAGTTTCTAACAATGGGGAATGTTATATAAAATATGCTAAAATGTCGTCAAACAAAATGAAATTATATAACAAACAAAAAAATTGTTTATGTAATATAGTTTTAAGCGACACAGCTGATATATTCTTGGAAAATAATACTACGCCATATGAACTTATTATATATGAAAGCTTTATTGGAATTTATGACCGAGATTATATTAGTAGCTTGACTGGCGAAGAGCCAGATGCAAACAAACTCATAGCCGATATTGAGTGGGATATAATAGACAGCAAATCTAATTTAGGAATTGCAAAATTAAACATTTATGTCCCTAATCAAGACATTGATATGTTTTTACTTTTAGCCTCCTCTACGTTTTTGTTGTTCCATAAATACGTAAAAGCACAACAACGAGTTGAACTAAGCAGAAATTTATTGCTGTGGTGGTATTTAGATGGTATGAAAAGATATATGTACAAAAATATGCACAGATAAGAGCTAACCGCTCAACGAAAAAAATTTTCCCCAGAGCGGTGAGCCACCGCGGACAGTAGCGGAAAACCGTACCCCACTCCCCGTCATTATGAGGTTTTTGCGGCATAGCGGACTTGTTTGAAACATTATAGAATTTAGCCGTAAAAACCATAATAATCTTTTTGCGCGTTCTTTCCCGCGCAAAACTAACTTTGCCGCATTACAACGCTATTTAAGGCGATATCACTTCCTACTTTCCGCCGTATTACCACGAGGGGATTCTCTCGGTCGGGCGAACCCCTTACGGGGCTTCTTCCTCCACTCGAAATGACATACTCCTACAATCTCACAAATTATTATAAAATGCAGCGCGGCGAAAATTTTTTCTGTTGACATATAATAAATATTGTGGTATAATTGTACCACAATAAGGAGATTTTTATGGCTCAGATAATTCCGATAAGAGATTTAAAGAATACGGCAGAAATTTCGGCGAAATGCGCGGCATCGTCGGAACCTATTTTTATAACGAAAAACGGCTACGGCGATATGGTCATTATGAATATGGACGTTTACAACCGCACGGTAGCCAAACTACACTTATACGGCGAACTGAAAAAAGCCGAGGACGAACTTGCAAGCGGCATAGCCGCTTCTTCTGCCGAAGATTTTATGAGGGAAATTAAGGGCAAGTATGAAAAACTTTCGCGTTGAAATATTGCCGATTGCGCAAAACGACGTTATAGCCGCCCTCGACTATATCGCCGTCGACCTTGCCAACCCCGCCGCGGCGTTAAAACTTTATTCAACGGTTGCCGACTGTTTCTCACTTTTGAAAGACACACCCTATTGCGGGCGTGAATTGGAAACGGATATTCCGCTCAAATACAAATACCGTTGGGTATTGGCGGAAAATTATATGATTTTTTACACCGTAGACGAAGTCGCCGAAACAGTTTACATAATGAGAATGCTTTTCGGTTCGTCCGACTACGTTTCGATATTAAAATAATATTATCTATTAAGTGCGCGGCGCGCGGGTGCCACGCAGACAAGTCCTTAAATGCTTTTGCGGCGAACTAACTGACATCAACAAAGCAATAGCGCGGCGGGCAGGATTTACCTGCCCGCCGCGCCGCGTGCTTAATCGTTGCTCCACTCCACCAACTCGTCCAAAGTCACGTCAAAAATATCGGCAAGCTTGCACAACGTATATACGTCGGGCGTGCTGTAACCGTTCTCGTAATTGGAAACAAGGCTCTTTTTACCGCACAGTTTTGCGGCAAGTTCTTCCTGCGTAAGCCCCATTTGTTTTCTGAAAAATTTGATATTTTCCGCGATTTTCGTTTTCATAGCTCTTGACAAATGTACAAGCTACTTGTATAATTTAGTTGTAAGTACAAGCAACTTGTACTTATAGTATTAACAGAAAAGAGCCGAGAAACGGAACTCTTTTTTTTATTTGCGTATTTCTTCCACCTTTACCCTGAACTTTTGCCCGTTAATAAAAGATACTTTAAGTCCGTCCCTCTCGAACCTGTAAACCGCACCTACCTCTTCCGCCAAAAGAGACTTTATCATTTTTAAAAGCACAGCGGGCGAAATGTAGTCCGCCCCTCTTATGTCGTCTTGCATTTCGGCTTTAATGTCCTTCTCCATTTTTTACCTCCCGTAAATATATTATTTGCGGTATTTTCCTTAAAAAAATAAGGCGACCGTTAAGGTCGCCCGCAAACGAACCCTAACGTCGTCAAACATTTTCACATATACATTAATTGTGTAGGGAAAAAGGGCTCCGATTTGCGCAAAATCAGCCCTACACAATAGGTGTATAAATAATAAAAATGTTTGACAGCATTATTTTAACACACCACCAAACATTATGCAATGATTTTTTCAAATAAAAAGCAATTCTCTGCTCCCGTCATTATGAGGTTTTTGCGGCATAGCGGACTTGTTTGAAACATTATAGAATTTAGCCGTAAAAACCGTAATAATCTTTTTGCGCGCCTCGAAGAGGTATTCTCGCGCAAAACTAACCTTGCCGCATTACAACGCAATTTAAGGTGTATCGCTTCCTACTTTCCGCCGTATTACCACGAGGGGATTCTCTCACTCAATCGAACCCTCTACGAGGGCTTCTCAATCGTTCGAAATGACACGCTCCTATGTGCTTTTATGATTATGCCCCGCCTACGGCGGAGCGAAATAACAAGGAAAAATAATGCGGCGCGGCGGATATGGGTGTTTATGCACCCTATCCGCCGCGCCGCGCGCTTATTCGATTTACTTTACTTTTCCTTAATTTTTTGTAACGACATTGAATTTTTTTATAAATCGTCGGCGGAAAAAGGCGAAGAGTCGTCTGTGTCGCCCTTTTGCAAGCCGTCGTCCGTGTTATATCCGCCGTTAGCATTTCCGCCGTAGCTTGTATTTCCGCCGCCGTTCGCGTCATAGCCGCCGTTTGCATTATACCCGCTGCCGTAATACGAGCCACCGAAATCCGAGCTCTGCTCCGCGAGCAGACTCTGGTAAAACTCTGCATACGCGACCTTTTGATAAGGCTCTACCCAAAAGCTTAAAATGCCGAGAGTTAATATGCACAGTATCCACCAACCGATAAAGCTTAAATCAAGGCAGAAAAGACGCCACTTGTTGCCCCTCATCATCTCGATTGACCTCTTGCGCGCCGTGTTTGCGTCCATCTGCGGGTTGTCGTTGAGGATATAAAAGCTCATGCTGTACGCGTATGATTTGATTATACCGGGGATAATGAAAAGAAGCGACCACAGCGCAATAAATATCGAATTTAAAAGCGAGAGCAAAAACGCGCCGCCGAAGTTTTTAAAGCCGTCGAAGGTGTTCGAAACCTCTACGCTTTGACCGCGGACTACCCTTAAACACGAGCCCGCAACGCCGAGCGAGAGCGGACCTGTTATCAAAAGCAGCACAATCGCGCCCACACCGATAATAGTGAGCCCGCCGCACGCGCCCGAAATGAGCGACACGATTAGCATAATCACTATCATTGTGCCCCATTTGCCCGACAGTGCGGACCAGGCACGCTGTCTGAAATCCCTTGCCCTTAACATACTTTTCATTTTCTCCTTAGTATTTTATTAAACACAAGTTTTGTTATGACTTTTTTTCAAGCCCCGCGGCAATTTTGTCGAAAAAGCTCTGCAAATAGTTGTTTTCTATCTCCTCTATCTTGCCCGCATCCGCCGCGGCTGTCAGCGCGCTGTCGACGGGCACTTTGGCGACTGCGGGTATGCCGTGCTCCAACGCAAGCGCGTCAACCTGACTTTCGCCGAAAATATTCAGCTTTCTACCGCAGTCGGGGCAGGAAATGTAGCTCATATTTTCGACGATACCCAAAATGGGCACGTTCATTAAATCAGCCATATTGACCGCCTTTTGCACAATCATTCCGACCAAATCCTGCGGCGTGGTGACGATAATTATGCCGTCCAACGGCACACTTTGGAAGATAGTGAGGGGCACATCGCCCGTTCCGGGGGGCATATCGACGAACATAAAGTCTACATCTTCCCATATAACGTCCGTCCAGAACTGCAAGACCGTGCCCGAAATGAGCGAGCCGCGCCAGACAACAGGCTCCGCCTCGTTTTCCAAAAGCACGTTCATGCTCATAACCTGTATGCCGCTTGCGCTGTCGACGGGCAGAATTCCGTTTTCGCTGCCCATTGCGCGGGAATGAATACCGAACATTTTGGGTATGGACGGACCGGTTATGTCGGCGTCCATTATCGCGGTGTTATAGCCGCGGCGCTGCGACGACACGGCGAGCATTGCGCTCGTCATCGACTTGCCCACGCCGCCCTTGCCCGAAACAACGGCGATAACCTTTTTGATTTTGCTGAGCTTATGCGGCTTTTTTATAAGACTTTCCGCCTTACGCGAGGAACAGGTTTCCCCGCAAGACGAGCAATCGTGAGTACAATTTTCAGGCATTGTCTAACTCCTATTTAGTTTATTTTTAAGTTAATTACCTATATTCGGCTTCCCCCTTTCAAGGGGGAGGCTCCGCGCAACGCAGTGTAGCGGTGGTGAGGGTTTAATCGGTACATAATTCCACAACCCTCATTCGTCACCTAAGGTGCCACCTTCCCCCTTTATTAAGGGGGAAGGCACGCGGTGGGTTGGTTTATATTCTAAATTATTGACAAGGCAAAGTCAAGTTATTTGCAAACGGTTGAAATTTTACTTGCAAATTGCGGCGGGGTGTGGTATACTCCCTTTTGCCGTGCTAAGTGGGGAGATAGCGGTGCCCTGTACCCGCAATCCGCTACAGCGGGACTGAACTGCCCCTCCCGACTTCCGCAGTGGAAGGCTGCCCCGTATAAGGGGTGTTGATAACAAGGTCTTATGCAACTTCTCGCCGCGAACCGTGTCAGGGTAGGGATACAGCAGCACTAAACGGTAAGAGGGGTGTGCCATAGGGTTGCTTTGCAGTAGCTACCTGTACAGGTTACGCTTCGGCTGCGGTTGGCAAAAGGGGCTGCACGGTTATATTTTGTTTCGTAAAATTTCCCGCTTGACGACAGCGGGAAATTTTTCGATTTGAAAGGCTCTGCCTCCCTTTTCGCATTTATAAGGTAAAATTCCACAACCCTCATTCGTCACCTACGGTGCCACCCTTCTCAAAAGGCGTAAGGACAACGCCTTTTTCGGGCACCGCAAACGCGGGACATATGCGTTTGCTCATCTCGCAACGCCAAAACAGCACAAGCCGAGTGCTGTTTTGAGAAATGCGTTGCTCGTCCCCTTTATTAAGGGGGAAGGCAAGGGTGAGGTAAATTATTTATTAAACATAATTTTTTCGCTCTTGAACATGAGCGTCAGCACGAACACCAAAACCGCCGCGAAAGCTAAGTTTATACATATAGTTATGGCAATCCCCGCCGCGCTCATTGCGCCCGAAAGCACGCTCGATATTACCAGCGCGCTGTTGAATACGGGGATAAAGTACAGCCCCAACGATGCGACCGTGCCCGCAAACATACTGAAAACGCCGCAAAGCATTACCAAAATCATAATCGGCACGACAAGTCCGCTCGCCTCTTTCACGCTCTTTGCGTAGGCGGAAACGATGGATATTACCGCAACCAATATCAAAACGGTTGACAGTATTACCCCGAGTATCGCCGCGTAGTCGCCGAAGCCGTACATCGAAAAGCTCATACCGCCGCCGTCCGCGCCCGCAAGCTTGGGCATAGACAACAGCATGCCGAGAGCGCTGGAAAGTCCGCTTAAAAGCGCGATTACGCTGAGCGCGGCTATCTTGCCGACCGCGATTACACTGCGCTTTACGGGCGTAACCAAAAGCGTTGCAATCGTGCCCCTCTCCTTTTCGCCCGCAATCGACTCGGGTGCGACAGCCATACAGCCGCTGAATAAGAGCATTAAAAGCACCATAGGCACCACGTTTGAAAGCACCGTGCGCGCCGTGCTCTGCGCGTCGGCTAAATCTATTATCTCGTAGTTGGCAACGAGCGCGACGGCTAACGCGTACGCCGTCTGCGATTTTGATTGGGCGGAATTGAAATAAATGCCTATCTTGCCCGCCGCGCCCTCTTCGGGGAAGCTGACAATCAAATCCAGCTTACCCTCTTTGAGAGCTTCGTTCGCCTCCTCCGCCGCGGAATATTCCTTTATATCGAACATTGCGGAAAAAGTTTGCTCTTGACTTTCGGGCATATTGACAACGTACGCCGTGCAGAGCGTGTCGGCTTCCTTTTCCGCCTCGCTCTCCATTATCGTGCCCATTATATTGTATACTGCGAAAATGAGCAGCCCCGGCAGAATGAGCGCGGTTATCCAAAGGCGGGTATCCTTGAAAAAGCGGGCGAATTCTTTCTTTATTATTGTTAGCACGGCTTTCATTGTTCGTTCCCCTTTACGCTTTTATAGAGGTCGAAAAACCTGTCTTCGAGGTTCTTTTCCGCAGTCAGATTTTCAAGCGTGTCCAAAGCGACGAGTTTGCCGTCGATTATAACGCCGACCCTGTCGCACAGCTTTTCGATTAAACTGAAAATGTGCGTGGAAAGTATGATTGTCTTGCCCGCGCCGCGCAGTTCGGAAAGATAGTCGGTGACCGTTTTGGCGGTTAAGACGTCGAGCCCGTTTGTCGGCTCGTCGAAGATTATAAAATCGGGGTCGTTTACGAGCGAAATTACAAGCGAAAGCTTTTGCTTCATGCCCGTTGAGAGGTTGGCGACCTTGACCTCGGCAAACTTGTCTATGCCGAATTTTTTAAACATTTCGCCCTTTCTTGCCGCCGCCTTGTCCTCGGGTATGCCGTACAGCTTCGAAAAATAGCCGTACAGATAGTTGGGCGTGAAAAAGTCCTCTAATTTCAGCTCGCTGGTTAAAAAGCCTATTTTGGAACGCACGCCGTACGGGTCGGAAACTATGCTCGCGCCGTCTATGACCGCGTCGCCGCTATCGGGCTTTATAAGGGTTGCGAGCATACGCAAAGTCGTCGTTTTGCCCGCGCCGTTGGGACCCAACAGCCCGAAAATTTCGCCCTTGTATGCGGTGAAAGACAGATTGTCCACCGCCACCTTTACCGTCGCGCCGCCCTCTAACTTGCGCTGTTTGCGCGAAAGTTTAAAGGTTTTGCTAAGGTTTTTGACGACAAGAATTTCTTCCATAAAATGCCGTTTCTCCTTTAATCGGTCAGATTATACCATTTTTTAACAGCTCTTTCAACGGCGAAAGGCTGTATTTTTTACAGTAAAATTGCAGGTTTTACAGAAAATAAGCGGCGGGTGAGTATAGTTTACAAAAAGCGTGTTCACCTACCCGTCATTATGAGGTTTTTGCGGCATTGCGGACTTGTTTGAAATGTTATAGATTTTAGCCGCAAAAACCGTGCCCGCCCGCGTAGCGGTCGCACGAAGTACGAATGAGGGGTTAGTCGGTTTTAATGTGCCAACCCCTCATCCGTCACCGCGTTTAGCGCGGCGACACCTTCCCCCTAAGGGGAAGGTTAAGCTAATGTCAAATATGATAATGCCCCGCGCTTACGCGCGGGGCGAAATATATATTACGGTGAATATTATTAGAATTTGCCGAGGCACTGCAACACCGTGCATGCGATTGCAAGCAGTACAAGATACAGCGAAAACCACTTGTAGTTTGCCTTTTTGATTGCCGCAAGCATAATTTTTATCGCAAACAAGCCCGCCGCCGCTGAAATTATAAAACCTATCGCTATGCACCAGCCGAACTGCGGTCCCGCCACCCCGAACGAATAGGCAAAGCCCTTTTCCCCTTCGCCGACGAGCCCCTTTACAAGCTCCACTGAAAAACTGCCCAAAATGACGGGTATGGACATTAAAAAGGAAAATTTCGAGACCTCTTCCGCCGTGCCGCCCGCGAACGTGCCCGCCGCGATTGTGGAGCCGCTGCGCGAAACCCCCGGCAATATTGCCACGGCTTGCGCAAAGCCCATGGGAACAGTCGTGCGAAAGCAAAGCGGCAACACGCGCTTTCTGCGCTTTGCAAACACTTCGGTCGCAAACAGCACCGCCGCGGTGAGCGCGAAGAACGCCGCAAGATAAGCCCCCGCAAACTTTCCGCCCATCATATGCTCCTCGATAATATCGTCAAGAAGAAGCCCCGCAACGCCCGCGGGTATCGTTGCGACAACCAGATACAAGAGCGTTTTGAACGGCTTTTTAAACAAATCGAGAATATCCCGCCAAAAAATAATGCACACCGCCACGAGTGTGCCGAGGTGCAAAATTATGTTGAAAAATAATTCCGCCCCGCCGATATTTATGCCGAGCACCCGATGTAAAAAAGTGAGGTGCCCGCTCGACGAGACGGGTAAAAATTCAGTTAATCCTTGCGTAAGTCCGAGAACAAGCGCTTGCCACCATTGCATTTAGCCGAGCTCCGATAAATCCTTATAAGCACCCTTATAGACGGTAACCGCCTTATCGTTATTATAATTCTTCGCGACCTCGTTACTCTTTAAGGTAACCTCTTTGGATAGGTGCGAATCCTTTATCCAGTTGTAGAAACGGTTTTGAAACGTGCCTTCCTTTTCTATCTGCGCGTCCGTGAACTCAACGTCCTTATAGACCTCGCCGCCTTCCGTTGCGAACGTTTCGGTAACGTAGATTAAGTGCCAGCCGTAGTCGCCCGCGCACACCGCGAAGGTGCCCGCACCGCCCTTTACAGCCGTCTGCGCCGCATACTCGAACTCCTTGATATAGCTCGTGTCGTACGCCGAAACGGTGTAGCCTATATACTGCGACAGAACGCCCGTGTCGGTCGTGTACGCGTACTGCAACTCGTTGACCGCGCACATTGCCTTGTAGCGGTCGGAGTCGGTTGCAAGCATATTTTCTCTGCTGCCGTCGGCGAAAGTTACTTTGCCCGTCGCGTAGACAAGCTTGGAATAGTCAATCTCCTTGTCCTCGCCCGCCGCGGTAAAGTCGGTTTTCTCATAGTAGCCCGAGGTTTTAGTAGTCGAAACCTTGCCGCCTGCGGGGTCGCCCGTGAGCACATAGTTAATATATGCTTCGAATTCCGAAAGCATATCATCAATCGACAATTTGTTTGGAATTAACGTGTAACTGCCGTTCGTGTTTTTCTTTACCTTGCCGTTGTAGGAGTATCTGCCGTCGTACTTTTCGAGCGCTTCATACTGCTTGTGCTCGGTGTCGGTCACGTTGTTTTCGAAGAACAGATAATTTCTTCCGTTATCCTTGCCGAAGTAATCAAGCTCGGTTTCGGACGCGTCGAAGGAATAGTCGGTCGTGCCGTTGAACCAGGCTTCACGCTGGTCGGTTGTAACGATATTCTTTAAGAGCTTGTTTCTCTCTTCGAAATACTTGCTCTCGGTATAGATTTCACTGTCGCGATAGCTCTGCAACACCGCAAGCTGTGCTTCCTGCGCCGTGGAGAAGGGCAGTAAAATGTTGTAGACGTACCCGAACGTGCCGTAGCCGCCGTTCTTATTTTCGGTATCGTTTTGCGTTGAGGGGCTGTACAGCACGAACTTTTCGTCCGCGAGCGTGCCCATACCCGTCTCGAAAGAGGAAGCCGTATCGTAGTTAGCCGTATCCACGCTCAGAAGGCTTTCGTACTGCTTTTGCACGTATTCGGCGGTGATTTTTTCTTCTTGGTCCTCGACTATCTTATCCTGAAACGCGGTGATTATTTCCGACTGCAACTGCGAAACGTACGATTCCTGCACGTAGGAAAGCTCCCAGATGTCTGTGGTTTCGGTGTCCGCTTCGGTGAGAAGATAATTGGAATTAAGGCTGGTTAAGAAAGACGCGTACGCCTTCTGCCTCGAAACCATAGTCGTGCCGTATAAAGGCTCGTAATCGCCGTTATCTACGGACTCCTGAATATCTTCCATTTTATATCCGTCGTAGCCCGTGTAAACCTTGTAGTTTGCGGGGACGTACTCCTCGACTGTGGCGTCAATGCCCGAAGGTGTCGAGCGCGTTCCCGAGCCCGTGTACTCGTCCTCTTCCTCGTCCGTTAAGATATTGCGCTCCGCGCTGTCGAGCACGGAATTGAGCGTTACGCTCAACGTGTATTTCGCTCTTGCAACCGCGCTTTCGTCGTAGTTGTCGAGAATATATTCGCACTTTTCCGCTTCGGTCGCTTTTGCGTTATATGCGGAAAGCGCGCTACCGCCCATATTGTACAGAAGATAAACGGTTGCGTACTGGGTCGTTACCGCGTTGGAGACAAGACCGTCCTTTATCATTTCGAAAATATCGGCGTACGAATAGCCCATCTGCGTATACGAGCTGTACGAATTATAGAACGCGGTGAGCATATCGCGCTTTAAAAACTTCTTTTCCGTAACCGTCTGCTTGTACTCCTCGCCGAATTCTTCGGCAAACGCGTCGGTTTTGGATATATTTACTGTGGCAACCGTCTGCTTGACGTCCGCCTCGTTCATTACCGCCGTACAGCCCGTAAACGCCGCGCCCATAACGAGCGACGCCGCAACGGCAAGGCAAATAAGTTTTTTTCTGCTTTTCATTCAATTATCTCCGCGATAAAAGTAACTTAACGCGCGCCCCGCGCGTATCCCGCGCATAATGCGCGTTGTATCTAATTATATAGCATTTCTTTGCCGTTGACAAATAATTTTTACGCATTTTGCGCGAAACTTGCGGCAAATTTTAAAAATTTGGTCATACCGAGCATTGTTTTCGTCTGCGAACCCTGCGGCGCGAACACAATCTGCACGCCCTTCGACACCGAAAGCTTAATCTCGCGCCCGTATTTTTCCGTCGCGGCGGCAAGGCGCGCGTCCTTCAACGCGTTTATCGACGGCAATTCGAGCGAGCCGCCCTGCCCGTCTACGGTCACCTTTTTTACATTGAAGCGCGCCGCATACGATTTGAGCACCGCGATTATAAGCAGATTTAACACCTCGTCGGGCATTGCGCCGTAGTTTTCCTCCACCGAGCGGCACACCCGCTTGTAGTCGTCCACAGAGCGTATCTCGGCTATCTGCTTGTAGCAGTCCATTCTGCCCGCGCTGCTCTCTATGTACGCCTCGGGTATGTATGCGGTGGCGTGGATATCGAGCTCGCACGAGATTTGCTCGCCCGTGAGCTCCTCTTTTAAGAGCTTTGAATACAGCTCGTAGCCGACCTTGTCCATATGCCCGTGCTGTTCCGCGCCCAAAACGTTGCCCGCGCCCCTTATTTCCAAATCGCGCATGGCTATCTTAAAGCCCGAGCCGAGCTCAGTGAACTGCATTATTGCCTTCAACCTTTCCGCCGCGTCCGCCGTCATCACCTTTTCGGGCTTGAACGTAAAGTACGCCTGCGCAAGGCGCGCGCCCCTTCCGACCCTGCCGCGGAGCTGATAGAGCTGGGATATGCCGAGGCGGTCGGCGTCGATTACGATTATGGTGTTGGCGTTGGGTAAATCTATTCCGTTTTCGATAATAGTCGTCGTGACGAGCACGTTCTTCTCGCCGCGGTAGAAGGAAAACACGTTGTTTTCGAGGGTGTTTTTATCCATTCTGCCGTGGGCGTACGTGACGCAAGCCTCGGGGATAATCTGACATATTTTGCCCGTGAACTGCGAAATGCTTTCCACGCGGTTATAGAGTATGAACACCTGCCCGCCGCGGGCTATCTCCCTTACGACGGCGTCGCGGATAAGCGTTTCGGTCTCCTCGACAACGTACGTCTGCACGGGCAATCTGCGCGTGGGCGCGGTGTTTATCGTGCTGATATCGCGTATGCCCGCAAGCGACATATGAAGCGTTCTGGGTATGGGCGTCGCGGTCATCGTAAGGCAGTCGACGTCCGATTTTATGTGCTTTATCTTTTCCTTGTGCTCGACGCCGAACCGCTGTTCTTCGTCTAATACCAAAAGCCCCAAATCCTTGAACTTAACGTCGTCGGATAAAAGGCGGTGCGTGCCGATTAAAAGGTCGACCTCGCCGTTTGCCACCGCCTTTAAAGTCTGCTCCTGCTGTTTGGGCGTTTTGAAGCGGTTTAGCTTTTCGACGCGCACGCCGAACTCTTTGAACCTTTCGCACGCCGTCTGAAAATGCTGTTCGGAAAGTATGGTGCTCGGGCACATCAAAGCCGCCTGTTTGCCGCCTAAAACGCACAGATAAATTGCGCGGAGTGCCACCTCGGTTTTGCCGTAGCCGACGTCGCCGCACAGCAGTCTGTCCATAACCTTGTCCGAGCACATATCCCCCTTTATTTCCTCTATGCAGGTGAGCTGGTCGGGCGTTTCCTCGTGTATGAACGCGTTTTCGAACTCCTCCATCATTACGGCGTTTTCGGGGAAACGGTAGCCGCGCTTTTCGCCCCTTTCGGCGTATAAAAGCTTTAAGTCGAACGCGAGTTTTTTGATGGACGAGCGCACCCGCTCCTTCACCCTTTCGAACTCCGCGCCGCCTATTTTGGAGAGCGTGGGGTTGCCGTCACCGACGTATTTCGAGAGAATATCCATCTGCTCGACGGGCACATACAAAACGTCGCCGCCGCGGTATTCTATGGCGACGTACTCCTTTATGCCGTCGGTCGTCTCTATCTTTTTGGTGCCCGTAATCTTGCCGACGCCGTGTTTTTCGTGCACGGCAAAGTCGCCTATTTCGGGGGCGGCGAACATATCGCCCCGCCTTCTTCTTATGCGCTTTTGCGCGGGCTTTGTGTATATATCGCCGCTGCCTATCACCGCAAGGCGCGCTTCGTGCAGTATAAAGCCCTTATCTAAATTTTCGCTCGAAATTGCAACGTCTTTTAAGGCGGAAAGCTCGTACGGAACGGGATTGACCCCTATATATGCCTCGTTTAACACCTCGCAGAGCTTCTGATAGCGCTGAACGCCGCCCGCATAGATAAGCACTCGGTACCCGCCCGAAAGCCACCTTTTTACGTCGTCGCAGAGCATGGGCACGTTGTTGAGATAGGAAGGCGACGGCACGGATTTTAGGTTGTAGGTCTTTAAGGGGCGGAAGAATTTTATATCTGTCGTAAAGGTCTGCAACGCGACGTTTAAAAAGCGCGAGAACCCGCCGAAAAACTGCTCTTCCGTAAGTAGCTGTCTTTTGGAAAAGGGGCAGACCTCGCCCCCCGCGAATAGGTCGGAAAAGCGTTCTTCATGCTCCTTTAAAGCCGCCTTTAATCTGTCGTAGACAGGCTTACACTCGTCGAAAACCACAGCCGTGTCGGGCGGCAGCAAGTCGAAAACCGTGCACGCGCAAGCAAGAAGAGGAAACAGAAAATCCTGCCCCGCAAAGGGCGCGCCCGCGGCGAGCTTGCCCGCGATTTCGCCGCATACCGTGTGCAGTCTTTTAAACGCCGCCTCGCATTTACACTCCCTTAAAGCGCGGTTGAGCTTTTCAATAAGCCCGTCCGCTTCCCCCTCACCGACAAAGCAGTCGACGGCGGGCGCGAGGGTAATTTCGCCGATATCCGGAAAGCGCTCGCCGCTCACGAAATCGTAGGGGCGTATGCGCTCTGCGGTGTCGCCGAAAAAGTCTATCCGCACGGGGTTTTCCGCGGTGACGGGGTAGATATCGAGAATGTCGCCGCGCACGGCGAACGCGCCCTTGCTTTCCACCGCGTATTCGCGCACGTAGCCGAGCTTAACGAGCATTTTGGGCAACTGCGCGTAGTCGTACTCCCCGCCCGCTTTCAAGGTTATTACGGGCAGTTTTTTCGGCACGAGTTGCAGAGCCGCCTCCACCTCGCACACGATAACCTCCGCGCCCGCCAAGAGGTTGTAAATGCCCTCTATGCGTTTGAAAAGCGCGTCCTTCGAGACGGCGGTCTTGTATAAAAGAACGTCGTCCTTGGCGGCAAGGAAGGCGCACTTTTTGCCTGAAAGAGTTTTGATAGCCGCGTACGCCTTGCCCGCCGAAACCGCGTCCGCCGCGATATACAAAACGGGGCGGTCAATGACGCTTGCCGTAAGATATTTATGGCTGTCCGAAACGCCGAAAACCGCCGTCGGAGCACCGAGGCGGAGGTCGTTTGCAAGGGCGGGATAATCGCCCCCTAAGTTGTGACAGTTAAAAAAATTTTTCACCCGCAGTTACCTTTTAACCACCGATAATTTAACTTCGTAATTTTTGATTGCTTAATGCGCGGCAAAGCCGATAGATTCTTCCGCAAGCGTCAGAATGACAAATGGGTGCCGCATATGTCGCGGGGAATTATGGTTTTGCCGTTTAAATCAGCCGTTAAAATCGGTCATAACGCGCTCGCACGGGGTGCCCTTTGCAAGCTGTACCGCCGCTTCCGCCGCGCGGTTGCAGGCGGCTACGAACAGGTCGTAATCTTCCTCTTTCACGTTGGATAAAACGTAGTTAATTATGGGGATATTCACCTCATTATCGCGTATGCCTATGCGAATGCGCTTAAAGGCGGACGTGCCTATTTCCGCAATTACGGAACGCATGCCGTTGTGCGTGCCCGCGCTGCCGTCGGGGCGGATACGGATTTTGCCCTTAGGAATATCGTAGTCGTCGTATAAAATTACCAGCTCGTCGGGGGTTGCCCTGTACTTTGCCAAGAGCTGTTTGACCGCCCTGCCCGAGTTGTTCATATAGGTTAAAGGCTGCGCCAAAATTACCTTTTCGCCGCCAAAGTGTGCCTCGGCGGTGAGCGCCTCGCACTCCCTTTTTTTGAACTTTACGCCCAAAATATTCGCCGCGTCGCCGACAGCGAGGTAGCCCATATTATGAAAGGTTTTTAAATATTTTTGCTCGGGATTGCCGAGCCCTACGATTATAAACATAAGCGTACCTTTAAAACGAAAGCCACAGCTTAGCCTGTGGCTTTGTTATTCGGAATTATATCCAAATTAAGAATGCAGAATGCAGAATGCAGAATTATGGTAAATTATTTAAAATAGTATTCCTTAGCATCATTCTTAATTCTTAATTCTTAATTCTGAATTTGTTGCTGCACCGCTTATAAGCGGAGAATTAGTCGTAAATCTTCGACATCGGTCTGTCCATATATACGTTCTCAATAGCGTTGGCAAATATGGTTGCCGTGGATATCATTTTGAATATGGGCAGCATCTTTTCCTGAGGAATATTGATGGTGTCGAGCATAGCGAGCTCGGTTATAGGCGAGTCTTTAAGCCTTTCGATTGCCGGTCCCGACAAAACGCCGTGCGAACAGCAAGCGTAAATTTCCTTTGCGCCAGCCTCTTTCAAAGCCTTCGCGCCCTGCACTATCGTGCCCGCCGTGTCAATCATATCGTCGACCATAAGGCAGTTCTTGCCCTTTACGTCGCCTATGATATTCATAACTTCCATAACGTTCGCCTTGGGGCGGCGCTTGTCTATAATCGCCATCTTCGCGTCCATTCTCGCGGCGACCTTTCTCGCCCTCGCCACCGAGCCTATATCGGGCGATACGACCACGAAGTCCTCGTCCACCTTCGGTTTAAAGTAGTTATACAGCGTGGGACCTCCGACGAGGTTGTCTAAGGGGATATCGAAAAAGCCCTGAATTTGCAGACAGTGCAAATCCATTGTTAAAATTCTGTCCGCGCCCGCGCTGGTCAAAAGGTTTGCAACCAGCTTTGCCGTGATGGGCTCGCGCGAACGCGCCTTTCTGTCCTGCCTTGCGTAGCCGAAATAGGGCATAACCGCGGTGATACGACCGGCACTTGCGCGCTTAGCCGCGTCAATCATTATGAGCAGTTCCATTAAGTTGTTGTTTACGGGGTAGCTTGTCGACTGAACGAGGAACACGTCCTTGCCGCGCACCGTTTCATCGAAGCGGACGTAAATCTCGCCGTCGGAGAAATGGGTGACTTCCATTTCGCCGAGAGAGGTGTTTAAGTGCTCCGCAATTTTTTCCGCCAAAGGGCGGTTGGAATTGCCCGAAAAAATCTTGATTTCGTTGCCGTGGTTAATCATTGGGTTTTGCCTCCGCTGTTCATTAGTAATTTAAAGGCTTTGCCGCCTTTATGACAACAATAATTTTACTTTGTAAAAAGCTATAAGTCAACCGATAAATTGTGTGAAAAATTATCAACATTAAAATGTTAGAAAATAACTATGAGTGAAAAGTTTGTGAGAAAAGGTACCCGCCCGCGCTTTTTCAGCGCGGGCGGGTACAGAAAGGCTTGCGAAGTTAAACTTTAAGCGTTTGCCGCTTTATAATTTGCAATCGCCAGTTTTGCGTCTGCCGGCATTTCGCAGGACGCGGTGCCGAAATCCGAAAAGGTGTATTCCGTGAGCGAGCTTCCGTCTTCGTCGGTATAATTTCTCGCCGTATAGAATACATATCCGTCGGCATTGATTTTCACCGTTAAGTTTTCCTCTCCGCCGTATTCCGTTAAAGTTGCGGTATATTTTCCGCCCTTATACGCAAACTGCGAGTACGGAAAAGGCATTAATGTCGCTCCGATACTATTTCCTTGCATTACATACCATTCCTTTTCATCATTGATTTTACTTGCCGTATAAGCATGGTTTTCCCCGATTAAAGCGTATTCGTACCTTGTATCTGCGGGCGCGCCGTTGCTGTAAGAGGTAGTCATTACGCTATACGCTTCGTTTCCGACGCGATAAGTCGTGCCCTCCAAAGTTACCTTTACCGGCGCGTTCGTTTCGTCAATATCGTCGTAATAAGCGTACACGCTCTGTTTATAATTTGTCGCATTGCCTGTCTTTTGGAATGCGGCGTTCCAAGCCTCTTCGCTTCCGACCTGCACGGAGCTCTGCCCGCTGCCGCCGCTATTGCTACACGCAGTTGCCCCGAATACGCAAGCCGCACTTATAACGCATACCGCCGCTGCCGCGATAATTTTCTTTTTCATAATTTTCTCCTTTGTCCGCATAATTTATTTTAGTAGTATTTTATCCTACTTTGTACTACTTGTCAAGTAAAAGTAAGATTTTTGTTATAATTTTTACGGGGTGACTTATGAAACCGTTAAAAGAAAAGATTAGCATTACGATTGATTCGGACTTACTGAAAGAATTGAAAGCGAGAGCGGACGAGGACGAACGCTCGCTGTCGCAATATATAAACTTGATTTTAAGAAATTATTTAAAGACGAAAACGGAATGACAATTATCTTTATTATGAATTTTTAATAGCGGCGCGCGTTGAAACCAACGCGCGCCGCTATTTGTTTATTTCCGTATACTTGGCGTCTTACTTAACCGCATATAACCTTCCCCTTAGCCCGTCCACACCGCGTCATTGCGCTGGCGGCTTGCCGCCGTGGCAATCCAGAATTACTTAGTCTGCGTATGTTCGCTTCCTACTTGCCGCCGTATTACCACGAGGGGATTCTCTCGGCTCAATCGAACCGTTACACGGTTCTCAATCGCTCGAAATGACACGCTCCTATGGGCTTATATGAATATGCCCCGCCTTATGGCGGGGCGCAATGACGGCGGGTTGCGTAATTATTTCCTTTCCCTCAATCTCATTTCGGAAAAGAAGCGGGAGAGAATTTCTCGGCACTCTTCTTCCATTACGCCGCCCTCTACCTCGACCGTGTGATTTAAAAGATTTGCCGTAGCAAGCTCGCGCGTCAATGACCGCCCTTTATCCTCGGGCGCGCCGAAGTACACCTTTTTTATGCGCGAGTTCAAAACCGCGCCCATGCACATTGGGCAGGGCTCCAACGTGACGTACAGTTCGCACTCGGGTATGCGCCAGCTTTTAAGTTTTTTGCACGCCTTTTCTATCGCCTCTATCTCGGCGTGGGCGGTGGCAATCTGCCGTTTTGTGCGGCGGTTGTGTCCGCGGGCGATAACCTTGCCGTCCAGCACAACTACCGCGCCTATGGGCACCTCGCCCTCTTTTAAAGCCTTTTCCGCGCATTTAAGCGCGCTCTTCATAAATTTATCGTAGCTCATAATTTTCGGTAAAATATTTTAAGAGTTTAAAGCACTCCTTTATCTTTTTAATCTTTTTAATAGGGTGCGAAAGACCGTCGTCGCCGCACTCCACCGTGTAGGCGGGTATACCGAGCTTTTGTATGCACCAGTCCTTATATCCGCCCGCGCTGCCAGTAATTTTTTTTGGGATATAGCCCGTGTGAGCGGCGATTATTTCCGCGCCCCTTATATCGCCCGCGCCGCCGTACTCCCAGTAAATTTCGCCGCCCTTGGTGTGAAAGGCGAGCGTTACGGCGGGTTTTATGCGCAGAGTGAAGCGGGCGAGAGCCGCGCTTTCGCACTCAGAAAAGGGGTAATCGCCTATGCAGTTTTCGGCGCCGCGAGTGCGGGTGTTGAGCCTGCCCGAGCCCCAGTCCGCGTCGAAATTGCAGTTTAAATCGACACCTCTGCCGTTTGCTTTCCACAGAGGTTCCCGCGTTTCGCAGATTGCAACGCCGTCGGGATTTAAAAGCGGAATTATCCAACCGCCGCCGCATACTCCCTCTTTTATATGGCGGAGTGCGAGCATGGCGGTCACGTATTCGCGGGCGTGCACGGCATACACGGCGATAAACTGCTTGCCGTAGTCGCAGCCCGTGTGCATTGCGTAGATATTGCGATTAAAATGCGTGTAGCCTATTACGCACTTTTTGCCTTTGTAGGAATTATAGAACGCCGTTACCTTTTCGTATATCACATAATAGTATATGATTTATGCGGAACAAATCCGCCCTTAATCTTGCTTTCCCCTTGCGTTTAAGGGGAAAGTGTCGTTGCCGTCAGGCAATGACGATAGAGGTTTCGGTAATTCCACCTAATTTTAATAAGGTCAAAATTACACATCCCTCATCCGTCTTGACCTAAACGGTCAAGCCACCTTCCCCCTTTATTAAGGTGGAAGGCAAGGGGGGGAATTCCTAATTACTTATGGTATTCGCTGCCGGACAAAATCATAAAACCGCGGTAGACTTGCTCCAATAAAATTACACGCATAAGCTGGTGCGGAAAGGTCATTTGCGAGAAGGAAAGATTTAAATCCGCCGCCGCCTTTACGCTGTCGTCAAGTCCGCACGACGAGCCTATGATAAAGGTTATTTCCTCGCCCTTATCGACGAGCGTGCCCAACCTTTCGGCGAGCGCGGGGCTCGAAAGCTGACCGCCCTCCACGCATAGCGCGATTTTGTATCCCTTTGCGCTCCTTAAAATCGCCGCCGCCTCTTCCTTTAAATTCCTGCCCTCGGCAAGCTCTTTGACCTCTAACTTACAAAACCGCGAAAGCCTTTTTATATACTCGGCGCACGCGGCGCGAAGGTATTCTTCCTTAATCCTGCCCACGCAAACAATATTGACTTTAATCATTTTATAAACAGCCCCACTATCCACAAAAGCGCCATAACGGCTATGCCGACCGCCGCGAAAATAAAGAATTGCTTAACCCCGCCCGACGAGCATTTTTTCAGCTTTGATTTATCGAGAATAAGCCATACTATCCCGCCTATTAACGAGAGCGCGGACAGCACAGATAAAATTATATTGACCGTCTGCGGAATAATGAGGTTGCCCGTGCCGTCGAGCGCGCCGCATGCCATTAAAATTATTATTACGGCGTTGTTTAAAAAGTGCAGAAGCACCCCCGGCGCTATCGAGCGGGAACGGACGGCGAGAAGCCCGAAAATACACCCCAAAACAAACTGGTATGCGGTCTGCTCGATTGAGCCGTGATACAGCGAAAAACAGAAGCCCGAAACGAGCGCGGCGCGCACCGAGCCCATGCCCTCTTCCGCGTTCTGCAAGATAATGCCGCGGAATAAAATTTCTTCCGCTATTGCGGGAATTACCGCCACGACTATGAGTACGGGTACGACCTTCCAGCCCGAAACGTCGGGGACGAAGCTGTCCCTCGGAACGTAGCCCAAAAGAGTGATACCCTGCAAAATCAAATCGTTTATCCAACTGAGCGAAAAGAGCGCGCCGAAAGCGAGCATAAAAGCGATGAGATAGAATTTGGGGTGCGTCCTTATCGGCAGCAAGCTTTTTGTAGGCTGTTTTACAACGCGGAGCGCGAGTGCGAGCGTTATTGAAACAGCGAGCGGCGAGACGAGCAGAGAAATATAATTTCCGCCCTCGTCGCCGATAGAGAAAATAGCTATTATTATGCTTGCCGCAAAGCTTAAAATAAGGTTTATGATAACCGCGGCTGAATACGCCGTTCCGCCCGCCTTAGAGCCGAGCGGAAGCTGCAATCCCTCTCTGTTTTCCATAGTTAAGATTATACAATATTTACTGCCGCTATGTAAATAAAATCGTTTTACTTTTGGGTGAAAATATAATAAAATTTAAACGTATGAGAAAGATTGACACGAAAGAAATTGCGGACAAGATTTACGGTATGGCGCTTAAAGCTGGCGTGACTTTGACGGACGACTGCAAGGCGGCTTTGAAAAGCGCGGCGGAAAGCGAGACGGAGGGCGCGGCGAAATTCGCGCTCGACACGCTTATCGAAAACTGCCGCATAGCCGAAGAGGATTGTTTGCCCGTCTGTCAGGACACGGGCATGGCAATAGTTATGCTCGATATAGGGCAGGACGTTTTACTCGTCGGAAAGCCTTTGGAAGAGGCGGTAAACGGGGCGGTGCGCGCGGCTTACGAGGACGGATTTTTCCGCAAGTCGGTATGCGACCCGATTACCCGCGAAAACACGGGCGACAACACCCCCGCGGTCATTCATACGCACATATGTGCGGGCGAACGCATAAAAATCACCTTTTTGCCAAAGGGGTTCGGCAGTGAAAATATGAGCGCTATATATATGTTAAAGCCCGCGCAAGGCGTCGACGGAATTGTGGACGCGATTGTTGAAACGGTTAAAAAAGCGGGCTCCCGCCCCTGCCCTCCCGTCTATGTGGGCGTGGGGATAGGCGGCAGTTTCGATACGTGCGCGTACCTTGCAAAAAAGGCTCTCACGCGCGAAATTGGCAGCCGTTCGGAACGCGAGGATATTGCAAAAATAGAACAGATTGCGCTCGAAAAAATCAATTCTTTGAATATAGGCTGTCAGGGCTTTCACGGCAAGACTACCGCTTTGGGCGTGAGCTGCGAGTGGGCGTACACACACATTGCGGGTCTGCCCGTGGCGGTGAATATTCAGTGCCACTGCGTGCGTTGCCAAAAAGCCGAGATTTAATTCGGAATTCGTAATTCGTAATTCGTAATTCGGAATTCGTAATTCGTAATTACTGCGCTTCGCTCCGTGCCACGCAAGCGTGGGGCGGAATTCAGGTAAAAAGTTATAGGTAGGTTAGTTATTCAAATGATAAAATTGCATTTGCCTATTGATAAAGACGGAATAACAAAACTGCACGCCGGCGACAGCGTGCTATTATCGGGCGTCATTTACACCGCGCGGGACTGCGCCCACAAGCGGCTTAAAGAAATGTTGGATAGGGGCGAGCCCCTCCCCTTCGATATCGGCGGTGCGTTCATTTATTACGCCGGTCCCTGCCCCGCAAAGCCCGGCTACGCAAGCGGAAGCTGCGGTCCGACTACCTCCGCGCGCATGGACGCATATGCGCCGCTGCTGCTCGATAACGGGCTGGGCGGCATGATAGGCAAGGGCGAAATGAGTTCGGACGTGACCGACGCGCTTGTGCGCAACACGGGCGTTTACTTTGCCGCAATAGGCGGCGCGGGCGCGACCTACGGCAAGGCTATCATCAAGAGCGAGCTTATCGCTTTTCCCGAGCTGTTGTCCGAGGCGGTGCGCCGTTTGGAAGTTATCGACTTCCCCGCCGTCGTGGCGACAGATTGCTACGGAAAAAGCATTTATTAATTAAGAATTAGGAATTAGGAATTAGGAATTATGCTAAGGTAAAAATATTTATAATAATCCGACTTTCATTCTTAATTCTGCATTCTACATTCTGCATTAACAATAATTCCGCATTAACTCTCACTCATAGTCGTCGAAACTGCGGCGCGGGTCGGGCGGCGGACAGTGCGACTGCGGCGGACAGTGCGACTGCGGCGGGTACGGCGGTCTGCCGTCGGGCGGACACGGCGGCAAAGGCGGCGGGCAGTTTTCGCCCTTGGGCGGCTTGCCCTGACCGAGCTTTACGAGAACCACGTCCTCACCTATCTTCACCACGTCGCAAAGCGGAATAAACACGTCCGACTTAGTGAATTTGAACCCCTTACTGCCCGTGACGAAAAAGCCCTTTATTTTGCCCTCGGGAAAGTGAAACGACATATCGCACACGCGCCCTAAGTTTTTGCCGTCCGAGACGGACACGACGTCCATTTTTTTCAACTGACTGAACAAAAATTCCATATAAAAGTATATGCGGCAGACAACGCAAAGTTGTCTGCCGCAACGCAATTTTTTTATAGGTTAAATATTTACGCTCTCCCCTATCTTCTGAACGATAAATCTTAAAGGATTGTTTTCGTACACCCAGTCGAGCTTGAACACGCTTCCGCTTATACTCTGGTGGAAATTGCCCGCCGTATTGCCGCCGATAAGCTGAATTATATGGAACACGATTAGCGTGACCATACACGCCACCGCGAGCATAAACACCGCGCCCGCGACCCTGTTTATGGTTTTTAAAACTACGTTGTCCGCTTCCATTACGCCCTTTATGATATTGACGATTATCACCCTTATAATCTGAATGATAATAAACAGCGCGATGCCGAGAATTATTTTTTCGATACCGATTTTAATTAAAAAATTTACGAAGGCGTTGTCCGCGCCCGCCATGGCGTTGTGCAGTTTTAACATTATATCCTGCACGAACCCCCAGCTTGCCACGACGCCTATGCTGAAATAGGTGACGACAAGCGAAATGAGCACGCCGATTATTCCGCCGGTAAATATTTTAAGTTGTTTGCCGAAGCCGAGCAGCGTGCCTATCGCAATCGCGCCGAGCACTACGCCTATGGCTACCCAGTCAATAACCTGCATTTTTATCTCCCTTGACTGTTATAATTATATCACATTATATAATCTTTTCAAACCGTGTAGGCGTTTTATTTTGCTGTTTTTATGCAATTTTTACAAGTTTCGACTTTATTTTTGACTAATTTGTCATATTTAAAAGCCGCGCCGCGTTAATTTTAACGCGGCGCGGCTTGACTGTAATTTTTTAATTCAGCAAATTTCCGACCTTATTCTTTTGAGCGCGCTCTTTTCAAGGCGGGAAACCTGTGCCTGCGAAATGCCCACCTGCTCGGATATTTCGGTCTGCGTTTTACCCTCGAAATATCTTAAAAACAGAATGCTCCGCTCCCTCTCGCCCAAACGGGTTATCGCCTCGTACAGCGCGGCTTTCTCCGTCCATACCTCGTCGTTGTTCTTCACGTCGAAAATCTGGTCCATGAGTAGCAGCGTATCGCCCTGCTTGTTGTACACGGGGTCGTACAGCGAAACTGGGTCGGATATGGCGTCGAGCGCGTAGGCAACCTCGGAAACGGCAACGTTCATTTCCTTTGCTATCTCGTCGTAGGTCACCACGTCGCTACGCTCTTCGAGCTTTTCGCGAACCTTTAAAACCTTGTACGCCGTGTCGCGGATAGAGCGCGAAACACGCAGAGAATTTCCGTCCCGCAAGTACCTTTTAATTTCGCCCAAAATCATGGGCACTGCGTATGTTGAAAAGCGCACGCCTACGGACACGTCGAAGTTGTCGATTGCCTTTATAAGCCCCACGCAACCCACCTGAAACACGTCGTCAGCGTTGGCTTTTTTCGACCAGAACCTTTTAACCAGCGACAGAACGAGGCGCATATTGCCCACGATGAACTTTTCGCGTGCGGCGTTGTCGCCCGCCTTGATTTTCAGCATTAATTCTTCCTGCTCTTTGTTTGAAAGCTTGGGCAAGCCCGAAGTTTCCACACCGCAAATAACGACTTTATCGTACATATTTTTTACCTCCGATATGTACGATGCGGCGTTGCAAAATGCAGAATGTAGAATTAAGAATGTAGAATTAAAGGTCGGATTAATCAACCTCTATCCCCTCTATGAGGTACTCTTCGCAGACTACGTAATTCTGGATTGCCACGGGCACAAGTGCCCTCGCAATGACGGGTACCAACCCCTCGCCTTCCACTTTGAAGGGGAAGGTGGCTGCGTAGCAGACGGAAGAGGTTGGTTCAATTAATTATTCCTTAGCATAATTCTTAATTCTGAATTCTGAATTCTTAATTAGCTAAATCTGTTTCGATATGTCTTTTTTAAGTTTTGCTATTATCTTTTTTTCGAGGCGGGATATGTAGCTTTGCGATATGCCGAGCTTGTCGGCAACGTCCTTTTGCGTCATTTCGTCGCCGCCGTCCAGCCCGAAACGCATACGCATTATCTTCTGCTCACGCATAGATAAGCGGGATAACGACTTTTTCAGAAGCTCCCTTTCAACTCCCCCCTCGACGTCCGAATACACCGCGTCGGCGTCCGTACCCATAACATCGGATAAAAGTAGCTCGTTGCCCTCCCAGTCGGTGTTCAACGGTTCGTCGAAGGACACCTCCTGCCGCGCACGGCTCAATCTTCGAAGATACATCAAAATCTCGTTTTCGATACACCGCGAGGCGTAGGTTGCAAGCTTTATGTTCTTGTCCGCGCGGAAAGAATCTATAGCCTTAATGAGCCCTATCGTGCCCACGGAAACAAGGTCGTCGCCGTCCGCGCCCGTGCCCTCGAACTTTTTGGCTATGTACACGACCAGCCGCAGGTTGTGCTCGACAAGCTCCGCCTTCGCCCGCTCGTCGCCGCCTTGCAGCAGCGTGAGCTTTGCCCGCTCTTCCTCGGACGATAACGGCAGGGGCAATGCCTCGGTTCCGCATATGTAGTCGAGAGTGTTCAGCCCGAAGATTTCGCGCAATAAGCTTTTGATTTTTTCAAACATTCAATTTACCTCCGATAAATCCGGGTGAAGCACCATCTTACCGATGTGCCGCGGCGATATACCCAAAGCTACGTTTTGCCGCGTAATTTTGTTTTTTCCGTCGTCAATCTCTATTTTTTCGGCTGTAAATACGGGAATTTTACTCTTCCCTGCAACAGTATGTATTTCCGCAAAAGTTTTTATACCCGCGCCGTCCGTAAGCTGTTTTGCCACGTACGACGGGATTATGCTCACGGGCGCGCCGCCGAGGTACACCCTGTTGCCGCTGTCGTAAAACGCGGACACCACCGCGCTCTTATCCTTGAAATAAATTTTACAATGCGCCTCTACGCTCTTGTTTGCAACGAACTTTTTGCGCACCCTCGCAATAATCAGCGCGAGCATAAGCGCGAAAAAGAGCGGAATCCCGACGGGCACGGACGAGAGCACGAACCCGCCGCCTTGCTTGTAACTTACGCCCGCAAGCGAGAAGAGGGCGATGAGCGCGCCGCCGACAACGAAGGTTGCCGCGGTGAACACGGCGGTAAATTTTAAATAGCCCTTAACGCTGTCAAACTTCCCCGCCGCCGCGCACATTGCCGCGCCCGAGGCGATTTTTACGGCAATGCCTGCCGCTCCGCTTAAATTAAAGAGCGGGTACGCGACGGCAAAGCACGCGCCGAGCACGGCGGCTGCCGCAATGCGGGCGTATTTGGCGGGATTTTTTGCCGCCGCCTTTGCCGCGAAAAGAAGCGTGAAGTCCATACAGAAATTTTCGATAAGAGCGTATTCAACGTACACTTGCATCGTGCAAGCATTATAGCAAGCTTTTGCCTGTCGGAAAATGTAAAAAAAAGACGCAATTTAAAAAATTGCGTCGATTGAAATGAAAGCATTTTTTTACTCTCCGTCCTCATTATGACCTTCCCCTTGGGGGGAAGGTGGCATTTTCGAGGTACGAGAAAATGACGAATGAGGGGTTGGTAGGTTCAATGAGCAATAGCACAACTACGAGCCAACCCATCATCCGTCCCAACCTTACGGTTGCGACACCTTCCCCCCAAGGGGAAGGTTCTATTGCGGTAAATTAATCAAGGTTTTATGTCTATAACGTAGTCGTCGACATAACGGTAAATTTTCGTGTTTTTTACCTGCCATTGGGTAAGCTTGCATTTACCGTAAAGTTCAACCGTGACAGGGAACGAACGGTCATACCCTCTGTGGTCGCTTCTTTCCCTTTTCATAATTTCGTATTCGCACTTTCTGCACCTGCAAACAATTCTGCCGCCGGCATACTCCTTATATTCAATAGTGTGATATGTAGGCGTAACTTCCGCCGTATTGTAGCCCGTCACTTTGACGTTGTATGCGTCCTGAACATAACCCCGCGTTTCGAGCGTGCCTCTGTCGGTTTTGCACTCGATTTCGCCGCCGCAGAACTCGCACGTAAAAATTTCTTTCAGCTTGTTTCTCTTTTCCTCTTCCGCCGCAAGCTGGGCAGCCCTTTTCTCCGCCTCTTCCTTTTCCCGCTGCTTTTCACTTTTAAACGCTTTATAAGCATCCATTTTTCTTCTTATATATGTTTTTGCCTGCAATTTTTTTGCGACTGCGCGGGATATGAATACCGAGGCTACAACAGCCGCTATAATTAAGATTACCCCGACGACTATCGCGATTACCGCGTTCCTTACGGCGGTCTCGGGCTCGGGCGTCCCTTCCTGCCAAGCCATAATTTCCTTGGCGCACGGAAGATTGGTAAATACTATACTGAAAACGATTATACCGACGATAAGCGTTACGATTGCCGATATTATACACATGCGCTTTATCATAAAATTTGTATAATAGAACTGCGGATATGTACTGTCGAACTCCGTCCAAAGCCGCTTGCTTTCGCTCTCTTTATCGGAAGGCGCGCCGTCGGCACTTATTTGTGAAGTTCCGTTTGTCTTTTCAAAAATATCTTCGCTCATATGTATTCTCCGAAAATGTTAATATTATTATACCATAAGCGGTTGCTTGTTGCAAGTTAAATGACGCACTTAAATGTCAGACGACGAAAGCGGCTTTTCGCATATACCGTCCTCATTATGACCTTCCCCTTGGGGGGAAGGTGGCATTTTCGAGGAACGAGAAAATGTCGAATGAGGGGTTGGTAGGTTCAATGAGCGTTAGTACAACTACGAACCAACCCCTCATCCGTCACAACCTTACGGTTGCGACACCTCTACGCAACGGTAAGGGCAACCGTCGCTACGGTCACCGCAAACGCGGGACGTATGCGTTTGCTCATCTCACGTTGCAAAACAACCGGAGCAACGGTTGTTTTGAGAAATCAACGCTCGTCCCCCTAAGGGGAAGGTTTTATTGCGGTGGAATTTATTTTAAAAATTAAGGTTTTCCAGCACTTCTTCGATTTGTTCCTTGCGGGTGCATGACATCAGTTTTACACGGATAGCCGCCGCGTTGGGCTGCCCCTTTATGTAAAAGGCGAGCATTTTGCGCATGTACACCGCGGCAAAACGGGCGTCGTATTTTGCAAAAGTTTCGCTTAGTTGCTTTTGTATTACCGCCTTTTTGTCGGGTACGGGCGTGCCGCAAATCTCGGCAAAAATAAACGGGTTGTACATTGCGCCGCGGGCGACCATAACGCCGTCCGCGCCCGTTTCATTTAAAAGTTTTTCCGCGTCCGCATTGCAAAAAATGCCGCCGTTTGCAATCACGGGAATATCAACCGCCGCCTTTGCCGAGGCAATCTCTTTATAGTTCACCCCGCCCGAGTACATTTTATCGCGCGTGCGCCCGTGCACGGTTATCATGTCCGCGCCCGCGTCCCGCATGGCGAGCGCAAAGTCGCGCGTGACGATATGTTCGCCGTCTATGCCTGTTCTGAATTTTACCGATACGGGTTTGCCGCTTCTCTTTGCCGCCTTGACAAGTTTTTGCGCGAGCGGAATATTTGCAAGCAGTGCGCTGCCCTCGCCGTTTTTGAAAATTTTCGGCACGGGACAGCCCATATTTATATCTATCAAATCGAACGGCGCGATATCCTCGCTTTGCGCCGCACGTTGCATATATTCGGGCTCGCTTCCGAACAGTTGAACGGCGTTGATTGCGCCATATCCGGGGGTCAACACCAAAAGTCCGCGGGTATTTTCGCTGTTGTAACACAGCCCCTTAGCGCTCACCATTTCGGTGAATGTCAGCCCCGCTCCCAGACTTTCGCACATACCGCGAAACACTGCGTTGGTGTAGCCCGCGAGCGGCGCCAAAAGCAGGTTGTTTTTAATTTTCAGTCCGCCGACCTCAAGCTTTTTTAAGAGCATTTTTCGCCTTCACCCAATAATAGTCCAGCTCCAATTCGTCCAAATCGGGCATATTTTTGCCGTCGGCGAGAATGAGCTTTTCGCACTCTACAAACCTTGCCGCGAACTTGTCCGTCGCCGCCCTTAAAGCCTCTTCGCAGTCCACGCCCGCAAGACGGCAACAATTAACCGCCGCGAAAAGCACGTCGCCCGCCTCGTCGAAAGTCGCCTGTTTGTCGCCCGCCTGCATGGCTTCGACCATTTCCTTTACCTCTTCCCACAGCTTTTCGGAAGCCGACACGGGGGAGAGAAAGTCCATACCGCTCTTTCCCGCGCGCTTGCCCACTTTCTGCGCGCGCATACACGCGGGGAAATTTTTGGGAACCGCCATAACGCTTTCGCCGAAAGTTTCCATATGCTTTTCTTTGAGCTTGTTTTTATCCCACACGCCCAAAGCCTCGCTCTCGCTCGACGCCTTGTCGCCGCCGAAAATGTGCGAGTGGCGGAAAATTAGCTTTTTTACGTTGCCCGTCGTGGCGTCGGTTGCGTTGAAAACGCCCTGTTCTTCCTTTAACAGCGCGTGGAAAGCCGCCTGCAAAAGTATGTCGCCCGTCTCTTCCAAAATACCGTCGTCGTCGCCCCGCTCTATCGCATCGGCGAGCTCGTAAGCTTCCTCTATAACGTTGCCCTTTATGCTCTCGTTGGTCTGCACCCTGTCCCACGGGCACCCGTCCGGCGCGCGCAAAAGCTCCACCAAATGCACGAGGTCGGCAAAGTCGTACCGCTCTTTCTTTAAAAACTCGCCCTCTTCCACCGCCACGGCGCAGGTTAAATCGTAGTTCTTCTGACGGTCAATCTCGTAAATTTTTATCCTTTTAACCTCGTCGCCACGAATAAAGGCGCACTGCGTTTCCTCGCCGAAAAGGTCGGTTAAAACTATCTTCGTCTCCGACGCGGCGTAATAATCGTCGATATCGTACACGACGGCGGCGCGGCAGCTTTTGAGCGTGCGCACCTCGTACGCGGACAGCGCGGTAACCGCGGAGCAATTCAGCCGCGCTAAATTTTTTACGTGGGAAATGCGGGAAACGCCCTCGAAAACGACGGCGTTTTTGTCCCTTTTAAGTATAATGCGGCAAGCCTCGTCCTCGCTGACCGCGCCGTCGACGCAGTAGCAGACGTTCGCCGTTTTGCCTGCGGTTAAGACCTCTTTCGCAAGGTTTTTATTCAGCGTGTCGAAATTGCGCGAGCGTTCGAAAACGCCGTCGAGCGTTTCGACGTTAAAGCCCTGCAAGCTTTTAAAGCTTTCGCTGTTTTTTGTGCGGGCGAGAATTCTGTCCGCCCCTTTAAGCGCCCTTTCCGCCGACAGCGTTAAGTCCCCTTCCCTTATTCCCAATCCTATCAGTGTGATTGACATTCGTGTGCCCCTTTTTATTCGTTATGGCAATAATATAACAGAAATTGAGCACGACCGCAACCAAATACGCGCAGTTTGCCGAAACCGCGACCCCGACGACCGACAGATTTGTGAACGCGACCAAAGCCGCCGAGAGGGCTACCCTCACCGCCGCCGTCACCCACTGCGTGACTGTGCCGAGGAGTGGCTTGCCGAGCGAGGTTATGCATGCAGACGAGGTCTGCACGAGCGACGACGTGACGGCGTTTACCGCCATTATGCGGACGAGGTTTATCAAAAGCCCCTTTTCGCCCGCCGACAGCGAGGGGAAAATTATGCGCGCGGCGAGGGGCGCGAACGCGTACAGCGCGATTGCGAAAGGCACAGAGATTGCCGCGGTGTACAAAAGCGCTTTTTTTACCTCGCGCTTGGCTCCACGCATATCCCCGTTCGCGGCGAGAGGCGTAATATTTGGCACGCTTGCCGCCGCCAAGCCGTAGGTCACCGACACGGGCAGGTTGATAATGGTCACCGCACAGCCCGAAAATATGCCGTACAGCGCGGTGGCGTTGTCCGCTATTCCGCGCAGGAGATTGACGACGATTATGCTTTCCAGAAGCTGACTTACGGGCAAGGCGATTGCGGTGAAGGTTAACGGCACGGTGAACGCGAAAATGCTCTTTGCCGAGATGAGCGGGGTTTTGTACAGCGGCTTTTTCTTTGCTCTGTCGCCAAGGTACAGTGCGACGGCGAGGGCGCAGGTTATGACCTCGCTCAACGTTACGGCAATTACCGCCGCCGCGGTTGCTTTTGCCACGTTGCCGCGGAAAAGCCCCGCAAGCGCAATGCCCGCCGCCACCTTTACCGCCTGCTCCAACACCTCGGTAAAAGCCGTGGGATACATGTTGCCCTTGCCCTGAAAGTAGCCGCGCACTATCGAAATTAACGCGACGAAAAACACCGACGGCGACAAGAGCTTACAGCAGAGCGCGACCTCCGCCTCGCCCTGCGCCGCCGCGAGCGGAGCCGAAAACGCGAACATTAAAAGCGAGCCTATGAGCCCTATTCCGCCGTACAGATAAAAGGCTTTCCTCTCCGCGCCGTGATTGCCGCCCGAGGATATCAGCCTCGCTATACCCGTGGGTATGCCGCTTGCCGACACGGTTAAAAGTATGCAGTACAGGGGGTAAACCATCTGGTAAATGCCCATACCCTCGCCGCCTAAGTTGGCAACGAGGGGTATGCGGTAAACCGCGCCCAAAAGCTTGGACAGAAAACCGCCGACGGATATTATGATTGCACCTTTTAAATAGCTTTGCTTTTTAACCGACATAAAATTAACTCCGCAATATAGTTTGCGGAGTTAATAAATTTATATGTAATTTTACCTTTTGCAAGTTTACCGTAAAGAGCTTAAACAACTACCACGAAAAGCGCAATAAATCCAATGACGAACATTGCAAAATCCACGACAAACAACGCAATAGCCGAAGCGAATTCAAAGCCGTCGTCGTCATCGTTAAGCGCTACAATCCCCATGATAACCGAAATTATCAGCGTGCCTATGCCGATAAAGAAGCAGATTTTTGCAATATGTCTGAACAAATCGCTTACGTTCGCTAATCCCAAGCACATTAAAACGCACAGAGTAATATTTGCCAAAATAAACAGCACGTTTATTATAGAGAATTTATTGTCGGCGATAAACTCGAAAAAATCCTCCATACCGTTCGTAAAGGCTGCTCTGCGGGCGCGCGACTTTTTCTTGCGCACAGCCGTTTTCCGCGCTTTTTCCTTCGCCTTTTCCTCAGCCGCCGCTCTTTCCGCCGCCCTTAATTTAGCCGCTCTTTCCGCCGCGTTGTCGTATTCCATAAAAACCTCAGATATAATTTATTAATAGCTTTATTATATAATCTATTATATGAATTATACCGTGAGTTTTATTTATTGTCAATAAATACGTTGTAATGCGGCAATTTTAAAAGCAAACTGCCGCATTACAAGGCGCAATTATTACTCGAACTGGTTGGCAAGAATGGTTGCCGACAACTGTGCAAGCTTGCAAGCCGCGGGCTCTATCTTAGCCCCCTGGTCGCAGGACACAAGCGCAACCGCTCCGAGGCAGTCGCCGTTGGAAACAATAGGCACGATAATCTGCGCGGTCACCGTGTTTTCACTGCCCTCGCAGATGGGCACGATGTCGCCCCCCTCGGCAAGATTGGCGATATAACTGCGCCGCTCCTGCATAATTTTATCGAGCTTTTGCGATACGGCTTTGCCCGCAACGTCGCGTTTGCCGCTGCCCGACGCGTGCAGTACCTCGTCGGTATCGCAAACGATTGCAAGGTGCCCCGAGAGCTCTGAAAGGCTCTTTGCCGTGCCCTCCGAAAACTTTTCGAGCGAGGCTATCGGTGAGTACTTTTTGAGCATTAGCTCGTCGCGGTCGGTAAATATTTCCAGCGGGTCACCCGATTTTAAGCGAAGGGTTGAGCGTATCTCCTTGGGGATAACCACTCTGCCTAATTCGTCAATTCTGCGTACAATTCCTGTTGCTTTCATTTTTTCTCCTTTTAACAACACAAACAGTTTGCGCCTTCGCCTTAAAAAAATACGCGGGGCGAAAATTCGCTCCGCATTAAAATTTTTTATATTATTTCATTCAGTTGATAAAGCAAAACCTGCTTGTAAAAACTGTCCGTCGCGGTACTTAGCCACTTTATGGCTTTGGTGATATCAATGTCGAAGCCTTTGCCGAAGTATTCGTACATGGCTTTATGCGAGCCGGAAAAAGGTCTTGCAACGACGCGTTTGACGTTTTCTTCAACGGGCAAACCGCGGTTTACGGAAGAATTGCAATTCAACAGGCTTTTGCCGTTATCGAAAATAGGCGCGGGCTTGTAACTGCCGTCAGAATTCATTATTATACCGAGATTATGAAAATGCCTGTCCTCGTTAAGCGTAATATAATCGAGAGTAAAAACCTTTCTGAAATAGTCGGTTAAGTCAAGCCCCACCGTCTGTTTGCAGAATTTTAAAACATATTTTACTTTCGCGTCTATACCGCTAAACTCTTTTATCTTCTCAAAAAGCGGAATACCCTTTACGTTGCCGTGCAGCCGTTCAAGCGTGACGAACGATTGGGTCGGTGATAAAAATGTCTTGCTTCTGCAACCGAACCTGCCGTTGATTTTACCCTGCTCGTAGACGACGTACTCTTCGGGTTTTAGCGTAGAAAAGGTTAAAAGTTTTGAAACGAGAAACTCAACCTCGCCCTCGCAGCCCTCGTTATCCTCTTTATACCAATATCCGTCCTTAAAAAATTTTAACTGCGTTCCGTCGCTCGTGCCCTCGGTATCCACAAGAAAGTCGTCTGAAATTTTAACGTTAAACATTCCTTAACCTCTTGGGCGCAACATCCTTCCAGGTCAAACTTTCGCCGTTGAACCTGAACCACAAAAAATCGTTGTAAGAAACGCCGTGCGTCTTTTTGACTATCGCAAGAGGGTCGTAATACGGAATACCGAGTTTTTTCAAATAGTTATCTATGTTGCGGCAATCGCGTTGCCAGCAACGGGTTTCGAGTATGGTTGAAAGCTTGAAAACGTCAATCTCGTCGTCACGGAAAATCTGCTTGACCGGGTGTTCGGTAAATCTTTGTACTTTGACTTTGTTGTTTTTCACCGTTACGTAAGAGACAAGTTCGTCGTTCCAAAAGCACAGCATTTCAAGCCCGTCCCACCTGTCGGCACCGTTTTTCGGCGTAAGGCTTAATTTCATTCCGAGCTCGTTTGCAAGCTTTTGTAAAGTCGGCAAGCTCGGTGTGACAATTCCCGCCTCTATTCGCCCCACGGTTGACTGCGGAAGCCCGCACCTTTGCGCAAGCTCCCTCTGCGAGATTTTCAATTTTTTTCTCTTTTGTGATATTTCCGTAGAAAGTTGCATATATATCACCTCGCTTATATAATAGCATTCGTGCTATCAAATTGTCAATAGTTTTAGGTGAAATTAGGTAAAAAAATACGCGGGGCGAAAATTCGCTCCGCGTTAAAATTTTTTATTTGTATTTTAATTTTATTCGTCTTTGTCGCTATCGTCGCGGGTTGCCTCGTCTAACGTAAGCTTTTCGGCTAAGTCCTCGTCGGGCGCATTTCCGCCGACCGCCGCCGCTGCTTTGACCTTTTTCTGCCGCACGGGCGGTTGATTTTCGGGGTGCTTTTCGAACCGCACGAGCCAGTATTTATATATAAAGAAGTACGCAATGCCTAATAAAACCAAAATTATCGACCAGAACTGCGAGGGCGTTAAACTGCCGATAAAGTTGCCGCGGTGGTCCTTGCGGACGAACTCTATGATAAACCGCCAAATGCCGTACGCGATTGCGTACACGCCGAGGTTATATTTAAACTTGAATTTAAACAGCAATACTATCATAACCGCCGTCAAAATTACGAGGAACAGGCACTCGAAAAGCTGTGTGGGCACAACCTTTACCGCGTCGCCGACGGGATAGCCGCTGTCGCTGCGCTGAATGTACATCCAGATGCCGTACCAGGCGGTCGTTTCGCCGCCGTGACAACAACCCGCAAACGTACAGCCGAGCCGCCCGAACGCATGCGCAATCGTTACCCCGACGGGGATTATCTGCAAAGCGTCGGTTAAAGAGGCGTTCATATTGTTTTTTAAAAACTTTACTTTGGTGCGCGGCGCAATGACGAAGATATACAGATTCCACACGATTAAAAAGCTGACGACGCCGCCGATAAGTCCGCCGAAGAAGGTCATGGACTCGCCGAGCTTAAAGCCCTCGGAAGGCTTTTCGATATAGTCGTACAGAGCCTGAAAGACCATTGCCATAAACACGCCGAACGCCGTCGCGCCTATGCCGATTATTAAGATTTTGTCGATGGCTTCGTCGTTGAAATTGCGCTTCTGCATTGTGAAATACAGAAACGCGAAACACGCGATTATGCCCAGCGCCATGCACAGCCCGTAATACTGAACGTGCAGACTGCCGATTGAAAATAAAGGTCCGTTTGCCATATTTGTTACCAGATTAATTTTGTATTAGGAAATTGTTTTAATTCAGAATGTAGAATGCAGAATGCAGAATTAGCGGTCGGATTATTTTAATAAATATTCCGCATTGTAGCCTTCCCCCTGCGTGGAGAAGGTGGCTTAACCGTTTAGGTTAAGACGGATGAGGGGTGCATTTAAAAGAATTCCCCTCACCACCGCTACGCGGAGCCTCCCCACCGAGGGGAAGCCTAAATTAAGGTCGGATTTAATTCTTAATTCTTAATTCTTAATTCCTAATTCCGCATTAGATTGTTTACTGCCGAAACAAGCGCCTTGTAGCCCGACTTGATAACGTCGTCGTCGACGCCCGCGCCCCAGTAGGTTTTGCCGCCCTTTTCCACGCCGACGTACGATATCGCCTGCGAGCCCGAGCCGTCGGTTAAGGCGTGCTGTTCGTAGCCCGTTAAAACGTAGTCCAGAGCGAAGAGCGCCTTTATCGCGTTGGAAACCGCGTCCAACCTGCCGTTGCCCTTTGCAACCACCGTCGCGACGTCCTCGCCGTAATCGACCGTGAGCGTCGTTTCTATGCCGTCCGTCTGCTTAAAGTGGCACTCGGTAATATCGAAACTCGCGCGGGGCGTTAAATAGCTCTGCTCGAAAACCGCGTAAACCTCGGCGGGTTTGAGCTCTTTATGCCGCTTGTCGGAGAGGTCCTTGACCTTGTAGCCCATGTCCTCCTTCATTTTTGCGGGCATAACTATGCCGTAGTTCTGCGTCATTATAAAGCCGACGCCGCCCTTGCCCGACTGCGAATTTATGCGGATAACGTCCGTTTCGTACTCCCTGCCCACGTCGGCGGGGTCGACGGGAAGATACGGAACGTCCCATATTTTGCGCCCCGTCTTTTTACGGAACGCCATGCCCTTGGCGATTGCGTCCTGATGACTGCCCGAAAATGCGGCGAACACGAGCTCGCCCGCGTACGGGTGGCGCGGACTTACGGGCATTGCCGTAAACTCACCGTATTTTGCCGTGACGTAGGGCATATCCGAAAAATCAAGCTCGGGGTCGATGCCCTGCGAGTACATATTGCCCGCGAGAGTGATAATATCGACGTTGCCCGTGCGCTCGCCGTTACCGAAGAGCGTGCCCTCTATTCTGTCCGCTCCCGCCAACAGCCCGAACTCTGCGCTTGCAACGCCCGAACCGCGGTCGTTATGCGGGTGCAGCGAGAGCACTACCGCGGGGCGGTACTTCATATTTTTGGATATGTACTCGACTTGCTGTGCGTACACGTGCGGCATTGCGTTTTCGACCGTGGCGGGCAGATTTATTACCGCCTTTTTGTCCTCGGTCGGCTGCCAGATATCGAGTACCGCGTTTATAACCTCTAACGCGTACTCCGGTTCGGTACCCGTGAACGATTCGGGCGAGTACTCGAAACGGTAGTCCGCCCCCTCACTCTCGCCTAAATCCTTCAATAGCCGCGCACCTTCAGTCGCTATCTTTTTTATCTGCTCCCTGTCCTTGCCGAACACCTGCTCGCGCTGTGCCACGGAGGTTGAATTGTAGACGTGCACAATGGCGTTCTTCGCACCACGCAGCGCCTCGAAGGTCTTTTTTATTATGTGCTCGCGCGCCTGCGTTAAAACCTGCACGGTTACGTCGGCGGGGATTAAGTCCTCTTCGATAAGCTTTCTTAAAAAGTCGTACTCCGTGCGGCTTGCGGCGGGGAAGCCCACCTCTATCTCCTTGAAGCCGAGCTTTACGAGCAGTTTGAAAAACTCGACCTTAGTGTCGAGCGACATAGGCTCAATTAAACTTTGATTGCCGTCGCGGAGGTCGACCGAGCACCAAACGGGAGCCTTTTCGACGCAATCCTTTTTTACCCAGTCGTTGCAAGGTTGCGGCGGAAGTATGTACTGTTTTGCATATTTTGTATAATTATTCATGCCTATCCTTTATTTTATGATAATTATACTATAATCGGCGACAAAAATCAACTGTTTTGACTATCGGTTTCCGCGGCGGCGGGTTTTGCCTTTTTCTTCCTTAAACAGGGCACGCCCAAGAAGAAGCCGAGGGCTATGAACATACTGACCGACCAGCCTATTGCCCACGCCCAGCACACGCCCGAAAAGCCCATTCCCGCGCCGACGAGTATGTACACGAACGCCACCCTTAAAATAAGGTCGGTGAACGTTGAAACGGTGAAGCCCAAGTTGCCGCCGCACCCGCGCACCGCGCCGTCCGACACGATTTTTACGCACACTGCGGGCAAAAACGCCGCTACGATATGCAAAAACTCAATCGAGCTCGACACCGCTTCCTCGGTCGGGTTGTCGATAAACAGCATAGTCAGCGGGCGGGGTATGCACTCGCAGAGAATTAAAAACAGCAGGCTCGTCGCCATTGCGTAGGTCAGCACCGCAAGGTAGCCTTGCTTTATGCGCCCGTACTCGCCCGCCGCCTTGTTCTGCGAGCAGAAGTTGGCGAGCCCGTTTGTCATCGTGCCCACGCCCACGTTTGCTATCTGCACGAGCTTAAAGCCCGTGGTAAAGCCCGCGGTCGCCTCCTCGCTTATCAGATTTATGCGCTTTACGATAAAGAAGTTGCCGACCGAGACGAAGCTGTTCTGCAAAATTACGGGAATTGACGTTAAGGTTAAATCTCTGCAGATACCCTTATCGAACATTTTCGGCTTTTCGTCGCTCTTTATGGTTTTGAGCTTGCGAATAAGCACGAACACGGTGAGCGCGGTTGCCGCCGCCTGCGATATAAAGGTCGCCCACGCCGCGCCCGCCACGTCCATTTTAAAGGCGCAGACAAACAAAAAGTCGAGCCCCACATTCAAAACGGACGAAAAGACGAGGAACAGAAATGGCATTTTGCTGTCGCCGAGAGCCGAGCAAATGCCGCAGCCTATATTGTATAAAAAGACGAACGGCAACGAGCCGAGATATATGTACAGATAGGCAAGACTGCCCGACATAATTTCGGGGGTCTTGATATCCAAAAGATACATGGAAGGGCGCGCCACGCCGAAGCCGACCGCCATTACGGCGGCGCACAGCACCGAAAAGGACACGAGCGCGGTGTTGACCGTCTCCCTCATCTTTAAGTTGTTCTTTGCGCCGAAATATTTGGCTACGATTACCGAACAGCCGCCGTTACAGCCGAGCGCGAACGCCAAAAGAATGTTGACCATTGTCGACGCGTCGCCCACCGCCGTTAAAGCCGTTTGACCGTTTGCGGCGAAATTGCCTACTATCAAAAGGTCGACGAGCGAATACGCCTGCTGAACCATTGCGCTGCCGAGTAGCGGCAAGGAATATAAAAGAAGGGTCTTCCACACTGAACCCTTTGTTAAATCAACCGTCTTTTGTCCTTTCATACGTAACAAGCCTTCAAAAATAAATTAACGTAGCAAGCAAAACCGCGCTTTTGCGCAGTCGCGCCCGCCCGCCAAGGCGGTCGCACGAAGCGTAGCTAAGTACCCAATTTGCGCATACCGGCGCCTCAGCGGGTGTGCGGCTGCAATTTTATTATATGAGTGCCCCTAAGATTGCAGCCGCGAGGGCAGCGCCCTTAAATTCGTAGCGTTTTGTTGTCGGCGCCAGACAACAAAACCGAGAGCACGATTATTATAGCACTTCGCCCGCCGTTTGCAAGCGGCGGGCGAATATTGTTATATTTTGTTGTAAGGTAACATTTTAACACTTTAAAGTGTTAATATATGACAGCGGATAATTAGGGGCAGAATTATACCTTAGACTTGCTTTCCCCCTTGCGTTTAAGGGACGAGCAACGCATTTCTCAAAACAGCACTCGGTTTGTGCTGTTTTGGCGTTGCGAGATAAGTGAGCGCATACGTCCCGCGCGAACGGCGACCAAACACGCCGCTTTCCTTACGGCGTGTGCGAAGAGTACCCAAACCGCAAGGTTTGGGGGATAGAGGGATATAATTCAGACCTCATTTAATAAGGTTTAAATTTGCACAACCCTCATCCGTCACCTACGGTGCCACCTTCCCCCTTTATTAAGGTGGAAGGCAAGGGTGTGGTCGAATTCTTAATTCTTAATTCGCTCTCACTCGCCGCTTATTTTCTGTGCGGCGGCGTTCGGCACGGAGTAGAGGTCGAATTCCTCGTCGATATCGAAGTCGCTGTCGTCGTCGAACGCGGCGAGCTTGGACACCGAAACCTCGTATGCGGTCATTGTCACCATACTCTCGTCGGGCTGTTTTTTCTGATACTCGCGCGACTGAATTCTGCCCGAAAGCGCAATCTTATCGCCCACGGCGAGGTTTTTCACAAACCGCGCATTCCTCCCCCAGGCTATCGCGGGGATATAGTCGCTCTTGTTGTATGAGCGGTTGACTGCTATAAGCAAGTCGGCAATCTCGCGGTTAAACGGCGTCGTGCGGTACACTGGCGGTTTGCAGATATAGCCCGAAAGCACTATGCTGTTGGGGTTTTTACCAGGATGATAGTCCAAAACCTCGCGCACAAACACCGTGAGCATAAGCCGCGATTTGCCGTTTTCGAGCTTGTTGTACGAGCGGAACTGCCCCAGCGCGCACAGCTCGTCGCCCTTTTTCATTCCGCCGCCCATTAGCCGCTCGGAAATGGTTACGGGCAGAATATCCGCCTGCCCCGAAAGCCTGTTCACCTCGACGAAAAACTCGTAAAAGCCTTCGCCGAACACTTCGTGAGAGAAAACCGCGTCGGAAGCTATCGTGCCGCAGATATATACTCTGTTGTTCTTTTCGTTCAAGTAGTTCATATTTTTTACCTCGTTTTTTAGTGTTTCGTTGTTTTTAATTCGGAAAAATGTTAATGCGTAATTAAGGTATGAATAATCAACCTCTATCCCCTCTTCGAGGTACTCTTCGCAGACTACGTAATTCTGGATTGCCACGTCGCTACGCTCCTACTACGCTAACGCTTCGTGCGACCGCCTTTGGCGGGCGGGCGCAATGACGGGTACCAAACCCTCGCCTTCCACTTTGAAGGGACGAGCAACGCATTTCTCAAAACAGCACTGTGCGCTGTTTTGGCGTTGCGAGAGCAGTGAGCGCATACGTCCCGCGCGAACGGCGACCAAACACGCCGTTTCCCTTACGGCGTGTGCGAAGGGTGGCTGCGTAGCAGACGAAAGAGGTTGGTTCAATTAATTATTCCTTAGCATAATTCTTAATTCTTAATTCTAAATTCTTAATTAGCGGGCTGTTGCCTGCCGGTAACGTCTATCGTGTAGTTTTCGCGGTAGATAAGCTCGCCTATCGGCACGAACGTGAAGCCCTTGTTTTTAAGCGTTTCGATTATTATCGGCACCGCCTCCGCCGTATGTAAGCCGTTGTTGTGCATCAAAATTATCGAGCCGTTCTTCGCGCCGTTTATGACGCGCATCGCAATGTCCGTCGCCGACAGGTCACGCCAGTCAAGCGAATCCACGTCCCACTGAATACAGTAGAAACCCTCTTCCGACGCCGTTTTTATAAGGCGGTCGTTGTAGTCGCCGTAGGGCGGGCGGAACAGTTCCACCTTTTTGCCAGTGATATCGGTTATCGCCTGCGAGGAGGTTTTTAGCTCTAAGCGCACCTCCTCGGCGTTCTGTTTGGACATATACGAGTGGGTCGCCGAGTGCGTGCCTATCTCGTGCCCCGCCGCGTCTATTTTTTTGACGTATTCGGGGTACTTTTCCGTCCAGAATTCAACCATAAACCAAGTGGCTTTCACGTCGGATACGCGGAGCGCATTCAGAATTTTGTCGGTGTAGTCGGTGCCCCAGGCGCAGTCGAAAGAGATGGCGATGGTTTTGTCTTCCCTTGCCACCGAATAAATGGGAAGGGCGCGCGGCGTGTTGCCGAACCACACCGCATATGCGCTTGTGTAGTGCGCGCCAACCGACAGCGCGGTTATTGTAAGCGCGCATAAAAGACACGCTATAATGCTTTTCAATTTGACTGTTACTGCCAATCTGCTCACCTATATTAGCAAAATAATAATTGCCGAATTTGAGTTTTAATGTCGTTTTCGGACTTGTTTTGACGAAAGTGCCGTGCAGAGCTGCACCGCACGGCAAACTTTTACAGCCGTGTTATAGCTTATTTTTGTTTGTCCGCGATTATGACTTAAATTTATATAACAAACTAATATTTGAAAGATATACAAAATTAATTTCGCGTTAAGTAAACTTATTCGGATTAGTTAGCGTTGCGACGACTCAGATTTACACGGAAGTGACGACCGCACGTAAAAAACAAGTTTTGAGAAAATTTAATTACAGAAATAAATTATGAAAGCGATAGCGGCGCGTTCTTCCGAACGCGCCGCTATTTACAAATTAAAATTTATTAAGTTTTTAAAAAATCAGCGGGGGAAAATGCGCTTGTGAATACTTTGCCGTTGAGGTATGAAAGGTTGCCAGAGAGGTTGAATGTGAGCTCTCGCGAAACCAAAACCTGCCTTGTGAGCCCGTATTTTTTGTTGAGCGCAAAGTCGCCGTACTTTGTATCCCCCAAAACGGGACAGCCTATATGCGCCAAATGCGCGCGTATCTGGTGGGTCTTGCCCGTGTGTAGCGTGACGCGCACGAGCGCGATATCCCCGCGCCTTTCCAAAACCTCGTATTCGGTTACAATCTTCACCGCACCCGCGTTCGGCGAGGCATATATGCGCACCAACCCGCTGTTTGCGTCCTTTGAAAGATAGCCGCAAAGCACCTCGCCCGCACTTTTAAACGAGTTTTTCGCATAGCAAAGATAGACCTTTTTAACTGCACGCTCTGCAAACGCGGCAACAAGTTCCGCTTGCGCCGCCGCACCCTTTGCAAGCGCTATCAGCCCGCACGTGTTTCTGTCTAACCTGTGCACGGGCAGGCACCCCCGCCCTTCGAGCTCGCAAAACAGCGCTTCGGACGACACGCCAGAAAACTTGTCCGCAATGAGCACGTTTTCGTCCTCGTACACAACGCTATGCGAGGGCTTCGCTTCCTGCGCGGGCGTGGTGTAATATACGACCTCGTCGCCCGCCGCAACCGCGCAATTTACCCGCCGCTTTACGCCGTTGACGCGGATATCGCCCCTCTTTATGAGCGCACCGAAATAAAAACTGCCCTGCGGGTAGGTTGCGTCGGTAAAGTCCTTTAAAGTTGAATTTTCTTTTACGATGAATTTTTTCATGTGAACATTAATATCGTCGCGAGCGCCGACATATCTATTAAAAAATTAGTCGCGTATGCCATCACGAACGCAAAGACGAGTTGCGCGAGATTGTATAAAAGCGTGCGCTTAAAGCCTATTTCCTTGACCGACGCGCCGAACGCCGAAATGCACGCGGGGCAACAGAGGAAAAATGTGCAGAGCGCGAAGCTCGCACCCCAGCTTAACGACAGCCCTTCGGGTATGAGCATTGCGACAGTCGCCGCGACGTTTTCCTTTGCGGCAAAGCCAGTGAGCGCGGCATAGGCGATGCGCCAGTCCTTTACGCCCATCGGGTAGAAAAGGTAGCTTATCGCGCGGGAGATTACGCCTAAAATACTCTCTTCGGGGGCGCAAAAACCCTGCGTAAACGACACGTGCGATAAAAGCCAACTTACCGTGCAGAACGCGAAAACGTAAGTCGTCACCTTGATTATAAACGATTTTACCTGAAAATACAACTTTTTTGCGGTCGTTGAAAGGGGCGGAAAACTTACGGGCGTTACCTCGGATATCAGCCCCTCGCCCTTGCCCTTGATTATCGCCGAAACGACGATTGCAAGCGAAACCCCGCCGAAATACAGCGCGCACACCGCGGGGAAGGGATTTTTGAACAGCGGCGATAAAAAGGTTAAAAATACGGGCATCTTTGCGCCGCACGGAATAAAGGGCAGCACGGCTATCGTCTTGCGGCGCGCGCCCTCTTCCGAAAAGCCGCGGGTTGTGGCGATTGCCGCGGCGGTACAGCCGAAGCCGGATATGAGCGAGAACGCCGCTCTGCCCGAGAGTCCTGCCTTTTCGAACAGTCCGTCGGTGACGAACGTGAGCGCGGAGGACACGCCGCTCTCGTCCAAAAGTATTAGCACGAGATACAAAATGGTAATCTGCGGTATAAACGAAAGCACGCCGCCTACGCCGCCGATTATGCCTTCGGCGACGAACGAGGATAGAAGCGGATTGGATATCGCCGAGCCCACCGCGCCGCCGAATTTTTCGCAGATAAGCTCCTCGGTCAAGTCCTTTAAAAGCGAGCCTATCATATACGGATGAAAGGTTATAAAAAAGGTGAAAGTGAGCGAAGTGACAAAGAATAGCAGTGCGAAAAATTTGTTGTAAAACAGCTTTTCCGCCCGCGAAATTGCGCCGTTACCCCCGTAGTATGCCTCGGCGAATTGTATTTCGGGCGATTTTACGGGTTTTGCAAACGAGCCCTCTTCCACCGCTTTTTTAAGCTGTTTTGCCTGACAGACAAGTACGGGCACGCCTAAAATTTGCGCTAATTTTTCCGCGTCCAGACGCCCGCCCCGCCGCCTTAAAAGGTCGAGTTTAGTAACGTACACCACCGTGTTTTTGTTGAGCGCAATCAACCGCCGCGTTAAATTCAAAGAGTTTTCGAGCGTGGTCGCGTCGACTACGTTTATTATTATATCCGCGGCTTTGCAGGCTTCCTGCGCACTGTCCTCCTCCATCGTGTAGGAGTTGAACGAGTACATGCCGGGCACGTCGGTGTAGGTTACGCCGCCCACCGTTTTGCTCGCGGGCGAGGTGGTCACGCCGTGGTAGTTGCCCGTCTTTAAGCGGCTTTTGGTGAGCGAGTTGAAAAGCGTTGTTTTGCCCGCGTTGGGGTTGCCCGCAAGAACAACATTCAAAGTTTTTGCACTGCTTTCAGCCTTCGCGCGCGAGAGAATTTTCAGCATTTTTCCACCCCGATACGCGTCGCCACAGACCTTCGTATTGCCAGACGGTTGTAGCCTATCAAGATAAGCACGCTGCCTTTAAACAGAGAAAAGGCGACCGCCGTTATCTTTTGTCCCGATTTTACACCGAGCGACGCGAGCCTTTCGCCCGCCGCACCGTCCACCGCCACCGTTTTCACGGTTGCGCTTTCGCCCTTTTTCAAATCAAAAACGCTCATAGAATAAGATATGGCTGTTTTGTGATTTTAATGAAAACACTTGCATTTTATTGGGCAGTATGTTAGAATAATTTTGCGTCAATTCAACAAATAGTAACAGGTTACAACCGGCATAGTTGTATCCTAATTTCCTGTTACTTGGAATTGGCGCAACCTATAGGGTACTTCGTGCAGGCGCCCTGTAAGGGGCGCTCTTTTTTTGTGCAAAATCAGTAATTATGTAATAACGTTCAACCCTTAGTGCGCCAACACACAGAGAAGCCCACCGCGCAAATTTTTGCGCGGCGGGTTGATTTTATATTGAATTTATTGCACATCCCTCATCCGTCTGCTACGCAGCCACCTTCCCCCTTTATTAAGGGGGAAGGCAAGGTAGTGGTGAATTTTGCGCGGCGGGTGATTTTATAACGAGGTAAAAAAGCATTAGAAAAGATTTCTCGACTGCGCTTCGCTCCGCTCAAAATGACGCCTTGCGGCGGAGAAGAATGACGGTGGCGAACACATTCAAACTCCGTAATTCTGGATTGCCACGGCTTCGCCAGCGCAATGACGGTAATCGGGCAACGGATACGCGGGCGGACGCAATGACACGCTCCTATGTGCTTTTATGATTATGCCCCGCCTTACGGCGGGGCGAAATGGCGTTGTCAAATATTAACAACCCCCATCCGTCACAACCTTAGCGGTTGCGCCACCTTCTCCCTTGAAAGGGAGAAGGCACGATTAAGGAATAATTCTTAATTCTTAATTCTTAATTCTTAACTATCGTAAGCGTTGCTTTTTCGCCGTTGACGGAAAGGTCTTTGGTGAAGCCTTCCGCCGTGCCCTCTTCAACCTTTTCGGCAAGCACCGACTTTGCAAACGCGCCCGCACGCAGGATATTGCCCACTCTGCCTTCCGCCTTAAAGTAAATCTGTATGCGGTCGGTGACCTCGAAGCCCGCCTCTTTGCGCATATTCTGAATTTTGGAAATGAGCTCGCGTTCGACGCCCTCGTCTATCAGCTCTTCGGAGAGCTCGCAATCGAGCGCAACCGTAATGCCTTTATCCGCCGCGGCGATGTAGCCCTTTGCGCTCTCGGTTAAAATCTGCAAGTCCTCTTCTAAAAGAGTGACTTCCAGTTCGGGCAACTCAAACGAGCCGCCGCCCTTGACCGCCGCGACCACCTCTTCTGCGTTGCAGCTTGCCAAAAACGCCGAAATTGCGCCTAACTTTTTGCCGTATTTGGGACCCAAAGTTTTTAACTGCGGCTTTAATTTATAGCTTATATACTTGCCCGCGTCGTCCGCCTTTGTCAGCTTTTTGACATTGAGCTCGTCTAAAATTATCGCCTTTTCCTCGTCCGACAGCGAAAGCTCCCGCGAGGTTACGACCACCATTTCGGCAAGCGGCTGACGGTTCTTTAAATTGCCCGCGTTGCGCGCCGCTCTGCCCAAAACCACAATGTCGGTAACGCCGTCCATCGCCCGCTCCAACTCTGCGTCGATAAGATTTTCGTCCGCCTCGGGGAAAGAGCACAGGTGCACGGACTTAGGCGCGTTTTTATAGAACGACGGCACCAAGTTTTGGTAAATCATTTCCGAAATGAACGGCGTGTAGGGCGCGGAAATTTTAGCGAGGGTTACAAGGCAGGTATACAGCGCGGTGTACGCCGCCGCCTTGTCGTCGGTCATTTCGCTGCCCCAGTAGCGCTCTCTGCCGCGGCGGATATACCAGTTGGAAAGGATATCGCAGAACTCCTGCAACGCGCGCGAGCTTTCGGTGATTTCATACCTTGCAAGGTGCCCGTCGACAAGCTTTATAAGGCTGTTGAGCTTGGATAAAATCCACTTGTCCATGAGCGTCAACTTGCAGTTTTTCAAGTCGAACGCCGACGGGTTATAGCCGTCTATCTCGGCGTACAGCGTGAAGAATGCGTACGCGTTCCACAGCGTGCCTATATACTTTCTCTGCACCTCGGAAACCGCCTCTTCGTAGAAGCGCGAGGGAAGCCAGGGCGCAGACCCCGTATAGAAATACCAACGCACCGCGTCCGCCCCCTGCTTGTCGAGTATCGTCCACGGGTCGACGACGTTGCCCTTGTGCTTGGACATTTTTATGCCGTTTTTGTCGTTGACGTGCCCCAAAACAATGCAGTTTTTAAAGGGTGCTTTGCCGAACAGAATGGTGTTTATTACGAGCAGAGTGTAGAACCAACCGCGCGTTTGGTCGACCGCCTCGGAAATAAAGTCGGCGGGGAAGGTCTTTTCGAAGGTTTCCTTGTTTTCAAACGGGTAGTGGTACTGCGCAAACGGCATAGAGCCGCTGTCGAACCAGCAGTCGATAACCTCGGGCGTGCGCGCCATTTTGCCGCCGCACTTGGGGCACTTGCAGGTTAAATTATCGAGGTACGGGCGGTGAAGCTCGATATCTTTCTCCGCGGGCAAGCCGCACTTTTCTTTCAGCTCGGCTTTACTGCCTATGACCTCTATCCCGCCGCAGTCGGGGCAGACCCAGACGGGCAAGGGCGTGCCCCAGTACCTGTCGCGCGACAAGCCCCAGTCGATAACGTTTTCGAGGAAATTGCCCATTCTTCCCTCTTTTATCGTGTCGGGCATCCAGTTTACCGAGCGGTTGGAAGCGATAATTTGGTCTTTGACTTTCGTGACCGCGATAAACCAGCTCGAACGCGCGTAGTACAAAAGGGGCGTATCGCACCGCCAACAGTGCGGGTAGTCGTGCTCGAAGGGCACAACCTTGAAGAGCTTGCCCTCGTTTTCCAGTCTATCTATTATGCTCTTATCGGCTTTTTTGGCGAATATGCCGTTTAAAGACGAGAACCTTTCGTCGAAACAGCCCCTTTCGTTGACGAGCTGAACGACGGGAAGGGAATAGCGTTTGCCCACCTTGTAGTCGTCCTCGCCGAACGCGGGCGCGATATGCACGACGCCCGTGCCGTCGCCCATTGTAACGTACGTATCGCACACCACAAAGTGCGCTTTTGCGGGCGAACTTGCGGGCGAAATGCGGACTATCTCCGCGCTCGTTTCGGGGAAGAGCGGCTCATATTCAAGCCCCTCCCACTCCTTGCCGAGCTTTTTGTCAATTACTTTGTATTCTTCGAAGAAGCGCGGAACCAACGCCTCCGCCATAATATAGCGCGCGCCGTCCGCCTCGATTTCAACATACGGCTCGTTGGGGTTCATACATAAAGCGACGTTGGAAGGAAGCGTCCACGGGGTGGTCGTCCAGGCTAAGATATAGCGGTTTTCCGCGCCCCTGACCTTGAAGCGGGCGACGACCGAATTTTCCTTGACGAGCTTGTAGCCCTGCGCCACCTCGTGCGAGGAGAGCGCCGTGCCGCAGCGGGGGCAATAGGGCACAATTTTGTGACCCTTGTATAAAAGCCCCTTTTCGTGCATTTGCTTTAACGCCCACCACTCGCTCTCGATATACTTGTCGTCGTAGGTGACGTAGGGGTTGTCCATATCCACCCAGTAGCCGACGCGGTCGGACATTTTCTCCCACTCGCCCTTGTACTTCCAGACCGACTGTTTGCACTGCTTTATAAAGGGCTCTATGCCGTAGCTTTCAATCTGCGGCTTGCCGTCTATTCCGAGGAGTTTTTCGACCTCAAGCTCGACGGGCAGACCGTGCGTATCCCAACCCGCCTTGCGCAGTACGTGCTTGCCCTTCATGGTCTGATAGCGGGGGATAATGTCCTTCATAACGCGGGTTAAAATGTGCCCGATATGCGGCTTGCCGTTTGCCGTGGGGGGACCGTCGTAGAAGGAAAACTCTTCCGCGCCCTCGTTTTTTGCAATGCTCTCTTCGAACACGCCGTTATCCTTCCAGAATTTGATTATTTCCTTTTCGCGCTCTACGAAATTGAGCGATGTGTCTACCTTTTTATACATTGCCGTTACCTCATATCTTTAAATAAAAAAATACAGAGTATCCGTTTCGGACACTCTGAAAAAAGCGTTTATAAACCACCAAAACAAACTACCATTTGCCGTAACTTGTAACGGGTTACGAATCCGCGCACCCTTAACTTATCTTCCGCTCGGGGTGCGGGCTGGAAGGTGATAACCGCAAAACGCGCCTGCGCCCTCGCACCGAACGGACGCTCTCTGAAAAGCGGAAGAATTGCGGCGTTGTCCCTCGTCATCGCCTTTAATTCAATTTACCTTTCAATTATACAAAACGCACGCGGAAATGTAAAGCGATTTAATTGAATGTTATCTTTTATTTTATAGTTTTTCCGCCGTCGCTGCTCTTGCCCGCATAGCTTCCGTCGGAGTAGTAAAAATCTCTGCCGTTCTTGCTGTAAACAGTCTGCGTCGTTCCCATATCGTTGGTAAAGGTATATTGCTCGTACTCTCCGTCGTCGCCGTTATAGCCGTTCTTAAATGCTTTAACTGCGGAGGAGTCCCCGACCGCGATATTGAAAAGCGATAAAAGCGCCTTGATAAACTGCCATATAAGCCAGAACGGGAACAGAATTATTTTAAGTGCGATAGACCAGCCGTTTTTCTTCTTTTTTTCCGTGGCGCCCTGCTGTGAGAGTCCGTTTATAATTTCATTAAAATTTTCGAACATTAAACTGTCCGTTTCGCAGACAAGCAGCCAACCTTCCGTAGCGCTTTGAACAATGTATGCGCAGCGCCAAACATTTTGCTCTTCATCCAAATCCTTTACTGCAACGTACAGCCTTTCCGTGCCGTACCTATCCATAACCGAAAAACCCAAACATTCAAATGAATAACCGTTGCCGTTTTCGTCCTTTGCGTCAAAAGCGTAATCGTCAAAGCCTCCGTTTTTAACGCAGTCCTCGATATAATCAACAAGCTCTTCCGTTATATAGAAAAAATCCAATTCTGCAATATCGCCCTCATAGCTGTACACGGGTCCTTCCGTATTTACTTCTTTATCCATAAAAATTTCTCCCTTTTGTGCATACCGTAATTATTATATACACATTATAGTTCTTACAATTGTAAGAAGTCAAGCGTTTTTCTTACTAAAATAAGAAAATGGATACAAACAAGGTTGTATTATGATTAGTACGTTCAGCGAAAATTTGAAGAGAATACGGACGGAAAACGGCGTCGGGCAGACCGAACTTGCCAAGGGAATTAACGTGAGCAAGGGTATTATCAGTCTGTGGGAAAACAATCTGAGGGAGCCGAAGCTTTCCAATCTGATTGCGCTCGCCAAATTTTTCAACGTCAGTCTCGATTATCTTGCCGGACTTTCGGAATATTAAACATTGTTATAATCTTTGCGGACGGCAAAATTGCCGCCCGCTTTTTTTATCGGATATTTACTTTAAAAACCGAACAGCGAGTCGCCGCTCTTGCCCGATGAGTGGCGGCAATTGACCCTTATGCAGAAGTCGGCGTTGCATACCTTTTTGCATTTGCCGTCCTTAATCTCGAAAATGCGTCTGCCGTTGGTGGCAATTACCGTGCCGTCCTCGGCGATATCGAAGTCGCCTATGCCGCTTTTTATCACCGTGCCGCTTTCCACCTCGACAAGCTGCCAGCTCTTCGGAATAAAGCCGAAATCGGAATCCTTTTTCGAGGCGTTCTTCTTTAATTGCTTGTCAACGTCGATAAGGTTGCCCGAAACGGCTATCTTTTTGCTGTCGTATTCTCTGCCGCGGGCGGGATTCGCGCCGCCTTCGGTTAAGCTTTTGCCCGTGAACGCGGTGACGAAGAGGTTTATAAAGCTTGCAATCGCCTGCAATATGCGCCACGGGAAGAGGAGAAATTCCACAAAGCCGTTGTGCCGTTTTTCCTTGACGGGCGCCTTTATCGCGTACAACTTGCCGCCGTGATAAACAGGCTTGAAGTAACTGTAATCTTTGGGCGGCGCTATCTCGTCGATTGTCATAGACTGCAAATCGAGCCTGCAAATTACCGACGGCGAGTATTCGACGAACCCGCCGTGATTGTCTCTGCCCACCCCGCGCGAGGAAAAGTAGATAATATTCGCGTTTTCGGGGGAAATGAAAGGGTCGCAATCGAGCGTGTCTCCCTCGGTCACGCATTTATAGTCGCCCGTTTCCATATCGAACACGGCGATATCCGCGTTGTACCAGTTGCGCTTTACGCTCGTTGCGAGTTTGCCGTTGGTCACGTCCAGACAGCCGCCCGAGAAGGCGAGGTCGTTGGAATTTATGACGTGCGTTTCGGGCGTTTTCGGGTCGGTAAGGCATTTTTTGTAGATGCCCGACGTGGAATTTACCGTGAAGGAATAGACGACCCAATCGTCGTTCGCCGCGGGATATATGCCGCCGAACGAGCATTCTATGACGTCCGCGCCCTTCGCGCCGCGGGCGGTATCGCCGCGGAATATCGCACCGTCGCCGCCGTGCTTCCACTCGCTGTTTCGGGCGGCTCTTTCGGAATTTTCGATATACCTGTCTATGTATCCGCTCGAATATTTTTCGACCTTTTCGCCGTCGTAAACGCACATATCGCGCCCGTCGGCATATGTGAATTTAATCATTTTTTCAACCTTTTATTTAAGCGGAATCTGCGCCTTCGCGTTGATAGAAAGGGGCGCGAAATTGCCCGCTAAGTACTGGTTCAGCCCCTCGGAGGCTATCATTGCCGCGTTATCGGTGCAGTGCCGCTTTTCGGGAAGAATAAGCGTTATCCCCGCCGAAAGGCATGCGTTTGTAAGCTCCCGTCTTAAATAGTCGTTTGCAATTACCCCGCCGCCCGCGGTCACCGTCTGCACTTTAAGTTTGAGCGCGCACTCCACCGTCTTTTTTACGAGCGGGTCGATTGCCGCGCACTGAAACGAAGCCGCGACGTCCTCTTTTTTAACGTTCGCGCCGCGCTGTTCGGCGGTGTGCATATAGTTAATTACCGCCGTCTTTAAGCCGCTGTACGAAAACTGCAACGCGCCCCCCGGATGCCTTACAAGCGCGGAGGGAAAGTCGATTGTTCTCCCGCCGCTCTCCGCAAGCTTTTGCACGTTGGGTCCGCCCGGATAGGGCAAGCCCAAAACCCTTGCGACCTTGTCGAAAGCCTCGCCCGCCGCGTCGTCGCACGTGCCGCCCAAAACCTCGGCTTCGAGCTGGGATTTTGTGTGCAGAATTGCCGTGTGCCCGCCGCTTGCAAGAAGGGTTATAAAGGGCGGTTTTAACTGCGGGTTTTCAAGGTATGCCGCCGCCATATGCCCGCGGATATGGTTTACCGCGATTAATGGTATGTTGTGCGCGTGCGCGAAAGATTTTGCAAAGGACAGCCCGACAAGCAACGCGCCTAAAAGCCCTGCGCCGTAGGTTACCGCAACCGCGTCCACTTCGTCTGCGGCTACGCCCGCCTCGCACAAAGCTTTTTTTACGACCTCGCCAATCGCGTCGGTGTGAGCGCGGCTGGCGATTTCGGGCACGACCCCGCCGTACAGCGCCTGCTCGGAAGCGGACGAAATTATGCAGTCGGAAAGTATTTGCCGACCGCGGATTACCGCGCAAGCCGTTTCGTCACAGCTCGATTCGATGCCTAATATTACGGGGTTATCCTTGATTTTGTATTCTGATAAATCGTACATTTTTAATCCTTGCCCGCAGGTGCGTTAAAGCCGTCCGGGTCGGGGTTGGCTTTGGGTCTGGGCGACTCCTGCCTTTGAGCTTCGGGCATTCTCTGCATGGGCGCGCTTGCCACTACGGGGTGCACGGCGTCCGTACGCCTTTGCGAATACGCGGAAATTAAAAGCTCTTTCATAGAGCGGGTGAGCCCGTCTAAATATTCCTGAATTTCCGCCACGTGATATGGCGCGTAATAGCCCGCCTCCAACATAACGTTTACAAGATACTCGGTTTGGTTGAGCTGTATCATTGCGTTGGTTGCAAGGTTAATCTTAACCGCGCGCTCCTCGATATCGGCGAGCGCGGCGAGGTACGACCCCGCCTCAACGCCCGACGTGAAGAGCATATCGGCAAAAATTTTACCCTGCCTCGGGAAAATTTTTGCGCTGTAAAGCTTGATAAGTTTTTTAGCCAGCTCCGCGCTGACCTCTTTGTACGACGTTACGTATTCTTCCATAATATATCCTTTCCCTCACAAGATTTTTTATATGAGGTATAATTTTTTATACTCCCCTCATCCGTCACCGCGTTTAGCGCGGCGACACCTTCCCCACCGAGGGGAAGGCACATTTAAGGTACAAACTTAATTCTTAATTCTTAATTCTGCATTCTAAATTCTTAATTAAATTCACACCGTCTTTTTCAGATAGTCGATTATAAAGCCCTGTATATCGCCGTCCATAACCGCCTGAATATTGGTGTTTTCATACCCCGTGCGGTGGTCCTTTGCAAGCGTGTACGGACAGAATACGTACGAGCGTATCTGACTGCCCCACTCAATTTTTTTAATCTCGCCCTTAATCTCCGCGTCCGCCGCTTCCCTTTCGGCAATCTGCCGTTCGATAAGCTTTGCGCGGAGGTACTGGAACGCCATTTCCTTATTCTGAAGCTGGCTTCTCTCGTTCTGGCAGGTTACCACAATGCCCGTGGGGAAGTGGGTTATGCGGATTGCCGTTTCGGTCTTGTTGACCTTCTGTCCGCCCGCGCCCGAGGAACGGTACACGTCTATTCTTATATCCTCGTCGCGGATTTCCACCTCGCCAGCGTCGTCAACCTCGGGCATAACTTCGAGCGACGCGAACGACGTGTGCCGCCTTTTGTTGCTGTCGAACGGGGATATGCGCACAAGCCTGTGCACGCCCTTTTCCGCCTTTAAAAAGCCGTACGCGTTTTCGCCGTCCACCTTGAACGACACCGACTTAATACCCGCCTCGTCGCCGCTCTCCATATCGAGTTCGGTGACCTTGAAGCCCGCTTTTTCGCAGTAGCGAAGGTACATGCGGTACAGCATCTGCGTCCAGTCGCAAGCCTCGGTACCGCCCGCGCCCGAGTGCAGGTTCAAAATGGCGTTGTTGGCGTCGTACTTGCCCTTTAAGAGCGCGCGGATACGCATGTCGTCGATGTCCTCTTCGGCGGCGGAAATCATAGCTTCGAGCTCGGGAATAAGACTTTCGTCGTCGGCTTCCTCGATGAGGTCGACGAACGCAAGCGCGTCGGCAAGGGCGCACCTGCCCTTTTCGTAAGATGCTATTTTGTTTTCTATCGAGGATATTTCGCGCCCGACCTGCTTTGATTTTTCCAAATCCTGCCACACCTCGGGCTTTTCCTGCTCGGCTTTAAAGTACGCGAGTTTTTCGCCCAGATTGTCGATATCGAGCGCATATTTTGCTTCGGCAAGCGTTTCCGAAAGCGATTTTAATCTTAATCTGTAATCGTCTGCTTTAAACATAGTTGTCCTTGCAACGTTAATATTTTTTAATGCGAAATTGTAATTAAGAATTTAGAATGTAGAATGCAGAATGAAGGTCGAATTATTTTAAATTATTTTTCCTTAGCATCATTCTTAATTCTTAATTCTTAATTCTTAATTCTACATTAATAATCACTTTTTCGGTCTGTGAATCTGCGTGCCTTCTGGTACGAAATTTCCTTTATCGTCAATCGGCTTGGGGGGCTCGGCAACGGGCGAGGGCTTCTGCGCCGCTTGCTGCACGGGTTGCGCGGGCGTCTGCGCGGGTTGCTGTGCGGGAGCCTGCGCCGCGCGGTTGAACATATTTGCGGGCATACGCACTATTCTGCCCTTTAAAAGGCGGGTGATAGTCGTCGTCTGAATACGGTCTATCATCTCGTCGAACATTTCGTGCCCCTCTTCCTTATAGGCGATAACGGGGTCTTGCTGTGCATAGCCGCGAAGTCCTATACCCTTTCTGAGCTGGTCCATAGCGTCGATATGGTCTACCCAGTATCTGTCTACGGCGCGAAGAAGCTCGTCGCGCTCTATCTGATAGAAGTCCACCTGACCGTTGGTGTCCCTTGCAATGTTTTCTATCTTTTCCTCGTACGACCTGGTTACTTCCTTGCAAATCTTGTGAATTGCCGCGTCGTAGTCCCAGCGGTTGAGCATTTCGGGCGTTATCTCGAACGTGCACTCGTCGGGGTAAACCTTCTGCTTTAACGCATCGTTCAGCGCCGCGCCGTCCCACTGCTCGGGCATTGCGTCGGTGTTTACCGTTTCGTTTACAACCTTTTCAACGTAGTCGGGGATATATTTTAAAATCTGCTCGTGCACGTTGCCGCCGCGGAGTACGTTCAGTCTTTCGGCGTATATGAGTTTACGCTGTTCGTTCATTACCTCGTCGTATTGAAGCGTGTGCTTACGCATACCGAAGTTGCGCCCCTCGATTGCCCTCTGCGCATTTTCTATCGAGCGGGAGAGCATTTTTGATTGCAGACAGTCGTCCTCGTCCATGAGCGAGGTGTAAATGCTCTTCAACCTTTCGCCGCCGAACCTCTTTGCCAAATCGTCTTCGAGCGAAATGAAGAACACGGACGCGCCCACGTCGCCCTGTCTGCCCGCACGGCCGCGGAGCTGGTTGTCTATTCGGCGGGATTCGTGCCGCTCGGTGCCGAGTATGCACAAGCCGCCCGCCGCGATAACTTTTTCCTTTTCCGCGTCCGTTTCGGCTTTGTACATAGCGTACAGCTCGGCATATCTGTCGCGCGCGGTCTGCTCTTCGGGGGTGAACTCTCTGTCGGCGTAAGAGATTGCTATCTCTATCATATCGTGGTCGTAGCCCTCTTCGCGCATGCGCTTTTTGGCGAGGTACTCGGGGTTGCCGCCGAGCAGAATATCGGTGCCGCGCCCCGCCATGTTGGTGGCGATGGTTACCGCGCCGTATCTGCCCGCCTGCGCAACTATCTCCGCCTCGCGCTCGTGGTTCTTTGCGTTTAATATGTTGTGCTTTACGCCGTTGCGGCGAAGAAGCCTTGAAATCTCTTCCGACTTTTCGACGGTTACCGTACCTATAAGCACGGGCTGACCCTCTTCGTGACGCTTGGTGACCTCTTCTACGATTGCCTTTTTCTTGCTTTCGACGGTTGCAAAAATCGCGTCGGGCGAGTCTATTCTCTGCACGGGGCGGTTGGTGGGGATAACCACGACGTCGAGCGAGTATATCGTGCGGAATTCCGCTTCCTCGGTCTTAGCCGTACCGGTCATGCCCGAAAGCTTTTTATAGAGGCGGAAATAGTTCTGGAAGGTAACCGTTGCCTGCGTCTTGTTCTCTTCGCGCACCTTTACGTGTTCCTTTGCCTCGATTGCCTGATGCAAGCCGTCCGAGTAGCGTCTGCCCACCATTATACGACCGGTGAACTCGTCGACAATCATAATCTCGCCGTCGGCGGTTACGATATAGCTTTCGTCGCGGGCGAACAGCTCGTGCGCCTTTAACGCCTGCTGTATGTGGTGGTTCAAGTCGGCGTTTTCGATGTCGCCCAAATTTTTGATATTGAAAAATCTTTCAGCCTTTGCCGCGCCGAGCTCGGTTATCGTTACCGACTTGTCCTGTCTGTCGATAATGTAGTCCCATGTTTCCATATCCTTGCGGATAGCCTCTAACTTGCGGTTGACCTCTTCCTCTTCCTCGGTGAGCTGCTGGTTTTTCTTCTTTTTTAAGGGAGCCTTGTTCTCCGCTTCCTTTTTATCGTCGTCGAAGCCGCCGTGAAGGGTGCGAACAAATCTGTCAACCTGCTCGTAAAGCTTGCTGCTCTCGCCGCCTCTGCCCGAAATGATAAGCGGGGTTCTCGCCTCGTCTATCAAGATTGAGTCGACCTCGTCGATTATGCAGTAGTTTAGCTCGCGCTGAACCATTGCGGGGATAGAGGTCTTTAAATTGTCGCGAAGATAATCGAAGCCGAGCTCGTTGTTGGTCGCGTATAAAATGTCGCAGTTGTATGCCTTTTTCTTTTCGTTGTCGTCCATACCGGGCACGACTACGCCCACGGTGAGCCCCATAAATTTATGGACCTTGCCCATCCACTCGGCGTCGCGCTTTGCGAGGTAGTCGTTGACGGTGACGATATGCACGCCGCCCCCCGAGAGCGCGTTTAAATAGGCGGGAAGGGTCGAAACGAGGGTCTTGCCTTCGCCCGTTCTCATCTCGGCGATACGCCCCTGATGCAGACAGATGCCGCCTATAATCTGCACGTGGAAATGCTTCATTTTCAAAACGCGCCAGCTTGCCTCCCTTAAAGCCGCGAACGCGTCGAACATAATGTCGTCGAGCGTTTCACCGTTTTTAAGCCTTTCCTTTAAAATGCCCGTCTGGCTTTTGAGCTCTTCATCGCTCATTGCGGAATACTTAGGCTCTAAATCTTCCACTTTTTTTGCAAGCTTGTCCAATTTTTTTACCGCTTTGCGGCTGTCGGAATTGGATAAAAAGTTAAGCAAACCCATTTTTTAAAAACTCCCTGTCTTTGTTAAATGCGTAATTCGGAATGCGGAATGCGTAATTGATTACCTTTACCCGCTTGCGCGGTAGTTTCCTCTTTAAACGCTAACGCGTTGAAAGAAGACACCGAGTTTGCGGTCAAAGTAATCAACCTCTATCCCCTCTTCGAGGTACTTTCCCCTTCAAAGGGGAAAGCAAGACGCTCTTCACCTTAATCTCGCCTTCCACTTTGAAGGGGAAGGTGTCGCCGCGCTTAACGCGGTGACGAAAGAGGTTGATGCTTTTCACCTTATAAATTCCGCATTACGAATTCTTAATTCCGAATTGTTTTAGTCCATTTAAAATTATACTATATTCCGACCTTTAAGTAAAAGCGTTTTTTTGATAAAATTGTAAGTTTTTATATAAATATAAAACTTCCCCGCAAAAAACGGAACAAAATATTAGCCGCGCGCGATTTAGAAAATCGCGCGCGGCATACTCTTTTACGCTAATTCCGAATTCCGAATTCCGAATTTCCTACGCGTTTATATCGGTAAACGCGAATTTGTCTACGTCGAACAAGCCCGTATCCAAAAGCTTTAAGTGCGGAATTACCCCCAGCGAGAGAAACGCGAGCGAAAGGTACGCGTCCAAATCCTGCCTTACGCCCATAACGTACGCGCGGGCGTACACCTTTTCGCTTGCCGCGACGAACGCCGCCGGGTCGTCCGACGACATTAAGCCGCCGATATCGAGGGGCACGCTCAACATTTCGTCTGCCTTTCTGTCGTATATAGCCATGCCGCCGCCTATGCGCGCGAGCTCGTGACAAAGCTTTGCCATACTGCGGTTGTCGTCGCCCACTACTACCATATTGTGCGAGTCGTGCGCGACGGTCAGCCCCACCGCGCCGCCGTAAAAGCCGTAGCCCTTTAAAAGCCCCAGCCCTATGTTGCCGTTTTTTCCGTGCCTTTCCACCACCGCAAGCTTTAATATCTGCATGCTGTCTATGCTGACGTCGCCGTTCAGCGAGGGGATTTCGACAGCCTCGCACCCCGTAACCAAACTGCCGCCCGCCAACGTAATCACCTTTGCACGCTTGCCCGTGAGCGCGATTTTAAAGTCGTCCGCGGTGACCGTCTTTATATGCACCGTGTCCTTAACGAATTCAGGCAGATATTTTTCGCTTATATCGAAGAGGGGTTTGCCGCCCTCCGCCACGAGCTTTCCTTCCTTGAACACGTGCGTCACGTTGAAGCTTTGCAAATCGTCCACAACCGCGATATCGGCAAAATAGCCGGGAGCTATCGCGCCGCGCCCCTTTAAATTGTAGCACTCGGCGGCGTTCAGCGTTGCGATTGTCACCGCCTTTATAGGGTCGAGCCCCTCCGCTACCGCCGTGCGAAGAGCGTCGTCGATATGCCCGAATTCGGCTATGTCCGAGGCGTGTCTGTCGTCCGTGCAGAATAAAAATCTGCGCACGTTTTTCGCGTTTAACGCCTTTACGTTTGCTTGCAGATTGCGCGCCGACGAGCCGTGCCTGAGCATAACATACATGCCCTTCGAGAGCTTTTCTTCAATCTCTTTTTTGCCCTCGCACTCGTGGTCGGTGGTAACGCCGCCGCAGAGGTACGCGTTGAGTTTTTTGCCGCTGAGCGCGGGCGCGTGACCGTCGATTATCTTGCCCGCGGCTTGCGCCGCTTCGAGCTTTTTCAAAGCCTCGCTATCGCCCGAAACGACCGCGGGATAATTCATAAATTCGCCGAGCCCGAAGAAGGCGCCGTCGGCGATTAGTCGCTCGGTATCCTCCGCCGAAAGGCTCGCTCCGCTCGTTTCGAACGGGGTTGCGGGCACGCACGAGGGCAGCATTAATCTGACGTCAAGCGGGGTGTTTTTCGCCGCCTCCGCAATATACCTCGCGCCGTCCTCGCCGCACACGTTGACAATCTCGTGCGGGTCGGCAATGACCGTGGTCGTGCCGCGGGGAACGATAAGCGAGGCGAACCCCTCGGGGGAAAGCTTGCTGCTTTCGATATGCACGTGAGCGTCAATAAAGCCGGGCAGAATAACCTTTCCGTTTAAATCGTAAATCTGCTTTGCGCGGTACTTGCCTATGCCGACTATTCTGTCGTCTTTTATGGCGATATCGCCCTTTCGGATTTTGCCGCAGAACACGTCGACAAAGCGCGCGTTTTTAAGCACGATATCGCATTGGTTGCGGGATATTGCCGCGTCAATGTAAGTTTTAATCATAAATTTATCCTATCTCCTCTCCTTGCCTTCCACCTTAATAAAGGGGGAAGGTGGCACCGTAGGTGACGGATGAGGGTTGTGTAAATTACTACCTTATTGTCATTCTGAGCCGCCGCTTGCGGCGTGTCGAAGAATCCGACACGTTAACCGAGTTAGCCTCATTTAAAGAGCTTTACTCGTTAAACCAACCAGATGTTTCGACTACGCTATCGCTTCGCTCAACATGACAGCGGTCAAAAGTAACCTTATCCCTCATCACCCGCTACGCGGGAGCTTCCCCCTTATACAAAAGGTGGAAGCCAAGTTTAAGGTGATAATTCTTAATTCTTAATTCTTAATTCTGAATTCTCAATTCTTAATTACAACGTAAGTTGTTGGTTGCCGTCGAAGTCCGAACGGTATTTGAGCGCAACCGCACCCGTAACCTCGGTGGCGGCGGGGAGCGGCTTGCCCTTCGAGGGGCGCGGCTCTATCGTGATATCTTCGGTATCCATTTCGGTGACCGAATTGTCCGAACGCATAATCGCAAGCTTGTACGGCACGGTTACGTAGTCGGAGAACAGCACCTTCGACTTGCCGTCAACAATCATCATGCCCTTTCTGCCCCTGCCCATAGGCTGGAACAGCGAGGCGATTACCCTCTTTGCCGCGCCGAGGTCGGATATAATTATAATTTCGCCCTCGCCGTAGAACTGCGTTGCGAACACTACCTCGTCGCCCTCGTTCAACATAATTCCGCGCACGCCGCCCGTGACCCTGCCCTGCTTGGGCACGTCGTCCTTGTCGGCGTTGAGGCAAATGCCCTCGCGCGTGACGAAGCACATTGTGCTTTCGCTGTCGTCTATAAACTGTTCGACTGTCAACACCTCGTCGCCCGTCTTTAACTTCATCGAAGGGAACACAGCGCGCTGTACGGCGTACTCTTCCCACGCGGTGCGTTTAACCGTGCCCTGTTTGGTAAAGAACAACAAATCGCCCTCGGGCATACTTTCGCCCACGGCGAAAATCTTTACCGGCTTTTCGCCGCGCAGTGCCGCGTCGTAAAAGGCTTTTAATTTTAACCCCGCGCCGCCCATACCGCTCGCTTCAAACTCGTTTAAGTCCACCCGCACGCAGTTGCCGTAGTTGGTGAAAATGAGCATTGCCCCGTCCGATTTCTGCGTTACGACCTGTTTGTACATGCCGTCGCCGCGGTAGGTGGGCGCAAGCTGTTTTTTGCGCTTTTGGTCGTACTCTATCTTTTCGATAAACTTGATGTTGTCGTTAGCCGTAACGGTCAGCACCCAGTCGGTCGACGCGCGCTTTACGTCCTGCCTGAACACCTTTATATCCTCGACGGAAGATACAATCTGCGTCTTTCTCGGGCAAGGGTATTTGTCGCGTATTTCGCGCATTTCGCTCTTGACGATATTCATTTGCTCGTCGCGGCTGGCTAAAATAGCCTTTAACCGCTCGATACGCCTTTTCAATTCTTTCAGCTCGTTTTCAAGCTTGGTAATCTCTAATTTGGCGAGGCGGGCTAAGCGCAAATCCAAAATCGCCTGCGCCTGCCTTTCGGAAAGCGCGAACGTTTCCATTAAGCGCATACGCGCGACGGGCGTGCTTTCGGACGACTTGATAATCTTTATTACCTCGTCTATGTTGTGCACGCCTATTATAAGCCCTTCCAAAATGTGACAGCGCGCTTCCGCCTCTTTCAGCTCGTACTTGGTGCGGCGGATAATCACCTGCCGCTGGTACGCGACGTAGTACTTTATTATGTCGATAAGCCCGAGCTGCTGGGGCTTGCCCCCCGCGATTGCAACCATGTTTATGCCGAACGTGCACTCCAAATCGGTGTACTTGAAAAGGTACGCCAAAATCGCATCGACGTCCGCGTCCCTCTTGCAGTAGATAACCGCGCGCATACCCGTGCGGTCGGACTCGTCGACGATATCCGAAATGCCCGAAAGTATTTCCTTTTTATCCTCTTTTAAGAGCATTATTTTTCTTAAAAGGTCGGCTTTGTTGGTCTGGTAGGGAAGCTCGGTGAAGATAATCTCCTTCTTGCCGTTGTCGCCGTTTTCGACCGAGTAGCGGGCGCGCAAGGTTATCCTTCCTCTGCCCGTTTCGTAAGCCTGTTTAAGCTCGTTTTCGATGATAAAACCGCCCGTCGAAAAGTCGGGACCCGGAATGATTTTCATCATTTCGCTAAGGGATATGCGGGGGTTATCTATGTATGCGCACACGCCGTCAATGACTTCGGAAAGGTTGTGCGTGGGGATATTCGTGGCAAGCCCGACGGCTATGCCGTTTGCGCCGTTGACGAGCAGGTTGGGGTATCTGCCGGGCAAAATATCCGGCTCTAACAGACTGTCGTCGAAGTTGAACGAAAAGGGCACCGTCTCCTTGTCGATATCCTTTAAAAGCTCCAAAGCGAGAGGTTCTAACCTTGCCTCGGTGTACCTCATTGCCGCGGCGGGGTCGCCGTCTACCGAGCCGAAGTTGCCGTGCCCGTTGACAAGCGTTAAGCGCATATTGAAGTCCTGCGCCATTCTTACCATCGCGTCGTATACCGAGCTGTCGCCGTGCGGGTGGTACTTGCCCATGCAGTCGCCGACTATTCTCGCCGATTTTTTGTGCGGCTTGTCGGGCGTTAAGCCCATCTCAGCCATGGTGTAGAGTATGCGCCTTTGAACGGGCTTTAAGCCGTCCTCTACGCGCGGCAGCGCCCTGTCCAAAATTACGAACTCCGCGTACGGCAGCATCGACTGGGGCATGACGTCCTCTAACGGGGTCTGGAACACCTTGCCTTGCGGAATAAAGGTCTGAAAACTGTCGTCTTTTTTCTTAGCCATTCTTTACACCTCTTCCCCGCTCGTATTCTGCTTTACAACGTTGACCTTTTCGATAAAGCCGTCCACCTTGTTGAAGTCGGCGTTCTCGTTTAAAAACTGCTTTCTGCCCTCTACCTTGTCGCCCATCAGCATCTCTATCATTTGCGCGGCTTGCGCGATATCTTCGAGCGTGACCTGAATTAAATTGCGTGTGGCGGGGTTCATCGTCGTCTCCCAAAGCTGCTCGGCGCTCATTTCGCCCAAGCCCTTGTAGCGTTGCAATGAATACCCCTTGCCCACCTTTTTTATCTTTTCGTCGAGCTCCTTGTCGTCGTACGCGTACTCGACTATGTCCTTTTTATACACCTTATAGAGGGGCGGCATACCGATATAGACGTAGCCCGCCGCAACCAAATCGCGCATATATTTAAAGAAAAACGTGAGCAGAATGCAACGGATATGCATGCCGTCCTGGTCGGCATCGGATAAAATTATTACCTTTTTATACCGCGTCTTTTCCACCTCGAACGAGCGGTTGAAACCCGCGCCTATCGCCGAGACGAGCGTCTTTATTTCCTCGTTCTGAAGAGCTTGCAACGCCGTCTTTTTCTGCACGTTCAAGGGTTTTCCGCGAAGGGGCAAAATAGACTGGAACTGCCTTACCCTCGCCTGCTTTGCCGTACCTCCCGCCGAATCGCCCTCGACTATGAAAAGCTCGTTCTGGTCGGGATTTTTGCCCGAGCAGGGGGCGAGTTTGCCTATCAGGTTCAGTCCGTCGTTCTCGCTCGCGGCTTTGGCGACATCGCGTTCGGCGCGGTGTTTTATTCTGTCGTCGGCGGCAAACTTGGCTTTTTTGGCTATTTCGTCGAACGCCGATTTGTTGCCGCGCGTGTTCATAAGCTGGGTGAGCCCCTCTATAACCGCCCTTTCAACGGGCGCTTTCGCTTCGGGGTTGCCGAGCTTGGTCTTGGTCTGCCCCTCGAACTCCACGTTGTTCATCTGCACGGTTAAAACCGCCGTCAGACCCTCTTTTATATCGTCCGCGACGAACGGTTGGTCCTTCGCCTTTAAAAAGCCGTTGCTCCTCGCGTAGTCGTTTATCGCCTTTAAAAGCCCGTTATGAAAACCTATTTCGTGGTAGCCGCCCTCGACGGTGGATATGTTGTTGACGAAAGAATACAGGCTTTCGTCGTCGTTTTTGGTGTGCGAAATGGCGAACTCTATCTTAATCTTGCCCGCGGGCGCGCCCTTAATCTGAATATCCTTTACCGTAGAATAGGACAAGGGCTGGGGATAAAGCGCCGTTTTGTCGTCGTTTAAGTAGTCCACAAAGTCCTTTAAACCGCCGTCGAACTTGTATGTTATGGGCTCGTGCACGGGGAGAGCGACCTTTTTTTCAACCTCTTCGCCGTCATCGCCCGTTTCGGTAACCGTCTTAAAGAGCTGACGCTCATCGCGAAAATTTATCTGCACGCCCTTGTTCAAAAATGCGAGCTCCTTCAAACGCTTTGCAACCGTGTCGTAGTTCCACTCGACCGTCTCGAAAACCTCGCTATCGGGCATAAAATGCACGAAGGTGCCCTTTTTCGAGGTCTTTTCGCCTGTGTTTTTGAGCGCGGAGACGGGAATGCCGCACAGCCATTTTTTCTGCATTTTGTCGTACTCGGACATAAAGCGCATGGTGAACACCGTCTTGCGGTAAACTTCAACGTTGAGCCACTTTGAAAGCGCGTTGGTGACCGACGCGCCCACGCCGTGCAGACCGCCCGAAAAGGCGTAGTTGCCGCTGTCGAACTTGCCGCCCGCGTGTAGCTTTGTGAATATAAGCTCAACGCCCGACATACCCGTCTTTGTGTTGATGTCGGTCGGCATGCCTCTGCCGTTGTCCTCGACCGACGCCGAGCCGTCCTTATGCAGAATTACCGTAATCTCGTCCGCGTAGCCGTTTGCCGCCTCGTCGATTGCGTTGTCGACGATTTCCCAAAGAATGTGGTGCAAACCCTTTACGCCCGTAGAGCCTATGTACATACCGGGGCGGACGCGAACCGCCTCCAACCCCTCTAAAACCTTTAAGTCGTCTGCGTTGTAACTCTTCTCTGCCATATACTTTTCCCGTTAGTCTGATTACTCGGTAAAAAATTACCACCATATGACATTATACCATATATTGTATAAAAAATCAAGCGTTCGGCACAAAATAACGCCCCGCGGCTTGCGCCGCGGGGCGTTATTTTCAATTATCAATGTGCAATGCGCAATGCGCAATTATGGTCGGAGTAATCAACCTCTATCCCCTCTTCGAGGTACTTTCCCCTTCAAAGGGGAAAGCAAGATTGTGCGCGCAACCCCTCGCCTTCCACTTTGAAGGACAAGCAACGCATTTCTCAAAACAGCACTGTGCGCTGTTTTGGCGTTGCGAGATGAGCAAACGCATACGTCCCGCGTTTGCGGTGCCCGAAACTGCCGCTTTTCCTTACGGCAGTTGAGAAGGGTGGCGCCGAAGGCGACGAAAGAGGTTGGTTCTATTAATTATTCCTTAGCATAATTACGAATTCTTAATTCTAAATTCACTCGACGCTGCCCGCTTCCGTGGGAGCAACCAAAGGCAAATCTTCGAGCGTCTTTTTCTGGTAATGCAACAGCATACCGATAACGTTCGCCGCCGTCATAACGAGCGCGATTTCGTTGTTCTGCCAAATACGGTTTGTGTTAGCCGTATCCACCCTTATATAGCCGTAGTCCTTGCCGTAAGCCGAAATTTTGCAGTACAGCACCGACTTAATGCCTTGCTTTTCATACTCGCGTAAGATTTCGCCGTACACCTCTTCGTTCAAAGACAGCGCGTTGTTCAGGTTTATATATCCCGCCGAATTCATTAAAGAGTCTATAAGCTCCATGGGGATATGTTTAAAGTGCTTCTGCGAGGACAGCGTGAACACAACGCTGTGGTTCATATCGCTCTTCGATTCGAGGCAGATATGGTCGAACATATAATAGGAAATAAAGCTTTTGAAAACCGAGTTGACCGCCTGCGAAATATCCTCGCCGCACGCCGTCAAGTTGCCGAAGAGCGTGTAGCAAAGCTGCATTTGCGTCTGCTGTTTGTCGCGCTCCTTTTTTAACGATATGTTTGCGTGCTTTTCGGGCAGATAGATGATAAAGCAGTTCCTGCCCTTCATCTTTGCGCGGTACAGCGCCTTATCCGCCACCTCCATAAGCTTTTGCGTGGAGTCGGCATCGAGCGGGAAACGGGCAATGCCCATAGATACGGTTATCGCAAGGTTAGGTATGCCCTCGAACACTATGCCGCCTATGCGCATATTAATCTCGTGACCGATTTTCCAGACATCGTTGTACTCGTCTACGTCCTCGAAAACCATTATAAACTCGTCGCCGCCGTAACGCGCCACAACGCCGCTCTTTCCCGCCATTTTGACGAAATAAGCCGCCATCTGCGAGATTACGATATCGCCTACAAGGTGCCCGTAAGTATCGTTTACGTTCTTAAAATTGTCGACGTCCACAAGGAAAAAACAGAAATGTTTATCCCTTTCAATCAACCAGCTTAAATATTTGACCAACGCCTCGCGGCTTAAAATCCCCGTCAACGAATCGAGGGAGTGACTTAAATCACGGTCTTTAAAGTATTCAAATTGGCTTAAAGAGTACTCGTTTCCCATAATTTTTCCCCACACTTGCTACAATATATTATATTGTTTGCTTACACATATGCGATTATATCACAAAGAATGAATTTTGTCAATAGTTTACATAAAATGTTGCACTCTGTCAACTGTGCGCGCGATTCCCCGCCGCTTTTTAATATAAAAAAAAGCGGTAAAGCCGAAAAATTCAGACTTTACCGTTTAAATTTTTTATTCGCTCTTTTTCTTTTTCGCGCTCTTATCCTTGCCCTCGACCTCGGTATACACCATGTCGATATCGCCCTTATCCTTGGGCTTAACCACAAGAAGAATTATCAGCGCGACGAGGCAGACGCCCGCAACCGCAAACAGTATTATCGAAGTTTTATTGTTGCCCAGCCAGTCGGTTTCGCCCTTTAAGGAATTGGTCTGCACCGAAGAAGCGACCGTCGCGTAATACGATACGGGTTTCTGCGAACGGTTGTCGGTAAGCTCGAGCTCCACCACGTAGAAGTCTTCTACCGACTGCGGCTTGAAAGAAATGCTCGTCGCGTTCCAGTTAAGCGCCTTGAACAATTCGTAATTTTCGTCGCTCTCCAAAAGCTCGCTCACGGGCTTTACGGTGGTGAAATACTTGCGCGTTTCGACGTTGTTGAAAAGCTCTTCGGTCTTTTCCACGAACTCGTCGTAATCTATAAACGCAACCTCGCGGTCGTATGCGTTTTTATCGAAGATATAGAGATTGTATTTCGGCGTGTAGGTGCCGCTTACGCCCTTTATATCGAACGATACGCCGTTGTAACTTGACGTAACATACGAAATCGAAAGATTTTCGGGGGGCTCCGCCGTCGCTTCCTTATACGAAACCTCGAACTCAAAATAGGGCAAAAGTCCGTCTTCTACCGCGTCCCAGATATCCGAAGAGTTGTTCTTTATCTCCTTCCACTCGCCCTCGTTGTCGGGGTCGGGATATCTCATGGGATTGCCGAACGAGTCGGTGATATAGATTGTAAATCTGTAAGTTACGTCCGCGTCGTTCAGGTCGATTGCAAGCTTGTTGAAATCGAGCGACGCATGCGAGCCGGAGCTCTTTCCTTTATAATATATGGAATACTTGTAGTCGGTGCCTTTGAGGTATTCGTCGTTAAAGTATCCGTAATCCAGCGAGGGAAGATAAAACTTGTTGCCGCCCGCGTACAGTTTGCCGTCCTCGAGCTCGCTGATGGCGTCGTAAATCGCGTTCTGATAGTTTTCTTCGAAAGTCGTAACGCCCGCAATATACTCGTCGTACGTTGCCGTTTCCGACTCCGCATAGGTCACGCCCTTCTTGCTCTTAATAAGCTTTAAGAATTTCGTACCCTCTTGCTTTTCGCCGTTGTACTCCTTGACGTCTTCGAGAGCGCTGTCGTCAACGTACCAGTCGACGAAAACCTTGTCCGTCTTTGCCTTCGAGGTGGTGACGTCGGAAATTTCGTAGTAGATTTTCACGAGCCCCATTACGTCCGATTTGAGGTACTTTTGGGGGATAAACGTGTTTTCGTCGGGGTAAATTCTTTCGCTCGACGAGCTAGTTACCTTTATGAACGGGTTGGTTATGGGCTCGGGTGCGGGCTCTGTCTCCCCGCCTTCGTCTGCGCCGCCTTCCTCGCCTTCGCCGCTTCCTTCCGAACCCTCTTCGTCGGTTGTGCCGTCGTCTTCGGTCGTTGAATAATCGGTTTTATCGTAGACGAACTCGGGATTTTCGACCTGCCAACCCTCTAACACGTAGTAATAAGCGGTTGCGCGGGGCGACGATTCGATAACGTCGATTACCCTGTACTGAAGCCCTATCGACTTGCCGTATTCGAGATAGGAAGGCGTTTGGCTGAAACAGAGCACGGGCGATGCCGTGTCGATAACCTTGTAAACGTCGCCGTCCTTTTTCATTTCGAACGACTGCCCGTTGATATCCACAAGCGCCATCTGCGCCGAATTGTCGTCCTTGCTCTTGTCGGTGAAAACCGCGCCGAAAGTCAAGGGGGTTACCGCGTTGTCGCCCGAAGCCACATAGGACGCAAAGTCTTCGTACACGTTTTTGAACTTGCCGTCGGTAATATTGTCGTTGAGCTTTATCGTGTAGTCGCCTTCATAGTAGCCGCCGAAGCTGATTTTTATGTGCTCGTCGATAGCCGCGGTACCGATTTGGGTATAAGCCGTTCTCTCTTCGAGGTCGTCCTCTTCAATCACGGGCTTTTCGAGCTTTTTTTCGCCGACCGAATTATAAACGCCAATATCCACGCTCTCGCCGTTCGCTGTGAACACGAGGTAATTTACGCTCTTGCCGTCCTCGGTGAGCCTGTACTGCTGAGACTCGAACTTGATATAAACTCTCTTGAACGCGTTTTCGGGAAAATACAGTTCCATCGAAAAGGCTTTATCTTCTGGAACCGCAAAGTCGACGCCGCCCGCCGTCTTCCACTTGTAGGCGAGGTTCTGGCGGTAGGAAACAGTCTGCTCGTTGCCCATTTTGAAAAGGGTGTAATGGGTTGCGGTTTCCTCTTCGTTATCGGGGTCGGTCGCTTCGATTTCCGCGCCTTGAATTGCGGTATAAAAAACCTTGTTGCCGTCAAGTTCGACGTATCTGTTGTCGTCGGCGGACGCAAAAACAGTGCGCCCGCTTACGGCAAACGCCGCCGCGGTGAACGCAACGACCAACGCCAGCAGCAGCGTCATTATAGATAATTTCAGTTTTTTAAACTTTTCCATATAATATAAGCCCTGAAAAGAAATTTTTACGTATAACAAATTGATTTTACACTAAAAAGCACAGCCTTGTCAATAAGTTTAACCGCCGTTTGGGAAATTTAGAATTAAGAATTAAGAATGTAGAATTAACCCCCACCACCCGCGACGCGGGAGCCTCCCCCTTGAAAAGGGGTAAGCCTTTGGTTGCGGCAGACAGGGCTCACCCTTCTCTTAAGGGGGGAGCTGTCACCAACGGTGACTGAGGGGGGGTATAATTATATCCGACCGCCATTCTGCATTCTGAATTCTACATTCTGAATTAGAAACAATTCCTAATTACTTTTTAAAGTTTGCCCAAACGCCTTCGTCGTAGGGCGGCTCTATCTCGAAGCGCATCTTCTCGCCCGTGGTGGGGTGCGTAAACCTTAATGAGTACGCCCACAGCGCGAGCTTGCCCTTGACCACTTTGTCGCCGCCGTAGCGCATATCGCCGTAAACGGGGCAGTTGATTGCCGCCATCTGCACGCGTATCTGGTGGGTTCTGCCCGTGTGAAGCTTAATCTCGGCAAGGCTCAACCCACCCTTTTCTTCCCTTATTTCGTATTCGAGCGAGGCGAACTTCGCCCCCTCTTCCGTCTGGGTGCATACGTAAACGGTGTTGTTTACCGTGCTCTTTCTAAGATAATTTTTCAGCGTAGCCTGACTTTTCGACGGCACGCCGCACAGCACGGCGAGATATCTCTTTTCAAAGCCGCCGTTTTTGAGCTGTTCGGAAAGCCGCGCCGCGCCCTTAGAGGTCTTTGCGAACACCATTACGCCGCCCGTGGGTCTGTCGAGCCTGTGCACGAGCCCCAAAAATACATTGCCCTGCTTTTGATAAGTTTCCTTTAAATAGCGTTTGATGCAGTCGAAGAGGTTGTCGTCGCCGCTCTCGTCGGGACAGCACGCAACGTTCTGCGGCTTCAACACGACGATAACGTGATTGTCTTCGTGTAAAATAATCAAATCCTGTATATCCATAAAAAACCTCTCCCTGTTGCTGCGGGATTATTAAAATTATTACCGCACTGTAACCTTCCCCCAGGGGGAAGGTTATAATAATGAATTAATTTTCCACCTTAAATTGCTAATTGCTCATTGCCTTGAAAAAACCGCTGCAACCGCAAGGGAGCACTATCCCCTCGTCCGTGGGAAGCCCGACCTCGTACGCGTCGACGTCGCCCGACCGCCCCTTTAACGAAAGCGTTAAAATGTTCTTTATAACCGTGGGTTGCAAGCCCGTGGTGTAGCTGTTTATGAGCACGAACAGAGGGTCGTCGGCAAGCACCTCCGTGCACAGAGTTACAAAGTCGCAGAGGTTGTCCTCTATCTTCCATGTCTCGCCGTTGGGTCCTCTGCCGTAGCTCGGCGGGTCCATTATTATTGCGTCATACTTATTCCCGCGCCGTATCTCGCGCTTTACGAATTTCGCGCAGTCGTCGATAATGTAGCGGATACCGCTGTCGATACCCGAAAGACGGGCATTTTCGCCCGCACGCTCCACCATGCCCTTAGCCGCGTCGACGTGCACGACCTCCGCGCCCGACTTGGCGCACGCAACCGTCGCGCCGCCGGTGTAGGCGAAAAGATTTAAGACCTTGACGGGCTTTTCGGGATTTTTCGCTTTCGCGCCCTCGATTACGGCGCGCATCATATCCCAGTTGACCGCCTGCTCGGGGAACAGCCCCGTGTGCTTAAACCCCATCGGCTTTACGGTAAAGGTTAAGTCTTTATAGCCGACGTTCCACTGCGCGGGGAAGCTCTTTCTGACCTGCCAGCCCCCGCCGCCCTTTTCGCTGCGGCGGTAGACCGCGTTTATATCGGGGCGGGAATACAAATCGCTCTGCGCGTGCCAAATGACCTGAGGGTCGGGGCGGAGCAACGTCACGTTCGCCCAGCGTTCGAGCTTCATTCCGTCGCCCGTGGCTATTATGCGGTAGTCATTCCAACAATCAGCTATCCTCATACACAGTGATTATAAAATAAAGTTAAAAAAATGTAAAGCAAAAGCGGGCGGCAAAATAGCCGCCCGCCGCGATAATTATGTGTTGTAAGTGAACTGTATGAGATAATTGAAGAGCGTGTTGTAGTAAGTGCCGAGGTACTTGCGCGCAACCTCGTCCTCGCGCAGAACGGCAATTCTCTCGTTCGGGTCCTCGATGGTGAAATAATAGTCGCGTACGTGGACGTACCTCTCGATATACGACAGCTCGTAGTCGACGAGGTAGGCGGAATTCTCGGTGCCGCTGCCGCCCGTCTCGCCGCCTGCGGTGGGTTCGCCTAACGACATGTTGAACAGGAGCTGTTCCCTTATGATTTCCACCTGATACTCGTACTCCGCGGTCAGCTCCGCGACGATATCCGTAAACAGTGAAGAATTTTCCATTCCGTTGGAATACAACAGCCGCTTCTGCTCGGCAATCTCGCTTTGAAGCTTGTGATATAGCTCGTCCTTTTTCTGCTGTGCCGTGCGCAGAAGTTTCAGTCTCACCGTTTCGAGGTCTTTAACCTCGGCTTCGGAAATCTCGATAATATCGAAAGTCATTCAACCACCTCCCATTCCGCGGTGAGCCCCGTCACCGAGCCGTTGCCCGTCACCTTAAAGGTAAAGCTGTGCCCGACCTCGGCGAAGCTGTATTTGCCCGCGCCGGAAACTTCGAGCTTGCGCCCGTCGCAGTCGACCTCGACCTTGAATTTTCCGCTTCCCTCCGCGGTGAGGCTCTTTAAAGTGCGCACCTTGCCGACGCCGCAGACGAAGGGTTTTGACAGCCATACGCGGGCGGGGTCGTCCACCGTAAAGAGGAGCGTGAACACGTAGTTGCCGTTAAAGCAGAAGGGCTCGTCGCCGATGAAAAACGGACAGCGGCACCCCTTTGCGTACGGACTGCACGCGCCCATCGCGGTGTCGTAAACGAAGAGGTAATTGGTTCCGTCCTTCGTCGCGGTGTAATGGATATACCTTTCGTCAAATACATAAGGGGTACTCAGCTCATACCCGCGCATAATCTCATCGAAAGGCTTTTCGGTAACCGAGCTTCCGTCGAAAACGTACATGCCGTTTTTGGTATAAATCCACAGCAGACCCCCGCATATTACCGAAGTATCGGGCACGACGCGGGGAATACGGAACCTGTCGCAGACCTCGGTGCGCATATGGCGGGCGTCGCCCAGAACGCTTAAAACCGTTATGCCGTACTCGCGCACGATTACGATTTTTTCGCCGAGAACGAACAGATTCAACAGCTTGCCGAGGGCGGCATTGAACTTGACGTAGCCCGCGTTGTCAACGCCTGTCGTCCAGTCGGAAAAGGTATAGCCCGACCACCTTAAAATGTAACCGTCCGTCGCATCGATGCCGAAAATTCTGCCGCAGTGCAGAACCGTATCCGTAACCTTGTTCGACGAAAAATTAGCGCGCTTTACGGTAGAATTTACGGCAATGTTGATAGCCGTACTCCCGCCTATCACCGAATAATAGTTGTTGCCCTCGCTCACGTAGCAGTGCACGCGCGGATAGCTGCCGGAGGTCACCGAGCCGTAACTTACGGTCGAGGTCCGACTAATCGTATCCCAGCCGTACAGCGAGCCCGTGCCCGACATTAAAATCACGCGGTCACAAAAAGGCGCGTACTCGACGCGCACGAGGTTTGCGCACGTTATACTCGGCGACAGCCTTTTAAAGTACGGCAACGGCGCAATTCCGTTTATTTCCCGTTTATACCCGTACCGTTCTGCGCAAAAGTCGTCGTTTCCGCCTATAATCACCGTCTTTTCGGTCTTTGATTTAAACGTTCGGGGCGTTTTAAATGAGTGTCTGTGCATAAGCCGCCCCCTTAAATCCAACGCCTCGGCGGTATTCTTTCCTTAACGCTGCTGCGCGAGAGCAGCATTTCGATTTCAGCGCGGTATCTTCCTTCCCACACGTTGTATGCCTCGCTGTCGCCCGCAACCAAAAAGTATTCCGCCGCCATGCCGTATTCCACAAGCCGCGGGCTTACGGCAAAAACGGGATAGAAAAACTCGTCGTTTTCGCCGAGCACAGGCGGCAGATATTCGTAGTAAACGGTGATTTTTTTACAGCCCGTATGCAAATAGTCGGGGTATATGTGCCACTCAACCGCATTTTCGCCGTCGGTTACGCGCTTAATTTTAACGGGCGCTTTTAAAAAGTCCGCAAAGGCGTAAACACCGTTTTCCGAGTACATTTCCTCCTCGGTATCCAGCGGAAAGTAACCGCGCGCCAGCTCGTCCAAAACCGCGTTGAGGTAGGTTAGCAGTGCGCGTTTTAAGCGCACTGCCTCGTCGGTTTCGCTGTCGTCCTCCATGCTGTCAGCCGCCGCCGCTCTACCCGTAAGGCGCATTGTTTCGCAAATAATATCTATAACTTTCATTGCGCCTCCTCAAAGATTAATTGGCTTTGTCGAGCACTATCGCGCCCTGACCGCAGGGCTTTTTGCACACGAGTTCGGCGTACTTTACAAGCGTTGCCGAATACGCCGCCTTGCCCGCGACCTGCTTTAAAATTCTGCCTCCCTCGTCCTCGAGCCACGCCCAGTCGCAAAGCTGATTTAACACGAAGTCGGCGGTGTTCACGAAATAAATTCTGTCGTCGGGGCAGAACTTATCTGCGTAAACGGGCACGTCGTTTATAACGATGCTCGAATAGCCCGCCGCGATTTCCGCGGTGTTCACAATCCTTCTCGAAGGGCTCATAAGCGCGGCTATCTGCTTTCTCACTCTGTGCGAGCAGAGTATCATATTCACCTTGCCGTCCGCGCTCTCCTCTATCGCGTCGATTACGTCCACAATGTCGCTCTCGGTCAAAGACGAACCGGATATGTGCTTTATGTACGGCTGAAAATAGCTCTCGTCGCTCTTGTTGTAGCCGTAGAGCGTCGCGCCGTCGAATATGCCCGAAAGCCCGATAATCTCGTTGCCTTCCGCACCTGCAATGCAAATCTTTTCGCCGCCCGAAAAGCTGTCGGATATGACGTTTTCGAAGCTCAACTCCCCGCTTTCGGTATTCACGCCGGCAATGACGTTTTCGCCCGTTCCCACTTTAACCTTTAAGCCCTTGAAGTAGCTTTTGGCGTTGTTGACGGCAAGCACCTTTGTCGACTTTTTGGAGACGACGGTGCATAAAAGTCCGTTGCCGTCGCCGTAGAGCATACGCGCGAAGTTGGCTTTCGCACCCGCGACAAGCCCCTCCATTTCGGCGTTTAAAAGATTTACGAACGCGCCCGCGGAATTTTCGGAAGCGCGCATAGCCTTGTCCGAAATTTCAATCGTGCCGTAAATGTTTTTTAAAGGCAGCGTTACGCCGAAGTAACGGTTGGAGCGGGGAGCGGGCAGTTCGCCGTCCTCCGCGCCCGCAACCACGCCCGCCATGCCGCCCTTGGCGATTGCAAGTTTTACGTCCTTGCCGAAAACGTTTTCGCCCGTCTTTTCGATGGCGTTGAAGAAGGGCGAAACCTCACCCGAAAGTTGTGCGTTTACCGCGTCGAGATAGTAGTCTTTTAAAGCCGCGTCGGCGTTTGTAATAGTAATCAATTAATTTTCCTCCTTGTCTGAAAAAAGTTTACCCGCAAGCGCGCCCGCCTCCTTTAAAGTGGACGGAGTGCGCCGCTGCGTTGCGACCGCGCCGCCGCCCGTCACGAACGGCACGCCGCGTTTTGAGAACACGCCGTTTAAGTACTCCTCTATAACGGCGTTTTTAACCTCGTCGCCGAGCGAAGATAAACTTACCCCCGCCCCGCTTTCCTTTTCGCCTTCCTGCGAGGGAACTTCCGCGTTTTCCGCACTTATCTTAGCGGGCGCTTCCGTATCCTTTTTCGCTTCAAGCTCTTTCAGCCGCTGACTGCGTCGGGTGAATTCGGCTTCCAGTGCCTGATAGGCGTCCATAAGGGCCTTTACGTCCTTAAACTTGCCCAGTTCCGCCGCAGCATTCTCCCTCTCCGCCTCCGCGGTGTCTGCCGTAACCGGCTCATTTCGTAATTGGTTATCCTTCATTTTTTACCTCCGAAGTTTTATTTTTATGTTGGTCTAAATGTGCGCATATGCGCTCTTCCTGTTCGGGTGTCAGCTTTTCGGTCAAAAGAAAAGCCGTGTGCTCCTCGATATGCACCGCGTGGTCGTCGTAGCCGTGCACCTCCGCGCTCCGCCCGTTTTTGAGTGCGTCGTTCTCCTCGGCGCAACGCTGTCTGTGGAGCTCGTCCAAATCGCGCCCGCCCGTGTAGCCGTTGTAGCCGAGCGACTTTAAAAGCCGCCCCTTTACGTTCTGGCTTATTCTGCCGTTCCCGTCCGAAAACAGCCCCTTGTCTATCATGTCGTAGATGACCGCTCTGCGCCGCGCGGGCGTCATGTTTATGTCGCTGTCCGCTTCCAACACGACGTCGTCGCCCGTAATGTCGCTGCCCTTGAAGCTTATGCACGAGAGTGCGTCGTTGCCGCCCGCAAATTTGATGAGGCGCACGTTCGACGCGAACTGACGGTACAGCCTGAGCATCATTCTGCCCACGCATTTTAATGCGGAGCGTATCTGCTCGTAGCAGACGTTGAGCCTCGCCTCGTCCTGCTCGATAATAAGCTGCAGACCCGTCGCCGAGGTGACCGCGGTGAACGCGTTGCCCTCCTGCGTGATGTCCGTCGTGCCCGAAATTTTGTAAAACTCGCTCTCGAGCCTCTCCTCTTCCTGCATGAATTCGGAAGGCACGCTGCCGAGCGTGAGCATTTCGGGCGGGGTTGCGCCCTGTCTGTACACGATTACCTTGCCGGGGGCGAGCCCGTCCTCGACGAGCTCGTCGGTATCCACCGAGCCCTCTTCCACGGCGACGGTGCCCATCGAAATGCGGTTTAAAAATTCGTGCTTGCGGTTTTTTACGGCGTTGTACGCACGCTGTACGGGGATAAGCCTTTCCACCACGCACGAGCCGAAAAACGAGCCCGCGACGGGCGTTGAATACTGCACCGCAAAGGGGTATGTTCGCGTGCCGCCGTCGCCGTTTATAAAGGGCAGTTCGCCGTCGAACAGCAGTTTTCCGCCCGCCACTATCGTCAACCTTCCGTCGGGGAACGCCGAATTGGGGCGGGTATATCTTTCGATTACCACCTCGTACCCGTGCTTTACGGCGTTTATTTCCCTGCCGCTCAGCCCGCCGCCGTTCACCGAAATTCCCGCGCGGCTTTGGGCGTACTCGTCGATATCGCGCCCCTCCACACGCACCCCGTACGCCGTAAAAATATCGTCCGCGGGCACGGCTCTCGCGTGGATTATGCTCGGCTGGTTGTACAGATTTTCCTCGGAAAGCGAGTCGGGGTAAATTTCGAACGGCGAGACGACTGCCACCCTCACCTTGCCCTCTTTTACGCTCGCCCCGTCGAAAGTTTTACCTATCTCGTTGCCAGCGTAGCCGTCCCAGATAACCTTGTAAAACACCGTGCCGCACGTTTCCGACCACACGGTCGCTTTGGTGAGTGCGCCGTCGATATCGCAGTCCTCGCACGCGGCGTTTAAAATTGCCGATGCGAGCTTTGCCGAGCGTCTGTCCTCGTCGTCCTCGCTCGCCGCCCTCACCGCAAGCCTCGGGCGAATGCCCGAAAGTCTGCAACAGCGCATGTCTATCGTGGGCGCGATGTAGTTAAAAACCCGCTTCTGCTGCCAGAAGTACCCGCCGCTTTCCCCCTCTATCTCGCCGAGCGCGTTCACGTCGCAGTACTGGTTGCCGTTTACGAAGTTTACGTTTAATTGCCAGCCGCGCTCCGTGCGCCTGCGCTCTTCCTGCCGCCTTTTAAAGTCGGCGTACACCTCTTCGATAAGGGCCTCTTCTTCCCTTGCCTTTTTGTCGTTACTGTCAGTCACAGTTTCCCTCCTTTAACATCTTTATAAGATTTTCGCGCTCCGCGGCGAGTTCCTCGTCGGAAAGCCCCTCGCCCGCCTCGCTGTCGAGTAGCATTTTAACCGCCTTGATATCGGGCGGAATATCCCGCCTCGTCACCTTCTTTTTGACGAGCTTCAACTCCCCGTTATCCACGGCAAATTCCTCGATAATCTCGCTTGCGGACAGCCCCACCGCGCACTTTGTGAGCGCCTCTTTTACGTTGTCACGGTCCACCCCTTTTCTTCAACCTCCTTATTCTTCTCATTTTGTCGGCATAGACGGCATTTTCCTCCGCAGCCTTTTGGGCGGGGCGCGGGCGGGACATTATAAAATATCTCAGCTCGTCCATGCAGTGGTCGTCCACCTTTACGGGGCTGTCGCCGTCCGACCAGCGGTAGCGCGTAAACTCGTCAATCATATTTTTGCACGTGTCGAAAATATAGATATCGGGAAGTCCGTTGCCCCGCTTTAAGTATTCCTTAACGCGGCAAATACCCGCAAAAACGTCCTTGTTCACCTTCGAGTTTACGAGTATCCCCTTTTCGCAGAAAAGCTCTGCAACGCTCTTTGCCGAGGCGAGCGTGCGCTGGTTCGCCGCGCTGTCTATAAGCGCCGAAATTCTGCCCTTTGAATCGGTTTTCCACCCGATTCGTGCGGATATATCCTTTAACGAACGCGCATGAGCGTCGATATCCGCCCCCGCCGCGAAGTGCTCGGCAACCACGTAAACGTTGCCGTCCCAGTCGACCGCGTACCAGTGCGCCGACAGCGGATTATTTAAGCCGGGGTCTATCGAAATGTTCTCCTGCCACTCCTTTGGCACGGGGAAGGGCGGGATTACATGCACGCTTACATCGAACTCGGGATATACGAGCCCCGCCCCCTTCGAAAACTTTCCGTATTTTCTACTGTCCAGCGTCGCCCCGTCGAGCGACTGCGACAAAAGTTTAATCTCGCTCTTCGGAAGATATGGGTTGTCCTCCCAGCTCATAAACTCGCACCACACCTGCGGGTTATTGCGACGGTTTAAATAAATTTCGTTATAGATAAACGTTTCGCCCTTCAAAGGGGTCATCGTGCCGAAAATGTCCCCCTTTTTATCCATAACGCGCATTAAACACTCCTCGTAGATATCGCGCGGCGGCTCCTCGTCAATCCACACGAAATCGAGCGACGAGCCCTGAAATTTTTCCCTACCTTGGTCGCAGCTTTTAAATCCGAGCGTGGATATCCCGCCGAACACGTTTTTAATCTTTATCTGGTCGATAATGCCCGAGGCGGGCGCGTCCTTTCTTCCCGAAAGCATTGTGATATCGGCTATCCAGCTCTTTGGCAGATACTTTAAAATCTTGCTCTGTGCCACGTCGCGTTGAACCTGTTGGGAGAGCGATACCGCCCACCCGAACGCGTCAGGGCGGTTTTTGCGGTAGGGGTGAATCCCCCGCAACAGCCACACCGTCTCCACGGCTCCGCACTCGGTTTTCCCCGAGCGGTTGCCGCCGAATACCCAGCGTATCCGCTTTTTGCACTTGTGGAACGCAAGCTGTTTTTTGTGCTTTTTTCTGCCCGTGTTGTAGCTGTCGAGCGCCGCCGTATCCCTTTTGCGCCGTAAAAGCTCCTTGTCTATCTCGGTAATGCGGTTTAAAATTTCTTCTCTATTCATAGACCTTTTATGACAAAATACCCGTTGATTTTCTTTTCGCCGTAAGGTATAATTCATTATTATGAAACGCCTTACGGTTGCGATTTTTTGTGTGATTTTAATACTTGCCGTAGCGCCTTGCAAGACGGCGTTTGCCGCCGCTCCGACCTACGCGAGGGCTATCGACAAAGAGGCGTATTTCTGTGCAGAAAGAAGCGAAAACACCTCGCTTTTCGCCGTGCCGTACACCTACTGCGTGGAAGTTCTGCGCGAGGAAGGCGACTGGTACTACGCGAAGTATTTAAGCGACGTGGGCGTGTACAAAGCGGTTTACGGCTACTGCAAAAAGGAGCATTTCACCCCCGAGTACGGCACCCCGCAGACCACGTTTTTGTACAAGACGGTCAGGGTAAGCTTTTCGGCGGGAGGCAACCCCTCTTCCCTGCCCGTACTCTCCGAAATCGCGCTCGATGCCGCATACTACGGCTCGTACGAGGCGGGCGGCGTGGACTATTCCTACGTCTACTGCCAAGGCTCGTTCGGCTATATCGAGGGCGCGTTCGACGACTACGAACTGAACGTTCCCACCCACACACCCGATGACGGCGGTAGCGGGGCGGGCGGCGGCTCGCCCGTCAACTTTGCCACCGTTGCGTTTATCGTCATCGCGTCCCTTTCCGTAGTCATAATTCTGATTATCTACTTCACCACCAAAAAGCCGAAAATCGACGGTTGAAAGCAATGCGCAATGCGTAATTCGAAATTAATCCGCCCTTACTCTCGCCTTCCACTTTGAAGGGGAAGGTGTCGCCGCGCCCAACGCGGTGACGGAAGAGGTTGAAGCTATTCCCGAGGGCGTAACCTCTATCCCCTCTTCGAGGTACTTTCCCCTTTACGCAAGGGGAAAGCAAGTAGTCCGCCCCTTGCCCGCTTTCCCAACCGTCAGTAGTCGGCTATCAAGCACCGGTATGCGCAGAGCGCCGAATACAGTTCGCCGCCGCCCGCCAACAGCCCCGCCGCCCTTCGCGCAAACTTGACCGCCGCGCGGTGAATTTCCTTCTTCTCCTCTCCCTTAACGCCGCCGCGCGCCGCCGCATACCCCCTCAACGCCGCCCTGTCCTTTTCGGTCATCTTGCCTAAAATGCCGTCGAGCCGCGCCCAAAGCTCTTTAAGCGTCCGCTTATCCTCCACGACTCGGCTTATCTTACCGAAGTACTTTTCGCACCCCGCGTACACGTCCCGCCCCGCCGCCAGCGCGAGATTGGTAATTATATTGTCGAGAGTCCCGTTGAGACTGCCCGCCGAAAAGTAAAATTTCATTAAAAGCTTGATTTTCACCGCCGCTCCCCTCCGAGCCACCTCCGAAACCGTAAACTTAACCGAACGATTACGAACGTTTGTTCTTATTTATGTTTGTATTATACACCCTAAATATGACAAAAAACGCATAATTAAAAAATTTTTGATATAAATTTAAAGGTTTTGGCAATAAAAAAATGTGAATTAGGCAAGTAAAGGCTTTGCAACACACGTTTTAAATCCTTTACAAGCCGAACATTAAGTGTTATAATTTTTTATATGAAGGCAAACAAGGCAATCACAATCGCGCTTGCAGGGCTAATAGCCGCCTGCGCAATACCTTTCGGCACGGTTTTCGCCGCGGAGAGCGGCGGCAAAACGACCGATTACCCCGTCGAGACGACAGGCGAGGGCGGCGAAACGGTTCAGCCGTTCGAAAAACGCCTTACGTTCGACGAGGTTAAACCGATTACCGACTACGCCGTAAGCGGCGACAGAATTGCTTTCGCTTCCTACGCCTCCGTCTATCTGCTGTACACGGGCGAAAACGGCGACCGCAAGCTCGACGACGAGCACCCCTATTCGGGCTCAAACAGAATCGAAAGGCTCGATTTCGAGGGCGAAAAGCTGTACCTCGACGTAAAGACGGAAGGCATTTTCCTCTTCCCCGAATACAACAGAACGGTCACCCACGAATTCCCCAAACAAAGTAACGTAGTAAAGCTTTCTACGGACGAGGAATACAGACTTTCCAACGACGGTCTGCACTACTTTTTCGGCGACGGGCACGAAGTTTTGGGCACCGACTTTTACAACTTAAAAGTTTTCGACGACAAGGCGTACGCCATAAAAGACAACGTTTTATACACGTTTAACGGAGCCGAACCCGATTTGGTCGACGTAGACTACACCGACTTTAAAGAGGCTGAAAACATACTGTGCGGCGACGTTGCCCAAAAGCTCACCGCGGCGGACTACGAAATTAAAACCACCGAAATAAAGAGCGGCAGATACTACACAAAAATAAACCCCGACGCAATCGGAACGGATGCCGGCGACACGTTTATACCGCTGTATACCGAAAAAGCCAACGTCGATAAGCCCTGCATCGTGCTGTGCGAGAGCGGCAAAACCTCGGTTGTAGCGGCAAGCGACGGAATGTTTATTACCGCCACCGACAATCTCAATCCCCCCACCCCCTCTTCGCAGAAAAACGATTGGGCGATAGGCTCTGACGGAAAAAGGCTCGCCGCCTACGCCAGCGAGAACACTAAGGTTTACGCCTGCCCCTTTATGTGCGAGAGCACCGAAATCGCAGATTTATTTAGCGGCGCGGACAACCATGTTGAGGTCACCGAGAAATTCGAGTTCGGCGGCGTTAAATTTTACAGAGTTAAAATGCAGGACGGAAAGACGGGCTTTGTGGCGGCGAACAAGTTGACGCCGTACTCTTTCAGCGCCGAGGACAACGAGCCGCACGAAAACGGCGACAAGGAATTCAGTTACGAAACCAACGTCGTCTCGGTCGTGCTGGCGATAGTTATAGTTGCGCTTGTAATTGTTGCGATAATGTATATATCGCTTATCGGGTCGAAAAAAGACAAGAATAAGCCCCAAAAGAAATTAAAGGACAAGCGGAGCGAACCCGCCGAAGACGGCGACGACGAAGAATAAAAGCAAGTTTTAGCCATTTAGCGGCGACGCAGAATAGCGGGAAGCAATACCTGCTCCCGTCATTATGAGGTTTTTGTGGCACTGCGAACTTGTTTGAAACGTTTAAGCTTTTAGCCGCAAAAACCGTGATAATCTTTTTGCGCGCTTTTCTCGCGCAAAATTATTTACATCGCAATAAATGTTAATTAAGGTGGAAATGTATCAGAAAAAGATTCTTCACTTACGTTCAGAATGACACCGAGGTTACTATCCCGACGCAATTGCGAATTGTGAATTATGAATTGCGAATTGCACATTTAAAAAAGCCGACGGAATAATTTCCGTCGGCTTTTTTTGTTTTGTTGTACGCAAGCCTTTAATACTGCAAAGCTATTAAAGAACTTGGGTGCAGGGACACCCTGCCTTAGTCCATCATTATCTCTTCGTAGGAAAGGTTAATCATATCAACCGCGACTTTCAGAGACGCAAGGTCGAGCACCTGCACAACCGTCGGCTTTACCTTAATCGAGGACTTGCCGCGCTTGTTCGTGTTGCTTAAACGCAGTTGCTTCAACGCCTCGTTTTCGAGCATAAATTCCGCCACGGTTACACCGCGCTTTATGAGCAATTTTATCAAATTGCGCTTGCCGATTTTAACCGTCACGAAATTCTTCGCAATAGCAAGTTCCGCGTCGGGCTTAGTCAAAGCCTCTTCGCGAAGCTCGTCAAAATAGCTCTGCTGCTCGGGCGAAAGTTCTTCGTACAGCTCGGTTATCGTCTTACTGTCGTTGAATACTATTCCGTCTTGCACAACTACGAAACCGTCCTCGCCCTCGGTTTGCTCTTCGTCCTCTTCCGCTACCGCCGCTTCTTCAACAATCTGTTGAGGTGCGGGTTGTGCGACAACTGCGGGTTCAGCCTTTTGCTGTTCCACTATAACAACCTTTTCGACAATGCGTTCGGTTACAACCTCGCGCGCGGTCTGTTCCGCGGTTGCAGTCTGTTCTACAACCT
>JAMPAF010000005.1 GCA_023667345.1 Clostridiales bacterium
CCTATAAAGCCCTTCTTACTCCTCTACGGTAATACCCATAGAGCGGGCTTGCCTCCCCTCACCTCTTCGATATACCTTAACGCACGCTCCTGATTGGGTGCGGGAGCGCCGCTCTTTTCCGCGCGCTTAGCTTCCTTTTTGCGCCGCTTTTCGTCCGAACGCGCCATAGACGTGCGCATCTTTTCGAACCCGACGCGCAGAGACTCGGTAATCTCGTGAGCCATTTCGACGCGCGCGGTCATATTCTTTATCGCGGTGTCGAGGCGGCGGCGGTTGTTGCGCGTAGCTTTTCTCATCATCATCTTGCGTTTGAGACGCGCAAAGGGACCGTAGCTGCGCGACAGCAACTGTTCGTTGAATGTGTCCTCATATAAAATCGAGTCGTCGATAAACTGTATCGCCGTCGAAAGGTACGAGGTCGCCACCTGCACCGACGAAATGAGCGTGATTGCGTCTTTCATCTGAAAGGCGACGTCCAAAAAGGTCACCATCATCTGATAGCGGTAGTCCTCCGCGCCGTACATATCGTAAAACTCGATGGCTCTGTCGGCAAGCTCCTTAATTTTTTCGTCCATAGCCACCGTCTGGTTTTCGCGGCGGGATTTGAGCTCCGCCTCGTTCATACGCTCTTCCACAACGCGCCCGCGCGAGCTGTTGTAATCTTTAAGCTGTGTCTTTGCCATTTAACTGTTCTCCTTATCGTTGATAATATCCGTCAGCGCCTTTTCGAGCGACTGCCTTTCGTTTAAATTGTTATCCACCCAGTCGTGAATGAATATCCCGTGCAGCGCCCACCCGCGCGATTTAAGCGAGGAGAGATAGCGCATATTGTAGTCGAGGAAATCGTATCCGCCGCCCACGGGCTTTTCGCACCAGACGCCGAGCAGGGCGCGCGACAGGCTTTTATCGAGCACGGCGATGGGAATTCTGACCGACCCCTCGGTTACGCCGTAGTTTATAACGACGCGTTCGGGCGCGATTCCCTTGGATATAATGAAGTCCGCGACGCTCTTTATAAAGCCGTTTTCCGCGGCTCCGCACACAAACTGCCCGCTCTCGCCCTGCGCAAACCGCGCCGCCGTTTCGAGATATTCCCTTATATAGCTTATGTTTTCCGCCGTGATTTCAGCGGCGCGCACCGAGTGTATTACCGTGACCATACTCTGCGCGCGCGTTACCGCGACGTTGAAAATGCATCTGCCGAGCTTGCCTTGATTGAGCTGACCGAAGTGCATATACAGCCCGCTTTCGCGTCTGCCGTGCGTGAGCGAGAGGATAAGGTGCCCCGTCTCCTGCCCCTGCACCGTTTCGATAGTCTTGAAAAATATCAGCTTTTCAGACAGGTCGTCAAAGTGTTCGAGCGCACTCTGTATCTTTTTATTGAGCGCCGTATCGGCTTGCACCTTTGAGCGGATAAGCGAGCACTGCGCCTCGCCGAAAGCAACTACGCCCACGGGCACGGAAAGAGTATACGTTTTCGGGTCGTAATAATTGTCGAAATGCAGCTTTAATTCTTCGACAACTCTGTCCGCCTCGGCAATGTTCTTGCCCGCGCACACCACGCCGTTTTCGACGTACACGTCCTTTATGCCGAGCCCCGCCGCTCCCTTTTCCGCGAGCCTTGCGGGCACGGGCGCGGGGAAGGTACGCATATTCGGATAGAAGAGCTTTTGCGAAAACCTTATAAGGCTTTCGGTGTTACTGCGATAGTGGCAGACAAGCTCTTCGACGGGGAAGCCGCCGTTTCTTAAAGCGAGTCCCAAAACCGAAATTTCGCTTTCGAGCGAATAGTAACCCTCGCCGTCCCCTTCCGCAACGGGAGACAGGGTTGCAAAGTGCTTGATAGGCGGCATCTGCCACTCGTCGCCGACGATGACGCACTGTTTCGAACGGAACAAAACGGGCAGAATTAGCGCGGGTTCGAGCTGACTTGCCTCGTCGACAATCAGCACATCGAAGTCCTCATACTCCTTGCCGTCGAAAAGTAGGCTCGCCGTGTATGGCGATAAGATAAGGCAACGCTTTAACTTTAATATCGCCGCCGCATGCCGCTTGAACATAAGGCGCAGATTTTCGGAAGGGTTTCTGTCCTCGACGAAAATCAAATCGCCGTCGTCGGGCTTTATGCGCGAGAGGCACTTGCCCTCGATTATCTTTGCGTTCAGCCCGCACAGCTTTTTATCCGCCTCTTCGAGCTTATCGAAATTGCCGCGCGCCCTTGCGCCAATACCGTTGCGCAAAATGCCGAGTTCCGAATTCTTCGCGCGCACCGCGAGTGTGAAAAACGAGTGCGCGAACGCGTCCTTGAAGCTTGCGCCGTCGGGCAGCTTTTCCCCCTTTTCGAAGGGGTATAAAAACTCGCTGAGCGCAAGCGCGTTTTTGGGGCTGTGCTTTATCGCCGTATAGCTTGCCGCGGCGGCGAGCGTCTCTCTGTTAGCCGACTGCGCGCTTAAAATTTTAAGGTCGGCAAACGTGCAGTCGCCCCCGCAGATTGAGTAGTAATTTTTAAAATAGTTCGCGCCGAATTGCTTTAAGCCGTCGATAATTTTATCCGCCTTATCCGCAAGCTTTACGCCGAGCGCGTTTAACTTACTATACGCGTTGACGGCATCCCCGCCGTTTAAGTTTTGCCGCTTGCACGCCAAAACAAACTCCGCCGCGCCCGCCAAACTTTCGGCAACCCGCCTTTCGTTTCCCCTGTCGCCGCTTTCGTAAACCGTATAAATTTTATTGAAAGCGGTGAGAGCGTCCGAAAGCAAAGCAAGGCGGTACGCGGCGTTCAAACCGTCCGAAAGCTCGCCGAGGGTTGCGCCCTCCGCGCCGCCCGCAAGGGCAAAACAGCCGCTTATAAATTCCGCTTTTTCGCACAATCCGTCTACGTATGCTTTTGCACTTAAATGCGCACTTGCACAGCTTTGCGAAACTTTGCGTATGCACGAAAACTGTTCGTCCGAAAGGCTTGTTCTGAATATCTTGCAAAGGCTCTCTTTGCCCGTTTCAATCTCGCCCTTTAACGCTTCCGCACGGCAATATAGCCCGGTTGCCCCCACAATATCCTTGAACGAAGGGTTTTTTAAGTAGCTTAGCCCGCACAAAGAGGTGTACGCTTTCTTTGCCTTAAAGTCGAAAGTTCTGGGCTTTTCGGGGCAGTTTTCAAAGTAGCGCGAAAGGGCGGTTGCCGCGCGGGTTATAACTTCGCTGCCGCCGTTTAGCTGACTTTCCCCGAAGGTTTCGCGGCACTTCCCGAGAAGCTCTTCGGCGTCTTTTTCCGCGCCCTTAATCTTATCCAAAACAGAGACGAGCGAGCGGTAAGCGTCGTCCCCCAACTTATCGAACAACTGCGCATTTGCGCATATGAGCTCAATTTCTTTTAATGTGAGCGGACGGTACGCGGAAAGGGCTTCAAGCTTTTCGGCTGTTTCCCCAAGCCGCGCCGCGGTTTCTTCGCTTAAACTCAAAGGCGCCGCCGTGCATTTTTCCAAATCCGCAAGGCATTGTCTGATTTTTTCGACGAGAGCCGCGCACCCGTCGCTTTCGGCAATCGCCTTGACCGCGTCGCCCGCAAGCGCGCTCTTAGCCGCGCCCGCAACCGCCGCAAGGGTGAACCCACTAACGTCCGCGCCCGAGCCCTCTATCGCGCCGCAAACCTCGGCAAAAACTCTCTCCGCGCCGTCGCCGAGAGCCGTGCACGCACCTACCGCGCCCTCGCTGTCGCACGATAAATCTATGCCGAACCAAGGCGATTTATAAGCCTCGTGTCTGCCTCCGTCCGTCAGAACGGCGAACGCCTTTTCAGCCTCGGCAACGCTTTCGAGCATGGCATTGTACTGCTCGCGCGTGACCTTTTTTATCTGCTCTTCGCCCGCAAACTCCACCGTCGGCAAGCTATCCGAACACGCTTGCGCCAGCGCGCTGTAAAAGCTGTCACCCGCGATGCACTTGTCGTTGAACATTAGCTCGGCATAGGCGGAAAGGGCGCGCATCGCCTTTGCCCTCTCCGCAGTCGCCTGCTTCGCGTCCGCTTCCAACGTGGCGTTTTCGCGGTACTCCTTGCAATCGGCAATCAGCCGCTTGAAATCCTGCTTGATATCCTCGGGGCTGAGTTTTGCCGCGCTCTTCTCCGTTTCGCTGTCCAAAAGCATGGTGAATTTGCGAAGCGGCTCGGGCAGTTTTGCGTAAACTTCGGTGAGCGCGGATATCTTTTTGCTTGCAAACAGCACCCTTTTGCCCTGCGACAAAAGCGCGGCGAGCATATTTGCGATGGTGACCGTTTTGCCCGTACCCGGCGGTCCCTTGACTATCACGGACCGCCCGCCCGTAACGTCCGATATTATCTTTTCCTGAACGCTGTCGCGCGGCAACACGAACTCGGGCAGCATATGCGCGCCGCCGAACCCGTCGGGCGACGACTTTTCGAAAATCTTTTCAACCAAGGGGTGGGAATAAATTTTGTCTTTATTTCGGCGTATGTCGTAGTATGTGCACAACTCGTCGTGCTTGTACTGCGAAACGGCGATTATATCCTTATCGAACTCGAAAAGGGTGCCGTCCTTGCCGTCGTACAGGTTACAGCTGCGGATATATTCCGCGACCCTTTTAAAATATGCCGCGCCGTCGCCGAGAGCCGCCAAATCTACGGGGTCTGAAAGCGACGCGCCCACCGCGGGCAACCCTTCGGCAAGCTCCTTTGAAAAGCTCTGCGCAAGCTTAGCCGTAAGGCAGGGGTTTACATAGACGTCGTCGGCGATAAACTCTATCGAAACGGGCGCGGAATTGCTCGCGGCGACAAGCTTTACGGGGTAAATGAGAAAGGGCGTGGTTATATCCTTTAAAATTTCCTTGCCCTGCTCCTTTACGCTCACCCGCCATTTGAGCGCGCCTATGCTCAGAAACATGGGGTTGTTGCCGCGGGCTATCAAATCCTTGCGCGCACCCGTAATGAACGCGTGCAACGCCTTTACATCTTTTTTGCCGTCCCACGACTGCCAGTAGAAGGTATTGGAACCGGTCGTCACGCGCTGTTCGCCGCCCGAAAGCGCGCTGTCCAAAAGCACGGTGTTGCCCGTTTTGCCAAACCTTTCCGCGGCGGTTGCGGTTGCGTACGCACTCAAATCGACGCAAGCGTGAGTGAGCGTGAAGGTTGCCCCTCCGCCCGCATTCAAATCTATAAGCTTGTTGTCGGCAACCTCGTTTATGTGCAGAAGCTCGCCGATAAAGCCGTCTAAATACTGTGTGTCTTTCATTATTCCCGCCTGCCGTCAGTCTAAATCGACCGCGTTTAAAATTACGCCCGCACTGCCGTCTGCGCCCAGACAGTCGTTGGCGAACGCCCTCGCGTCGCTCTCGACAATCTGCACGGCGTACGTGCTGTAACCTTTGGTACTGGTTACGTAGTTCGAAAAATTGTACTGCCACTCGGCTATGCGCCCGCGCGTTATATACAGCTCGGACGCGTACCACTCCTGCCAGCCCGCCTGTATGCAGAAATGCTGAAAGGCGTGGTAGCACTCGTGACAGATTGTGTTTGCCAAGCCGCTCAGATTGTTTACGTGACTTTCCTTATAGAGCACTTTTTTGCCGCCGTCGCAGCAGAGCCCCAACGCCCCGCCCGACAGATTTTCGGCAATTTCCACCACGGGCACCGTATCCACGCCGAGCGTGCGCATTACAAGCTTCGTAGCCTCGGCTATCCGCTCTTTTTTAAGCTCGGGCGGGAAGGTTTTCCAGTCGTCGGCGGCGGCTCCGCTCAAAAGGCAGTACATACAAATCGAGGCGCACTTTTCGAAAATCGTGAAATTGCCCTCGGCAATCTTGCGGATATTATCCGGATTGACCGCCTTTATGTCGTCGTAGTCGAAACGCTTTGCCTTGTTTACCACCACGTCGTCGTGATAGTTGCCCCAGCCGCCGTCGATAAACAGTGCCTGACGCGGCAATTTTAGCATATATTTTTGCGCCGCGGGGGAATTTATGCGGGATATGTCCGCCGCTATTTCCTTCCAGTCCGCGCCCGCGTTGAAAGCTTTTACAGCCTCGTTCAGCCCAGCATACCCGCAAAATGGCAGATTTTCCTTTATGTACGCGCCGTCGTCGCCATCGGGAAGCATTTTAAGCTCCGTCAAAAGCTCCTTCGTCGCGTTGAAATCGGGCATCGAAAGGTATAAAAAGCTGATATCGAGCGGGGATAAATCGCCGCTTGCCGCTTTAACCGCCTCGTCGTAGACGCCGCGCGTGCCGTCGTCGGCGACTATGTAAGCCCGCCTGCCGTCCTTGCAAAAGCGCATTACGGCGCGGTAAAAATCGCCCTTGTTGCCCGCGCGGAAGTGCGGCATGCCGTAAATTATTACGTCCGCGCCCGCCCTTTTTAAGCTGTTGAAAAATTCGGTAACCGCTCCGCTTTCTGCGTTTTCGAAAGCCAAAGCCTGTAACTTATAAATCTTCGCCCCGCGCGAGTATACCGCGGTGAACAGCTCCGCCTCGCCCGAAAAGGGCGTGAACAGCACGAGTGCGCGCGCCAAATCGGTTACGTCGGCAGTCGGGTAATACTCGTACCTCTTTCTGCCCAAATCCTCGGTTATATCCTCCGCCGCGGTGCGCATAAAGCCCTGCACCTGCTCCGCAAAAAGTGCCGCCGCCGCGCCGTCAGCCGCCGCGCACAGCTCCCTTATATCGGCGATAATCTGCTCCTTTATATTGGGGAAAACTGCGCCGTCGGAAAAGAGATTTTCGGGCAAGCCGAGCCCTTCTATCTGCGCGATTTTACCCGAAAGCTCGGAAGATACAGCACGGCACTCGTCGGCGTTCTGCGCGACTATTCGCCCCTCGCCGTCCATAAGCCGCCCCTTTAACGAGACGGCGTCCGCCATGACCGCGTCGGTATCCTTTGCGCACTTGCACACGCGTGCAATCAAATCGCCCGTCTTTTTAAAGCCGAGCTTTTCGCACTCCGAACGCGCGTCCGCAGAAAACCTTTCGAGAGCCAGAAAATCGGCGTGCTCGTACCCCTCGCAGAAATACTCCGAGGCAAGGGCTTTAAGGCAGAGCTTTAACCTTAAAAACTGCGCGTTTTCGCGGTTTTCGGCGTTGATAGCCGCGGCATATGTGCCGCCCAACAGCTCTTCGAGGCTTTCCGCCGCGCCCACTAACTCGCCGCGGGAACAGCTCTTTATATAGACGCCGTAAGCGGCGTTAATGGTTTCGATTATCGTCGGCATAGATATTACTTATCGTCGTTGCGGATATTGAAGGGAGCGGTCGTATTCTTGTCCTCCGCGCTCGGCGCAGTGCCGCCCGCCCTTCTTGCAAGGCGGCTTTCGAGCCGCTTTTTCGCCTCGTCCTCGCCGCCGCCGGCGCCGCGTACGGTGCCCGTCTGATTTTGCAGACGCTGTCTGCGCGCCTCCTCCTGCTCGCGGAGAATTTTCTCCTCGTGGCGGCGGTTCTCGCGCATTCTGTCGTTTATCTTATTGAAGCCTGACAAATTCCTCCTCTGGCGGCGGATATCCTCCTCCGCCTCGCGGATGACCGTTTCGACGGATACGTACACCTCGTCGATGTCCTTGTCGCTCAGTCTGCCCGTAAGAGTGTCGTACACGCCGTTGAAATCTATTCTCTCGCACAAGATTACGAACATTGCGGGGTCGGTGTTGCGGTACGCCTCGATTTTCTTTACGAAGTCCTCGAAGTTCTTGGCAATCTTGTCCCTCACTCTGCTGCCGCCCTGAGCGTCGCGAAGCTGCAACTTTAAGTCCTGACTTTCGTAGTTGTAATCTTCCTGCAAATTTTTAAGCTGTTCATTCAGGTCCGCCTCCTCGTCTTCGAGGTCGGCGACCTTCATATCCGCCTCTACCGCGTCCGTCTCGCCGTTCTGGTAGGAAAATAGCACGCTGTCCGTCTCGGTCTTAATCTCGGCAAGGCGGGCGTTTATTCTGTCGCGCTCGGAAAGATATTCGTTCTGCACCCTCGCAAGCTCGCCCTGCAACGCCTCGACGCTGTATAACAGAGTGGTCTGGTTTCTGAAATCGTTCAAGTGTTCGCGCATGCCGTCGGTGCGCTCGGCAAATTTTGCCGCGTGAATTATAAAGCCTACGTCGTCGCAGTCCTCTTTATACTCGTAGTAATCGACGCCCCGTTTTGCGTTCTTTCTCACCGTAGCCGAAAGCTTTTGCCACTCTTTGGCAACGTCCAAAGCGCGTTTGAGCCCGTCTACCGTGTCGGAATAGCAGTTATAGCGCGAAACCGCCTCGCGCCAGTCCATGAGCGCCTCGAAAATTTTAACCTGATATTCGGCGGCGTTCTTGCTCTGCGCGTCGACCACGTGCGAGAGGACTTCCTTCATCTCTTCGAGCGCCGCCTTGCTGTCGGCAAGCTTTTGGCAGAGAGTTTCGTTGTCCTTTCTTATCGTCATAATCGCGTCTGCGGCGCTTATGCAGTCGTTTAAATTGCCCGTGAGCTGGTTTAAAATATCCATATCTATTTCCTTTTTTAAATATTTCGCGTCGTTTACAATCTGAACGCGCTTTTTATCCGTCTTTGCAAGGTTCACAACCTTTCTGCTCGTGCCCGCAATCATCGACGAGATGAGCTTTATAAGCTCTTTTATGTCGTCCTCGCACTTCGAAAAGCCATAGTTCACGCCGTACAGCGCCATCCTGTACAAATCCCCGTATATCTTATCGGCAAGGGCGGCACACTCGTCGCTTACGTATCCCTCGGTGCTCTCGTGTTCGATGGTCTTATCGTACTTTACGCCGTTGTCGTCCAAAATTTTAAAAAGTTGTTCCTTTGTCATAATTTCCCCCATTCGTTGTCGCATACTACGCGGTCAATAAGTCCGTCGAGCGCGTTTTTTACAGGCGTTAATTTGCCGTTTATGAAGAACTGCACGTCGTCGTCGCTGAATATATAGCGCGATTTGCCGCGCTCAGTTAAGCTGTCTTTTAAGCGGATAAACCGCGCAAAACTGTCCTTCATCATCAAGTCGCACAAATCCTTCCTCTGCTTGCCCGAAAGGTATCTGTGCCCACCCGCGTTGTTGTTTACGAAATACAGCCAAATCCCGCCGCCCTGCAAGCTCTCGGAAAAGGCGCGGAAAGCCGAGGTGTTGTTCACCCTTACGATTCTGCTGTCGTCGTCGAGCCAGATATTCACGTCGCCGCAAATCTTCATAGCCTCGCTTTTTTGCGCGAACACCCGCAAGACCTCGCCCGCGGTCAACTTGATTACCCCGAAAAGCGGCGCGCGCGACCTGTTGCGTTTGCACGATATGAGCACCGTTTCGGCAAACTTTTCGCCGTCGTTTAACTGACTTGCCGCAAGGCTCACGCGCTCGGACGCAATGCCGTACTTTGCAAGAATTCTGCGCGCGTTTTCGGCGCACGAGTACTTGCCTTCCGTATAGTCCGAAAGGGACTTCTGCGCCCCCGCAAGCATATCCACGAACATTCTCGCCGCCGTGCGCTGCGTCTCTTCCCAGCTTTCGGGCGAAACGCCGTCGAGGGCGCGGGGCGTTTCCTCGCAGTAAACAACTTTTGCATAATAGTCGCACGCGACGCGGCAGCGGAATTCCTCCGTGCGGTCGGCGGCAAGATAGTCCTTGTCGTAATAAAACGCCATTTTAACTACCGCCCGCGGTTCGCCCAAAGCCGCCGCCTCGCGGCAGAGCGCGATAGCCTTTTCGACGAGCGCGTAGTCGCCGCCGCCTTCCAGCCACTTGCAGTAAAAGCTTTCGGACAGAGCAAAAAGCTCCTTTCCCCGTGCCGTAAATTTCAGCTCGGGCACCGTGTCGGATATAAGCCGCTTATTAGAAAGGCTTGCCATCTGCCCGTCGTACAGTTCCAATATAAGCTCGTTCGAGCCGCCGTCAGTTTTCATCGTCTGTCACCTCGCGCTCCAAAACGCCGCTCATCTTCAAAGTCACACTCTCGCGCGTCGTATTGTTATCTTCCCCGCCGATATCGAGCACTATCACATAGTCGCCCGCCGCGGCAATTTCGTAGCTGCCCGCAAGCACGGAAATACCCCCCGTCGTACCCACGCTATCATCGGGCACGATTTCGCCGTTTAAATAAACGGTAACCGACCGGATATGCGCATTTGCCGTCCAGCTTACGGTGTCGCCCACGCGGACGGCGGTATCGTAGTCGTCGTAAGTTATTCTGTTTATATAAAAATCCGCCGTGCCCTTTGCCGCCCGAACGGTAAAGTTGAGCGTGTTGTTTGTAAGCTGATAGTTGGTTAAAATATATTCGGATGCGATGCTGAAATCGTACTCGCCCGCATTCAGGTAAACAAAGCTTTCGGTAAGGTACTGCTCATCGCCCGCAACGAGGTTCTGCACCGTGTATGTAACGATATGTTCCCCGCCGTCGTAAACGGGGTTCGCGGGGGAATTCCACACAACCGTCGCCGCGCGCTTTGCAACCGTGTACTGCCTTGTTACCGTGTCGGGTAGTTTATAGTTATCCGCGTCCGCTCCGCCTATCGCCGTGACCGTCGCCGTGTAGGTGTCCGCCGTCACGCCGTTGCCGCCGCTGACCGTCAAAGTCACGCTATCGTTCCCGACTCTGTTGCCTACCGTAGCGGAAACGCCCTTCGCCGTGCCGTCGTAGGTTAAATTTGCGGGCACGTTCCAGTTAATGGTTACGGTGCGTTGAGTTACCGTCAGTTCACCGTACGTTACGGTGACCGCGTAGTCGTTAGTATTCAAGCTGTCGCACCTTACGCCCTCCGCAAAGGTGCCGACCTTGTATTCGGCGTCGCCCAAGGCGGGCACGGTGGTAATTACGGGGTTGGCTTTCATAACCGACTCGTCGTCGCCCGACGCGAAGTCGGCGGTGTTGTAAGTTATCTTTGCGCTGACCGAATTTGTGCCGTAAACGACGGTTGCGTCGCCCACGACCGCGGTCATAGGTTTGGGCGAAATGCCGAATTGCCGCGTGGGGTTGGTAACTGTATAGTTGGTGTCCGCAATACTCGCCGTCGCGGTGTAATTTCCCGCGTGCATTTTTCCGCCGCTTACATTTACCGTGAGTGCGCCGTCCGCCGTCACGCCGTTTGCGGTAGCCGCGGGGCACTGCGTAGAGCCGTTATAAATCAAGCCCTCATAATCAGTCCAGCTAACCTCTACGGGGCGGGGCGCTATCGTAACGCTTGCCGTTCTGTTGCGAATATCGTAATTTTTAAGCGTAAGCAAGTCGACGGGAACCGTATAGTTATAGGTATCGGCGTTCTTTATTCTGCTTAAACCCGAAAGCACGGGCGTATAGCTGTCGCCCTCGACTAATTGGTCTTGGTCGTAGCTGACCGATACGTCTTTAAACGTGCCGTCGTACACTGCGTTTTGCGGCAAATCCCAGATTAAATCCAACCGTTTGGGGTTTATCGTAAGGTTTATATCGGCTGTCGCAAACTCTGTAAGCGAGGTTGTTTCGCCGCCGTCCAACGTGACTAAAAGGCTGTATTTGCCCGCATATTCCGTCGCCTTGGGGCGGGTTAAGCTTATGCTATCCGTCGTCCAGCGTGCTGTGTATTCGTCCCCGAAAGTCCAACTGTAAACGGGGGTAACGCCCTCCGCCTCTATCTCTGTCTGCGCCGAAATCTCAATGTCGTCGCCGTAGGTTATCGTGTTGTTTTGCGCATTTGTACCCACGGTAAGCACGGGCTTTTTAAGCTCCCACCGCGCGCTCAGCGTAATGCCGTCGTCCAGAACCTTTGTTAAGTCGGTGAAATATCTGCCGTCCTGCGTCAAACCGTTTTTGTAGTAGAGCCATCTGCACGTAAAGCCCTTGCGCGGCGTCAAGCCGTTCAAAAACTCTTCCGCCGTTTTCATTGTAAGGTACTTGTACTGCGACTTGTCTCCGTTTACCGTGTCGTAGCACAGCTCGGGCTGTTTATCGTGCATATCGTACTTTTTGTCGTTGCCTTCGTCCACGTTTATGCGGTAAACCTTTTCGAATTTAACGAAAGCAACCGTGCTTTTTGTAACGCCGTTAAACACGCTGCCGTCCCCGCCCGCGATATCGGTGAATATATAGCCGCCGTTATTGTACGCCCACTCGTAGTTGTCGCCCGAGCCGTCCTCGCGGTGGGCAATGTAGTCGTACCCCGCGGTATAGCTTGCCGCGTCGAAAGCGCTTAAATCGCCCACGTACACGGGAATGAAGTTGCCGCTCACCGTATCGAAGTCCGCTGCGTCATAATTGAACGCCACATATCCCTCGTTCTCCGCCAAATTTGCGGGCAAAGTCGCGTTGGCGAGCGCGAGCGCGTTTGCCCTTACGGTGCCGCTGTGCTCCACGCCCGTCGAATAAAAGATATTCCTTAAATAATTGACGCCGTCCTTGTCCGTCTTGACGGTGAGGTTTGAAAAATCGCAGGTTGAATTAAGACTGTTGACGCCCGTGATTTCGAGCTGCTTATTTATGACCACTTCGGAGATATTCGGGCGGGTGAAAAGCTGACAGTGCAAAGCCGTTACGGGCTTGCCGTTGAACGTTTCGGGTATTACCACCTTGCCGCTTCTGCCCGAAAGCACGTCGACGGCGGCGTATGTACCCGCAGCCTTGTTGTAGGAATAGACTATGGTGCGTCTGCCCGTGCCCTGACCGAAAAAGCCGTCCGCAAACATATAGCCCGCGTATATAACCGAGCCTATGACAAACAGCGCGGCGAACCCGAGCGCGAACCACATCTTTCTGATAACGCGCGAGGCATACAGCGCGCACACGACCGCGCACACCATATTGAACGCGTGAATACACGACCAAAGTATCAGTGCGCCGTCGGTTAAAACCGTGCCCTCGCCGCCCAGAATTATGGAAAGACCTATCGAGAAGCCCACCGCATAGAGCACGATATAGCTAAGCCACACGGTAATTGAATACTTAAAGCGGAAATCGGTAAAAAACAGACTTACCGCAAAGTAAAATAAATCGAAGATAAGCAAAATTACGGGGCACGCGAGATATTCGCCCCCTTCGCCGCCCGCCGCGAGCATTGCGATTATAATTATATCCACTACCGCCGCGCTCGCCGCGCAGAGCAAAAGCAGCCATTTGTTTCTGCCCCACCCCTTTGCGCCGTATGCGGTTGCCGCCGAATTGTTTTTCATATTAATTTACCCTGACCGGTTGTTTAATAAAGCCCTTATCCTCAGAAAGGTCGGACTTTTTTATTATGTAAGTATCGCCGCCGAGCGCGAACACCAGCGCGGTGTCGTCCTCTACGCAATACTTGTTGTCGAAAAGGTGTTTGAGCCTTACCGAGTGCGAAAAGGCATTCTTATATTTAGAATACAGCCTTTTAGCTTGCTCGCTCTCCGCCGCGCCGAGATTTTCTATCCCCGCGCACAGCTTGCACTGCCCGCCCGTGAGCGCGTCCTTTAAAAAGGCTCTGCCGCACCGCTTGCACTCGCCCGCGTTTTCCTTTAACGCCATGGCGAGTCTGTCGTGCACGAAGGTCATTTTGCCCGTTAAATAGCGCACGGGCAACTCGCCCGAATAGTCGGTGTATACCACTTCGGGATAGGGGCAATCGGCGCACTTCGCCTCGCCGTCGACGGCGATAGTCTGACTTTTGCACACGCACGCCGAGCACTTTTTGCCGAGCCGCGCATTGCTGCAACTCACCGATAAAAGGTGCTTTGCAAACTCGCCGTATTTGTTTATTTCCGCCAACGCCTCGTCGTTTACGCCGAGGTCGTCCGCGCCGTAGTCGAGAGTAACGTTTACTCTGCGACTAAGACCGTCGTCGTCCGTCACCGTGTAGGTTATAACGTTAGAGGTAATCAGATTGCCCCCTCCGCAGTTTACGCAGCGCAGGGTTATACTGCCGCCGAAGCCTATTACCGCCTGCAAATAAACTCTGCCGCCGAAAGCCACCTCGTAATAATCGTTGAGCCACTCCACATGTGAAATGCCGAGCACTTGCACCGAATTACACGTGACCGCCGCCGCATTTGCGTGCGCGCGCGAGGCGAGGTGTTTATATGTCTTTAAGTCGTAATTGTCCTCGAACTCCTTCGTTTCGGGGTTTAAAACCTGCCTTGTGCTGAAACACAGACTTTCCTTGAAGCCGACGGCGAATTTGCCGTTTACAAGCTCCCGCACGGCGTTTACGGTTACGTTGTTTATGTTCGCCGCCTCGTCGTCGGAAAGGCGGACGGGGTCGGTATTGTCGGGCGCTTCTTCGAGACGCGCGTTAATCTGCGCCGCCTCGGACGCGGCGAGCGGGGATATGCCGTCGGACGTGCGGCGGAAGAATATCTTGCACATAACCACGTAGTGCGACTGCCCCGTGCCCGAAAGCTCCAACTTGACGGAAGCGCCGTAAATATCTTCCGAGCCCTTGTTTATATCGTTGCCCTTTATGACCTGCGCGTCGCCCCTTTTAAAGAAGCGGCGGATGATTTTATTCAGGTTCGCCTCAACCTGCTTTGCGTCGGTATTGCCCGAGCCGTCGCACCGCTTGTATTCTATGATTGAAAATGCGCTGTGAAAGTCGCTTGCAACCTTGTATATTAGCTGCTTCCACTCGGAAGTGCCGTCGTCGAAAGCCATGCCGCGGCGGACGGGCGCAAACCAACTCGCCCCGTCCTTATTTATAGTCACCGCCGCGGAGCCCGCCGACAGCTCCGCGCTCTCGTCGTACACGTACTCCGCGTTATCGGTACAGATGACGTAAGCGCCGTCCATACCCTTTTCCACGCGTGCGCCCGCGCTGTCGAGATAGCCCGAGCGCAGAATTTTAACCATATTGGCGTACGTTTCTCTGTATTCGCCGCCTATTATTACCTTTTTTCTTCCTTCGGGCATAGTTTAGTCCTCTCTACCGCTTCTGTCCATTGCGAGTATTTCCTGAATTTCGGCAACCTTTTCCGACTCGCCCGACAGTATTTCGCAGAAATTGTCGTCGTCTCTTTTGTGGGAATAGGTCCACAACCCCTTGATAAACGCCGCGAAAGTGCGCGCGAGTATGGGGCGGATTTTGCCGTCGCGCCGCTCCGCCTCGCAGCGGGGGCAATCGGCTTCCCACGCGCCGTTGAATTTTAAGATGTGAGGGCGGCAGAGCGTTAAGCGGGCGCGCTTTCTTTCCGAGCAGGTAACGCAGGGTTTAACCGCCTCGACGAACAGCCCCACTCTGCACTTTTCGGGGCACTTATCTTTCAGGGGGCAATCGGCGCACTTTTCCATTAAATCCTGGTCGCCTATGTTGCCGTTTTCCCTGTACGCGGCGAGCGCGGGGCACTTTTCGAGCATGCCCCCCTTTTCGAACCGCGGGCAGTGGCTCATCGCGCATATCTTGCGGCAGTAGACGTCTCTGTCGTCCTCTCTGCCCGTACTGCACATACTGCTGCCCGAATCGTAGACGCATTTGTAACCCTCGGTTTCCATCGAGCGCGAGAAGGTGGTCTTGCACGTTCCGCACTGAAAATCGTGCACATTCATTTCGCGCATTACGGTATACCCGCCCGCGCCGTTGCGGCACGCGTCGGTGTCGCGGCATTTCAACGCCTCGTCGTCCGTCTCCTTAAAGCGGTTGTAATCTTCCTGCGTGAACAGCTTAACCTTTTTGCAGTTTTTACAGCGCACGGTGACCATGTGCTCGTTGTTACTGCCAGAAATTATTGTCGCGTCGCCCGAGTTGCTCGTCATCAAGCCTATTCGGGTAAAGTACGCCAAAACGTACCCCTCCAATGCGTTCATATCGGCAAGCGAGTAAATGCTCACGTCGTTTTCCTGCTTTATTCTGAACACGCGCCCTATGCGCTGGTCCATCGAGAGCGGGTCGGGCGTTATCTGAAAGTTTATGATAACGTTGCACGATTGCAGATTTGCGCCCTCGGTGAGCGACGCGGAATTTACGATTAAAATCGCGTCGTCTTTCTGGTTGAACTTCTTTTCGAGGGCGTCGCCCGTAAAATCTATAATCTCGTCCGCGTCCAAAATTCTGTCTGCAAATTCGGGCAGTTTTTTAAGCTCCGCCGCAAACTTATCGGCAAGGCATAAATTTACGTCCCCGCGCGAGTACGCGTAGCCGTAGTCCGCCTTTAAAGCTCTGTCGCGCTCGCCGTCGTAATCGAAGAACACCAAAACGCGCTGACCCTTGTGCTTTTTTAAAATTTCGACCGTCTTTTCGAACTTGTTTTTAAAGCTCTCCTCGCTTGCCGCAACTGGCATAACGAAGTTTTTTATGTCGTATCTGCCCGTGTAGTCGGTGAGCGCCAAAAACTGACTGCGGTAATATTCCTCCGACTTGTTGCGGTAACCGCAAGCCTCGTCGCAGCCGCCCTCCGCCTTTATAAGCGCGCTCAAAAAGTAATATTCCGCCTGATATTCGGAATAGCTGTTGTCGTACCTTCTGCCCGTGCACGCCGCAAGGAACGCCGCAACCGAGCACTTTGTGCCGTCCGCCGCGATAACCGCCCCGTCGGTATCGAGCGCGCCGCAATCTACGGTTATCTTTTTGTCCATAACGGTGAGCGCAACTTTGCCCCTGTATTCTGCTACGGGGTAGAAATAGTAGTTGGTTATAATCTTTTTCTTGTTCTGGAAGGTGTTGGGCTGGCGTATCATTATCTGCCGCAATATACCTTCGTGATAGGCGAGGGCGACGTTTCTTTCGACGCTCTTTTTAACGTCGTAATTTTCTTCCTCGTCCAGAAACTGCCGAACTATCGAGTACTGCTCCCCGCGCGAGAGAGCGTAGAATTTATCCACCTTTTCGGCGGCGGTTTCGCCCTCTTTTATTTTGCTTACCACAAACTTAGTAAACTGCGAGGGGCACTGCTTTTGCACCTCTTCGAGCTTTACGCGGTTTATGAATTCCATAACCGTAGTGGCTTTGTGGCATATGTAATTTATATAGCGTTGCTTGCCCCGCCTGTACTGCGGCGAACGCGCCGTGTCCGCCATATTCCTGCCGAAATCGGAAGGAATTCCGCCCTTGCTGTCGATAAAGTACCAAAGGGGGAACATATTTTCGAGGTTGCCGTCGTGCGGGGTTGCCGAGAGCAACAGGCAGTATTCCTTATTCGCCGCCTTTTTGCTCTGCATCATAAGCGATAAAAGCTTCATTGCGTTTGCATCGTTGCCCGTCGTATCGCAAAGGTGGTGCGCCTCGTCGATAACTATAACGTCGAACAAAACGCCCGCAACGTCCGAATCGTCCCACTTTATAAAGTCGCTCCACTTGACGAGAAGGGGGGATGAAGGGCTCCTTCTGCCCGAGTTGTCGAACGTGAAATCGAGCTTCTTGTCCGAAAGGGTCGCCACCTCTTTTAGCGCGCCCTTGCCGAGCCCGAAGAACATTTCGAGCGTCTCTTTCCATGCGTCGTAGACCTGTTCGGGCACGACTATCAGCATTGATTTTACCACGCCGCGCACCGCAAGCTCGCTTAAAACCACGCACGCTTCGAACGTTTTGCCGCTGCCTACGACGTCGGCGAGCATGCCGAACCCGCGCAGTCTCTTCAAAAAGTCCTGCGCCGCTTTTCTCTGGTGGGGCTGTATTACCTGCCCGCCCTTGTGCACCGCGGAATCGAACTCTATGCCGTACTCTCCGCCCGCCTTTTTGCGGTACTTTTCCGCCCCAATTTTGAGCGCGGAAAAGTCGTCGTGGCGGTCAAGCTCCTCCACGGCAGAACTTAAATCCGCCACCTCACGGTTGTAGCGCGCGGGACGGGTGTTGAGTGAGCTTCGGTTGCTGTCCATATTGAACGCGCTTGCCGGCACCTTCAGCTCGAACTCTTCGATATTTTCGTTTTCGGTATTTTTGCTTTGGCTCATTTTGCCTTTCCCTTTTCGGCTTGATTATCAGCCCGTTTCACCCTCGATGGACTTTATACCCTCGAACCTTACCTCTATATCGCTCTCGCGCACGGTGCCCGTGCCGCCGTCGGTGTACCTTACGCGTATTCTGCGGTTGCCCGAGCCGCTCTTTTCGATAAACGGCTTCATAACGCTCGAATCGGGGCTGGTTTTAATTCCCTCGATAACCGAGATGCGGGGCTCGCAGTCGAGTATTTCTCTGCCGTTATACGTGCACACGAGCCGCGCCCGCGGGCCGCATATGTTTTTGAGCTGAAAGCGCTTCTGCACCCGCTTCCTCTGCGGCGAGTCGGGCTCGCCTATGCAAAGATATGTAACGCCGTCCGCGGTAAGATAACTCAGCTCCCCCTCGTATTTGCGCTTTTCTATCGTGCTCTTCGATAATCGCACCGAGAAAATTTCTTCCTTTACCGTACCTTGCAGATTACAGCTTGCATACAGCTTTTCCGACGCGCTTTCGTCGAAGATAAAACCGCGCCCTACAAGTAAAACGAGTATTTTCTGCCCGCGGTAGCTCATCCATGTGCCGTAGCTGTTGGTAAGCCCCGCGCTTACGTCGTAGTTTTTAAGCGACACCACCGCCGCCCCGACCGACGGCGCATAAACCGAGTCCTCGTACGTCTGTATAATCAATCCGTCGCCGTTGTCCATATGGTCCTCGAAGGTGCGCACCATTACGTTTTTGCCGCTCTCCTTTACGCCCGCCTTTATATAGCTCAGAAGTCCGCACGTCTCCACAAGCCCGCCGGTTAAAAATATCTTCTTCACCTCGTTGTTTACAGGCAAATCGAGCTCGGTTAAAACGTAGTCCAAAATACTGCGGGCAATGCCGCTGTTGTCCTCTATTCCTATGCTCCTTTTGAGCTCGGCTTTCGTAAGCCGCAGTTGAAGATATAAGTCCCTGTGCAGGGATACGGGCACGCCGCCCTTGAAAACTTCTTCCAAACTGGGGATACTCAACAAAAGCTTCGCCTTTTTAATTTCCTTTAAAAACTGGTACTGCTTTGCCTGCAATCCCTCTTCGAATATATGCCCCTGCTCGCCATATGACGGCGAACCGACCGTTTCGCGGCGGGATATGGTGCCCTCTATGTAGTCGGCAATCGAAAAATCGACGTCGTTGCCGCCTATGTTTATGGGCTTAGAGTGGTCGGCGGCGGGCTCTACGACCACGTTGCCGTCGTCGTTTATAAAGCACTTTAAAACGGACAGAGTGTCCTCGCCCATATCGAAAATGAGAATTTCGTCGTCGCTTCTCACCGCGCCGCGCTCTAAGGCGAACATCGAAAGCGCTCTGCCGCTGTTCATAACCTTGTGCGGCGCCTTGCCGAACGCCGCCTTGACCGAGGCGGACAGCTCCTTTATATACAGTTTGCCCACCATCGAGGGGTGCACGAGCGAAAGCCGCACCTCGTCGAAATGCTTATTTACCTTTTTTTCGAGCTTGGCTATGCCCGACATAACGATTTTGCGGGCGTACTCGAAAAACATACGGCACACCTTTTGCGGGGTGTAGCCCTCGGCGGTGAAAGTGCGCTCGTCTCTTATCAGGTCGGGAAAATTGTCGAGGTTTTTCTGCCTTGTGGGGAAGAAAAATTTGGGGAACCGGTTGCCGTTGTAGAAATAGTTGCCGTTGGGGTAAATCTCTTCGCCGTGCTTTTTGACTATTTTGCCGTTCGCCATCTGCGGATAGAGAAGTGAAAACAGAGTTTTTATGCGCACAACGTTTATAAAGGGCTTTTCGTCGCCCTTTTCCACGTCGCTGCCGAAAAGCCAGCCCGCCGACGCGTCGTAGTACGCGATAGCGGGCACAGCCACGTGCCGCACACTCTCTTCTTTTTCGATTTTTCCGTAGACCACGCTCTCCGACTTCGAAAAAGCGTACGAAAGCTTTAACGTGTCGCACCCGAGGTCTATGCCGATTGACAAAATTTCCGCCATAATTTTCTTGTGATAATTATTATATATAATAATTCTACCACACCCCGCCATATTACGCAAGAGAAAAAAATTGTAAATTCTGCATATTTCCCCTATATTTTACAGCCGCGTGCCGCCGCGGGCAAGTCCTTTAATTGCTGACGCGTAAGCTACACTCGCGTCGGTTACAGTAACCCCCTACCAGTCATTATGAGGAGTAAACGGCACAACAAAGTATGTTGAAACGTTTAGGCATTTACCGTTTACGACGTAATAATCTTTTTGCGCGCCTCGAAGAGGTATTCTCGCGCAAAATAAACCTTGCCGCATTAAAACGCTATTTAAGGCGATACTCCCATGCGGCTATCGCCTGGATTCTTCACTACGTTCAGAATGACAGTGTGAAGAGAGCATTTAGAAAAGATTTCTCGACTACGCTACTTCGTGCCGTTGCAAGCAACGGGGCGAAATGACGCCTAACGGCGGGGCGAAATAACTACTCCCATATACTCGCAATAATATAAAAGCCGCGCGATTTTATCGCGCGGCATAACTTTTACCTTCATTCTTAATTCCGAATTCCTAATTCCTAATTATCTCTCACTGTTTTTCCACTTTAACGCCGTACATAGAAGATACGTCGGAAGAAAATTTCTGCATATTGTAGCACGATTTTAACTGCACGCTCTCCTCGAAATCGTCAATCTTTTTGACCTGCTCGCGGGAAAGCTTCGCGGGAATATCTATTTCCACCGTGACGAACAGACTGCCCGTGCCGTTGACCGTTTTAACCCCCTTGCCGCGCAGTGAAAAGCGCGTGCCGCTCGCCGTGCCAGCGGGGATAGCGAGCTCGACCATATCGTCGACGGCGGGCACCTTTATCTTGCCGCCCACGCACGCCGTGCGGTAGCTTATGGGCACAGTAACGAACAGGTCCTTATCCTTGCGCACAAGCAGTTTGTGCGGCTCTATGCGGAAGTAAACGTACAAATCGCCGCACTCGCCCCCGTTCGCCGAAGCCTGACCGTAGCCGCGCTTTCTTAAAGAGCTGTCGCTGTCGACGCCAGCGGGAATATTGATTGTAAACGAGGTCTGCTTTCTCGTATAGCCGACGCCCTTGCAGTCGGGACAGCGGTCGGTAATTTTTTTGCCCGTGCCGTTGCAGTCGGGGCACGCGCCGACCTGAATAGTGCGCCCGAAAATGGTGTCTTGCTGGTATTTGACCCTGCCCGAACCGCCGCACTTTGAACACGTAGTAAACGCCGTGCCGTTCTTTGCGCCCGTGCCCGAGCACGATTTGCACGGCTCGTTGCGGAAATAACTAATCTCTTTCGAACAGCCCTTAATAGCGTCGAGGAAGGAAAGACGAACCGTCTGCTCGATATCCGCACCGCGCGAACGCTGGGGCGCGCTCCTTGCTCCGCCGAAACCGCCGAAGCCGCCGAACATGGACGAGATTATGTCCTCGAAACCGCCCATACCGCCGGCGCCGCCCATTCCGCCCATACCCCCCATGCCGGGGTGTTCGAGCTCGAAATCGTATTGCTTGCGCTTGTTCTCGTCCGAAAGAGTTTCGTTAGCCTCGTTAATCTCCTTGAACTTTTCCGCCGCCGTCGCGTCTCCCGGGTGAAAGTCGGGGTGGTACTGCTTTGCAAGCTTGCGGTAAGCCGACTTTATCTGGTCGGGCGTGGCGTCCTTGGAAACGCCGAGGATATCGTAGTAGTTCTTTTTGTCTGCCATTTCGGAATTCTCCGTATGTATTTTTTGCGTTATTTGCGGCATATGTGCGGGGCAATTGCAATTTTACCCTCTTTTTATACCGCTTACAGCGCACGCCTTAGGCGCGCGCTGTAACAGCCTGATTTTAGTTAATTCGCAATGTGAAATTGCGGTAGAAATTGATTAATCATACCCCCCTCAGTTGCTACGCAACAGCTCCCCCCTCTTTAAAGAAGGGTGAGCCTTGTTCGCGCAACCCGAGGCTTACCCCTTTTTAAGGGGGAAGCTCCCGCTTTGCGGGTGATGGGGGTTACAATTCTTAATTCTACATTCTTAATTCTTAATTTACTTGTGCTGGTTGAACTCGGTGTCGTCGGGGTTTCCGCCGTTATTCTGCGCGCCCTGCGCCTGCTGGTACATCTTCGCAATTACGGGCTGAACGTCGGCGGTAAGTTTTTCGTAAGCCGCCTTTATCCTCTCGTTGTCGCCGCTGTCAAGCTCGGTCTTTGCGCTCGCACAAGCGTCCTCCACCGTCTTTTTATCCTCGTCGGAAAGCTTGTCGCCCGCCTCTTTAACCGTCTTTTGCAGGCTGTCTATCATGCCTTCGAGATTGTTTTTGTTGTCAATCTCTTCCTTGCGCTTTTTGTCCTCTTCGGCATATCTCTCCGCGTCCTTGACAGCCTTGTCAATCTCGTCCTCGGAAAGGTTGGTCGAAGCGGTAATGGTAATGTTCTGGCTCTTGCCCGTGCCCAAATCCTTCGCCGTAACGTTGACTATGCCGTTCGCGTCGACGTCGAACGTGACCTCTATCTGGGGCACGCCGCGGGGTGCGGGAGGAATGTCGTTTAACATAAACTTGCCGAGCGACTTGTTGTCGCGTGCAAACTTTCTTTCGCCCTGCAAAACGTTAATTTCAACGCCCGGTTGATTGTCCGCCGCCGTCGAGAACACCTGACTCTTCTTTACGGGGATAGTCGTGTTCCTCTCGATTAAAGGGGTGGAAACTCCGCCCAAAGTTTCGATGCCGAGGGTTAAGGGCATAACGTCGAGAAGAAGCACGTCCTTGACCTCGCCCGATAAAACGCCGCCCTGAATAGCCGCGCCGATTGCAACGCACTCGTCGGGGTTGATACCCTTGAAGGGCTCCTTGCCGCTCACCTTTTGTACCTTGTCGTAAACGGCGGGAATACGCGTGGAGCCGCCCACCATTATTACTTTGGAAATGTCGGAATAGGAAAGTCCCGCATCCGCCATAGCCTTTCTCATGGGCTCTACCGTCCTCTCTACGAGGTCGGCTGTCAGACTGTCGAATTTCTGCTTCGAAAGGTCGATATCGAGGTGCTGGGGCGCGCCGTCAACCACCGTAATGAAGGGCAGGTTGATATTGGTCGAGCTCATACCCGAAAGTTCGATTTTCGCCTTTTCCGCCGACTCTTTCAGCCTCTGCATAGCCATCTTGTCTTTCGAGAGGTCTACGCCCGTGTCGCGCTTGAAGGTTTCGACGAGGAAATCTATAATCTTGTTGTCGAAGTCGTCGCCGCCGAGGTGCGTGTCGCCGTTGGTCGCCAAAACCTCGAATACGCCGTCGCCGATTTCCAAAATCGAAACATCGAAAGTGCCGCCGCCCAAATCGTAAATCATGACCTTCTGCGTGCCTTCCTGCTTGTCGAGCCCGTACGCAAGCGCCGCCGCCGTGGGCTCGTTTATGATACGAAGAACGTTAAGTCCCGCAATCTTGCCCGCGTCTTTGGTTGCTTGCCTCTGGCTGTCGTTGAAATAAGCGGGGCAGGTGATGACCGCGTCGGTCACCTTGCTTCCGATATAGCTTTCCGCGTCCGCTTTCAGTTTGGATAGAACCATAGCCGAAATTTCCTGCGGGGAATAGCCCTTTTCAATATTTACTTTGTACGCCTCGCCCATATGTCTCTTTATCGAGATGACCGTCTTGTCGGGCTGAGCGACCGCCATACGCTTTGCCGCCTGCCCTACTATACGCGAGCCGTCCGCCTTGAAAGAAACGACCGACGGGGTCGTCCTCGAACCCTCGCTGTTGGCGATAACGACGGGTTCGCCGCCTTCCATAACCGCCACGCACGAGTTAGTCGTTCCCAAATCTATGCCTATTACCTTTCCCATAATATTCAAACTCCTTTTGTTGTGAGATACTTTTTTTAATTCGGAATTCGTAATTCTTAATTATACCGTTACTGCCACTTGCGCAAAGCGTATAACCTTTCCCTCGCGCTTGTAGCCCTTTTTCAACACCGTTTTAACTACGTTCGCCTCTTCGCCGTCGCCTGCGGGCACGCTCATAACCGCCTCCGCAACGCTTTCGTCGAACTTGTCGCCCGCATAGAGCGGAATTTCTTCCACGCCGAGCGAGGAGAGAATGTTGTTGAAATTCTTTATAATCTTGTCAATTCCCGCCTTTGTCTTTTCGTCGGACGCTCCGTCATACGCATAGCCGAAGGTGTCGGCAACGGGCAACAGCTTTAAGATAGCCTCCGCCTTGCCGTCTTGATAGGCTTGCGCCGCCTGAACCTGCGTGCGCTTGCGGTAATTGTCGTACTCGGCGGAAACCGCGTACCACTTACGCTTGTACTCCTCCGCCGCGGCGAGCGCCTTTTCAAGCTCGGTCGGCTCCTTTTGAACCTCTTCGAACACCTCGGGTTTAACCTCGGGCTCCTCGTGCTTGCCCTCGTCGTTATTTAAATTTTTATCTTCCTTCTTCGACATTACGCTTAAATCCTGAAAATATTGTGTGATTTTTTTGTTTACAATATTTATATAACGCTACTTTGCCCGGCTTAAACATTTAAGTCACGATTTTTTTACACAAAATTCGCATTTGAGTAAATTTGCCGCGCCTTTTCGCTTTGCTTGACGGCAGAAATAAAAGGCTGTATAATAAAGTTATGCACGTACATATCAAACGACTGCCGCTTAAAAAACTGTTTAACACGCGCGACCTCGGGGGGATTCCCACAGAGGACGGGCGCGTTATTAAGCACGGAAAATTACTGCGCAGCGGCAAACTCTATAAAATTCCCGCAAAGACGGTTGAAGCGCTTAAAGGTTACGGCGTTACTACCGTAATTGATTTGCGCATTTTTACCGAGCAGGAAGAGGACCCCGACACGCTGTGGGAGGGCGTAAAATACGTGCATCTGCCCGTCCTTTGCACGGCAACTCCGGGAATCACGCGCGAACGCTCGATGAAACACACCATGGTAATAGAGAGCAAGCGCATAAAGACGGAGTTCGGCACGGCGGACAACTATATGGCGGAAATGTACTGCGCCGTGCTTTTGAACGAGGAGCCGCAAGAGCTTTTAAAAAAGGCTTTGCGCCTTATTATCGAAAACGACGGCTGCATTTTATGGCATTGCAGCGGCGGCAAGGACAGGGCGGGCATTTTGGCAATGCTCGTCGAAAGCCTTTTGGGCGTGAGCGAAGAGATTATCGTCGACGATTACATAGCCTCCCACCGCTTTCAGAGGGCAAGATTTTTCTGGAACAGAGCGGGGCTTGTCATTGCGCCGTGCTCGCTCAGGCTTAAAAAGATACTGTTCGGAATGATGGCGGCAAAGCCGCAATATCTGACGGTTGCAATGGACAGAGTTAAGGAAAAGTACGGAAGCTTAGTCGGTTACTGCAAAGAGGTTTTGGGCGTCACCGACGACGATATCGCGCTTATGAAAGAAAAATATTTGGAGAATTAATTATGTCGCCTTTCAAACAGATTACGGACGGAATTGTGAACGCCGCCGATTACCATGAAAAATCGGGCTTGGCGCAATACCTTTGCTCGGTTTTGGAAAATCTCAAAAAGCCCGTTGACGCGCAGGACGCCGCCTTTTTAAGGGGATTTGCGATAACCGAAATGCAATATCTTCTTACCGCTATTCCGAAAGCGGAAAGTTATAAGGAAAAGGACGAAATCTTCGCCTACGAAAACGCTCTTTTGGGCATATTTTCGCTGGGAGGCAAGACGATGGAAAACGTCGCCGCAGAGCACAGGGAAACGATTAAGCAGGTAATATCCCTCGTCGAAAAGGAGCGCGTACTCGAAAACGCAATCGACGAAATGTTTAAACTTTCCAAAATCGAAAAGGGCGATGTAGAAAAAGTTCTGGCAATCGTAAAGCCGATTACCGACGAATACCGCCGCGGACTTTTATATCAGGGACTGCACTTTCACAAGGATGAATTTAATAAGCTTACCGCCGAAGCGAAGAGTGCGCTCGCCGAATTTACCGCCGACGATATGCAAAGACTGATAGCGGGCGCGGACGACGAAGAAAAGGCTAAAAGCTTAGAGTTTGCCGCAGACGCCTGCAAACACTACGCCGACGGCAATGTCTTGGACACGCTTGAAAAAACGATGGCGTTAAATTGCGACAACGTGCGCTACTACGCCGCCGAAACGCTTCTTCAAAACGGCAGGGAAATTCCCGCCGCCGCGATAAACGGAATTGCGGCAAATTTAGAATATGCGGAGCTTTTGTACGGACTTTTGCAAAGATACGGCAAAACCGCGCTGTTCCCCGCAGAATATTCCTCACCCGAATACCTCGCAAAGAGCGATTTGGTGCATTGGCTGACCTACCCCACCGAGCTCGGCAAACAACCCGACGAAATAGAATTTTTGGGTCAGGCGAAAGTACATAAGGAAAATTATTACATATTCAAATACAAATCGGAAAGTGAAACGTTGGACGACGAGACCCGCGGCGAATGGCTTATCGGCTGGTCGGGCGACAGTGGCGGCACTTTCAGCAACTTCGACAGGCTTTCCGACTACGAGAAAAAGACCCCGAAAAAAACTTTAAAACATATAGTTAAAAAACTTCTGAAATAACGGGCGTGTCGCCCCGCCAAGCCCTTTAACTGCTTTGATTTAAAAAAAACTTATCGCAACAAAACATAATCCCGCGCGGCATTTTTGCCGCGCGGGGTAAATTATTTAAATAGTTATTGCCCCACGCTTACACTACACAAAGTTGAGAAAGTGGCACCCTGTCCGTCATTCTGAGCGGAGAGCGGTACAAGAAAAGTAAGTTGAAATAATAAAGCTTTCCCGCTTACAGTCGAAGAATCTTTTTGCGCGACCTCGAAGAAGTATTCTCGCGCAAAACTAACCTTGCCGCATTACAACGCTATTTGAGGTGAAACTCCCGCAAACTCCGTAATTCTGGATTGCCACGGCACATTGCGCCTACTGCGCTTCGCTCCGTGCGGCTGCCTGCGGCAGACGGACGCAATGACGGGTACCAAGCCCTCGCCTTCCACTTTGAAGGGGAAGGTGGCGCCGTAGGCGTCGGAAGGTAATTTTAATGTAAAATGTAGAATTCAGAATTGTATACCCCCCTCAGTCACCGTTGGTGACAGCTCCCCCCTCTTTAAAGAAGGGTGAGCCTTGCCTTAGTGCAACCCAAAGGCATACCCCTTTTTAAGGGGGAGGCTCCCGCTTTGCGGGTGGTGGGGGTTATCATTCTTAATTCTTAATTCTTAATTCTGTATTCACCCTGCCTATTCCACCGTGACCGACTTTGCCAAATTCCGCGGCTTGTCGGGGTCGCGCCCCAAAATCACCGCCGCCTTGTAAGCCACAAGCTGCAACGCCACCGCCGACAAAAACGGCGATAAATGCGCCTCGACCTCGGGTATTTTCCACACCGCCGCGTCCCCTTTTAGCTTTTCGGCAACCCCGTCCAGAGAGGTTATAACCGCAAGCTTGCCTTTGCGCGACGCTATTTGGCTTGCCGCGTTTTCGCACTTTTCCGCCAAATTTTCGTCGCAGATTACAAGCACGCTGAGCGTATTTTCGTCGATTAGCGCGAGGGTGCCGTGTTTGAGCTCGCCCGCGGGATAGCCGTCGCTGAATATGTACGAAATCTCTTTCAGCTTTAACGAAGCTTCCACCGCCACGGCGTAGTCCGCCCCGCGCCCCAAAAAGAATACCACCGAACTCTCTGCGCACAGCTTAGCGATTTTGTCCGCGCTTTCGCTTGCACCAAACAATTCCGCGACCTTGCCGCACATCGAAAGCAGTTCACTACGCGCCGTGAACACGTCGGCAGTCAGCCTCGATATAAGGTACAGTGCGGCAAGCTGACCCGTGTAGCTTTTGGTTGCCGCCACGCACACCTCCGCGCCCGCGCAGACGGGAACGACGGTATGCGCAACGCGGGTTATTGCCGAATAGCCGCAGTTCGTAATCGCAACCACGCGCGCGCCCGCCGCCTTTAAAGCGGAAACCGCCTCGACCGTATCCGCCGTTTCGCCGCTCTGACTTATAGCCAAAACGAGCGTAGACCCCGTAATATGCGGCAACGAATAGCGCAACTCGCTTGCAATTTCCGTCTGGCAGTACACCCCGCACTTGTCGGAAAAGAACCGCTTTGCAACCAGCCCCGCATTGTACGCCGTGCCGCACCCCGTCAAGATTATGCGGTCGGCGTTCCGCACGTAATCGGTCAGCCGTTTTACGTCGACGTTGCGGAAAAACGCGTCGCACGTGGCTTGCACCGTCTGCTCGGTTTCGTGTATTTCTTTGAGCATATAATGGGGGTAACCGCCCCTTCCGCAGTTGAATTGCCCCGCGAATATGGGGCGACGAACGCGGTTTACGGTCTGCAAACCGCCGCCGAAAAAGCGCGCCGACTGCGCCGTTAAAAGCGCGATATCGCCGTCCTCGGGCACGCACACCGAGCTCACCCAAGAGGGCAGCGCGGGTATGTCGCTGCACAGCGCAACGCCCCTTTCGCCGAACCCGACGACGACGGGGCTTTTATATTTTACGGCGACAAGCCCGTCGAAATCCTCGCACAGAATTCCAAGCGCGAACGACCCTTTCAGCCGCCCGACCGTAGCCGCAACCGCCGCAAGCAAATCGCCTTTATAGCAGGCGTCGAGCATACGCACGATTACCTCGCTGTCCGTGTCCGAAACGAATTGCGCGCCCTTTGCGGCAAGCTCCTCTTTGAGCTCGCGGAAATTTTCGATAATGCCGTTGTGCACGACCGAAAATTTGCCCGCGACGTGCGGGTGCGCGTTTTTATCCGTCGGCTCGCCGTGAGTCGCCCAGCGGGTGTGCCCCACCGCCGCGCTTCCGTAAAGCTTTGCCGCGCCATCTTTGAGGTTGCCAACCCTGCCGCCCCGCTTGAGCGTAACCGTGCCGCAATCCGTTTTGACCGACAGCCCCGCCGAGTCGTACCCGCGGTATTCCAGCCGCTCCAACCCCTCGTAAACCTCCGCCGCCGCATTGCCCCGCCGCAACGTTACGCCGATAATTCCGCACATATTTACGCCTCCCCCTCGCTCATTTTCAGCGCGCGCTCAATCTCGCGACACACCTCGTCGCACTCGTCCGCCGTCGCGCTTTCCACCGTCACCCGCACCAAATCCTCCGTGCCCGACGGGCGCACAAGCAACCTGCCCCTGCCTTTAAGCCGCCTTTCTGCCCCCGCAACCGCCGCCGCGACAGCGGGCGAGGCAACCGCCGCCGACTTGTTTTTCACACTTACGTTGACGGTGAGTTGCGGCTTCTTTTTAAACCCGCGCACCAGCCCCGAAAGGCTCGTGCCCCGCTCGTTCATAGCCTCCATAATCATAATCGCCGTCACCAGCCCGTCGCCCGTGTTCTCCAACTTTCCGTAAATTATGTGACCGGACTGTTCGCCGCCGAGCACCGCCCCGCTCTCGTTCATTTTGCGGTACACGTAGCTGTCGCCCACGGCGCACTCCTCGATTGCGATTCCCTCGGCGGCAAGCCCCTCGCGCAAACCGCCGTTGCTCATAACCGTAGCCACAATGCGGTCGCCGAGCAGCTCGCCCTTATCCTTTAAAAACCTTGCCGAGGCGTACAGAATGCCGTCGCCGTCAATTATTTTTCCGCGCTCGTCCACGCATATACAGCGGTCGGCGTCGCCGTCGAAAGCAAACCCCACGTCCAAAGCGTTGTCCTTTACAAGCCGCGAAAGAACCTGCGGACGGGTCGCGCCGCATCCCTCGTTCACGTTCAGACCGTTGGGCTCGCCCCCTATTTCGTACACGCTCGCGCCAAGCGCGTCAAACACGCTTCGGGCAATTTTATAACTCGACCCGTTCGCGCAGTCCAGCCCCACTTTAAGCCCCTTGTACGAGCACGTAGAGAGCGAAATTAGGTGCCCAGTGTAGCGGTTTCTGCCCGCGACGAAATCGACCGTTTTGCCTATCTTTTCGCCGCGCGCAAAGGGTATGGAAAAGGGCTCGCCGCCGATAAAAAGTCTGCCGTCGATATAGTCCTCGATAAGATTTAACACGCCGCGTTCCATCTTCTCCCCGCGCGAGTTCACAAGCTTAATGCCGTTGTCGAGATAGGTGTTGTGGCTTGCGGAAATCATAACGCCGCAGTCGAACCCCTCCGCGCGGGTCACGAACGAAACGGACGGCGTCGTCGTCACGTGCAGTATGTACGCGTCTCCCCCCGAGGCGGTTATGCCCGCGGCTATGGCGTATTCCAAGGTATACGACGAAAGGCGGGTATCCTTGCCGATAACCACGCGGCAACGCCCGCCCTTCGCGGTGTAGTACCAGCCCAAAAATCTGCCTATTTTAAACGCCTGTTCCGAGTTAATAGTGTCGCCCGCGCACCCGCGGAAACCGTCCGTCCCGAAGTATCTTGCCATCAAATTCCCATCACCCCGCATATGTATTCACCCCATAATATGCCGCAGCGAACGGGTTTGGTGAAAATGTATATGCCGCAATACGCATATTATAAAAACCTACCGCAATATGACCTTCCCCTTAGGGGGAAGGTGGCATTTTCGAAGAATGAGAAAATGTCGAATGAGGGGTTGGCTCTTTTAAACCTACTAACCCCTCATCCGTCCCAACCTTACGGTTGCGACACCTTCCCCCTAAGGGGAAGGTTAAAACTGCGGTTTTTAAATAGCTTTCACCCTACCCGTGCCTTCCCCCATAGTAAGGGGGGAAGGTGGCTGCGTAGCAGACGGATGAGGGGTGTGCAAAACCGACCTTTTTATAATGCGGTCAAAAATTATATCCCTCTATCCCCCAAACCTTGCGGTTTGGGTACTTTTCTCACACGCCGCAAGGAAAACGGCGTGTTCGGGCACCGCAAACGCGGGACATATGCGTTTGCTCATCTCGCAACGCCAAAACAGCACAAGCCGAGTGCTGTTTTGAGATATGCGTTGCTCGTCCCTTAAACGCAAGGGGGAAAGCAAGTCTAAGGTGTATTTTTTGCTTCGCACCCAAAAAACCGCAACAAAAAAAGAGCCTTGGCGTATGCCAAAGCTCTTTTGAGTTTTTAGTTAATATCAAAGTTCTTCAATCAGTACGGCTACTATGCCTAATCTCGAACCCGACGCGGTAATTGTTACCGACCCGTCCGCCAACAATTCAGCCTCAACAATTACGACCGTGTTGTTGTTTTTATTAAAGTTTCCGCCTTCCGTCACTCCGTCAACCTTTGTAGTAGCCGTAGAACCCGTTGAAGCCGTTGCCGAAACCTCCTTTGATTGTACATTACCGCTTGAATCGCAAGGCAACGCATATACCGTAACCTTAACGTGTTTTGAAGAGGTAATAACCATACCTTGATTATTTGTATTCCTATAATATATATTTGTCCAAGAAACGGCATCATCGCCCGTTCCAAAGCTGCCTGTCAACGATTTACTTACAATCTCTTTGTTATCAGAGGTCGTCACGGTCAAGCAACCATGCGATATTTTATTGTCCGTAATCGTCTCGGATGATAATATCCACTTTTCCGACTCGCCGCTTTGCGTTCCCGCACTGACATTAACCGTAACCTCTTTTTCAATGGTCTGCGTGCCGTTCGTCGCCGTTACCGTTATCGTCGTCGTGCCCTGCGCTACCGCCGTTACATTGCCGTTTTCGTCAACCCGCGCAACGCCCTCGTCGTTAGACCTGTAACTGAAAGTAGTGCCGTCTAAATTAGCCGAAACGGTTATCTTCTGCGCCGAGCCGCCCACCGTCAGATTAACAGGCGTGCCCACCGTCAGCGTAAGCGTATCTGGCGTAGGGTCGGGCGTAGGGGTAACCGTGCCGCCGCCACCGCCGCTCGAAGCCGTGCCGCTGCCGCCCTTGACGGTCGGGCATACATAGGTTGCAAATGTAGCGCGGATATCGCAGCTTTCCGCGGCGCTCGGAACGGGGTCGGACTTAGCAATGCAAAGCGTTTTGCCGCTGTGCGATACGTGGTTGCCCGTAGCCGCCGAATCGTCGCCGTTCAGCCTTATAAACACAAGCTTGAACAGGGTGGTTATATTTTCGAAATACACGCTCGTTTTCGAAGCCTCGTAATTGGCTTCGACGCCGCTCGTTTTAACGATAAAGTCGCCGACCTTGATTTTTGCGTCCGCCGCGTCCTGCGACGGGTCGCCCTGCTTTATCTCTACGCCCGTATAGATAAAGTCAACCGCCGAAACGGCTTTCGTTCTGTCGATAGCGCTCGTATCCTCCGCCGCGCTCGCACCGAGGTCAAGGTACACAAAATATGCGCCGTTATAATTTGTAGTAGAGGACGAGTCTTCGTCGGGGTCTGTAGGAACATTATTGTCAACCATAATGGAATATTCGACATTTCCCGCCGCTATATCCTCAGCCGTCACCTCAAACTCGTAATAGAACAGAACGTAAGGCGGCAATTGCTGTTGCATAACTTTTTCTACTGTTATATCAGCTCCGCCTTCGGTATAGAAGGGATTGCTTCTATCCGCATTTGTCCTTGTAAATTTTAAAAGACAGAACGCTTCACTGTTCTTTTGTGCAAACATTACAAACCTGATAGTTCCCACCGTCGAGGGTTTAAACCATAGACCGTTGTTCGGCAAAGCAACACCTTGCGTATATGAATAGGCTGGCACTTTTGTACCCGTCATAGGTATTGCGGTATTTTTCTCGTTCCAAGCGGTATAAATGAAGACTTCGTTTCCGTCCCCGTCAACCATTACACCGTCTTTAAGCGTATAATCGCCGTAAACATTGAAATCGTTACCGTCGGCGTCTTTAAAATACCATTCTGCCCAAGAATATTTTAATCTTCCGTCTTCCTGAATTTGAATATTATCCCCGCTTACAGACGGGATATATCTCTTCTCGTTATCGTCGTCATAATAGAAAATATACCCGTCGTCGTCAATCGATTTACCGCTCACGTCTATCCAATAGCCGTCTTCATCGGCGATATAGCCATCCCTGTTTATACCGTTGCCGTATGTTTGACCCATCCAGCTAATCTGTCCGTGATAACCCCAAGTCATCGAGTCATAAGAATCCGCATTAATAGGTGCTTTTTCATACTGCACATAACCCGCCTGAATTCTCATTAGAGTTTGATTGGTAGTGTATAGAATGCTTTGAACGTTTTCGGGTAACGAGTCGTATTTTTCCTGCGATATAGGCGCAAACCCGAACCTTTCATTATACTGCGAGTTATTCCATCCGCCGTCCTGAACATAGAACCAACGGGGAATATTATTATTGTCCGGCGATATTTTGTTGCCTTTTTTGTCTAAAAGATAATAGGTTCCGTCGTCACCTCTCTGCATAAGATTATCGGTAAAGTTCATTTTTTTAGAACTTATTTTATTTTGGTTACCCATTACATAACCGATATTGTCGCTTGATGTGATTTCTTTTGCAGTTGACCCCGTGTAAACGTATTCTTCGCCGTCATTATCAACCGTGAACGGAACTTTATAACCCAAAGCAGGTACAGGAATGTCGCTCTTCGTATCCGTTTCGGGAAGCAGTCTTGAAGGCGTAGAAGATTTTCTGTTTGCGTTTATCGCAATCAGACGGTCGGCAAGCTGGTCAACGTCAAAACTTGCGCCGAAGCTTGCGCCGCTGCCGCCGTTTGCGTCGTGTCCGCCGCCCGTGACCGCAGAATCCACGCCTTCGTCCAACGCGCCCAAAATGCTGTTGAAAGTAGAATAATTTTTAACCTCAACGTTGAGCGCGGCGCCCTCTCCTAATGCGCGAACGCCTATCGACGAGCACTTGCCCGCCACTAAGCCGACGGCAATGCCCACAACGGGCTGGGAGTCCTTGGAATACAAGGTATTTCTGTCCGTGCCCGCCACGTCTACCAAAGGATTATCTAAAATTACGTTGGTAATTTCGCTGGTAATTTCGCCGTCACTGTACGTCATGCCGAAAAGACCGACCGCGCGCGAGAATTCGTACTCGGGCTTTTTATGCGCGGGGTAGTCGTCGCCCAAAAGGTCCTTATCGGTGGTAACCACAAGGTTGGCTATGGTTTTGCCGTTGCCGTTGAAAGTGCCCCTGAAAGGATATTCGTCGTTACCGATAGGCGGCATATACATTGTGTTGCCGTCCGACTTTGTCATAACTATATCGTTTTTAAGCTCGAAATAGTATTTGGTATCGCCGAACTTGCCCGTATTTTGCAGTGCGGCGAGGTTGTGCATATGGGTTGCGTTTGAAATAACGAAAGGACCTTTCGTCGTGCCCTCGATAAATTCGGGCGAGGTGCCGTCGCCGCTTATAGGGTCGAAATACGAGCCCGCGGACATACCGTTTATGGTAAATTCGACCTCTTTTTTGTCCAAAAACCACGCGAAAACGTAGCCGACGGTCATAAGAACCGCGACTGATAAGGCAACTATTAAACTGAGAAGTTTAAACGCTTTACCCTTCGTTTTCATGTTATCCTCTTGATTTTTTTGTGCCCCCTCTTGCCTTCCACCTTAATAAAGGGACGAGCAACGCATTTCTCAAAACAACCACTGCTCTGGTTGTTTTGGCGTTGCGAGAGCAGTGAGCGCATACATCCCGCGCGAACGGCGACCAAACACGCCGTTTCCCTTACGGCGTGTGCGAAGGGTGGCTGCGTAGCAGACGGATGAGGGTTGTGCAATTTCGACCTTATTATAGTGCGGTACAAATTTCCTTATCCCTCATCAGTCCTTCACTACGTTTCGGACAGCTTCCCCCTTATACAAAAGGTGGAAGCCAAGAACGTGGAACAATTCCACTATTACTTATTGCGAATTATTTATCCCTTTTACGCTTTCGAAGTCTTGGTTTCTGCTACGTAAAAGCTCATATTGCTTGCAAATTTCATTTGCGAGTTGAGCGTGCACCCTTCGACGTTGTTCAACGCAAAGGCGTACTTTTCCTCTATCGACTGCTCGTTATAGTCGATTATCACAAAGAAAGAATAGGTTATGCTTTCGGTATCGCTGGCGGCGCCGCCGTTCAAAATAAGCTCGGTATCTTCCTTGCTGTGGCTTATCTTCTCGCCCAACGCTACGGAATTGCCGACGGTTGTTTCGGTCGTCGCGTCGGTGACGTAAAAGTCTAAAACGTCCGAAAGCTCGCAGATAAGGTCGATGCCGTCCGTGCCGTACTTTTCAACCTCGTCCCCAACCTTTTCAGAGAACGCGGCGGCAACGTCGTAGTTGTTGCCCTCAGGCTCGATAAACTTGCAATCGAACCTTAAAAGTATCGCGGTGACGTCCACGCCCAACCCGCCGTAAACGGGAAGTTCTATCGCGTCGCCCTTTGCGCTTTCGCCGCGCACCGAACCTAATTTATAGGATACCGCGCCGTTTGCGCCCGACGTTTTGTCGGTTAAATTGTAGGCGGTAATGTTGAACTCGGATATGTTAGTGCTCTTTATCATCGAGTTCAAATCGTTTGCGTCAACCTCGCCGTTGGTCGCAAACCAGGCAAGGCAAACGCCTATGCTTAAAACAACGCTGCCCGCGAGTGCCAACAACGCTTTTATGAGCCGTGCCGAAGCCTTCATTTGCCTTACCTCCTATAATTATTTTATTGCGTACGCACACGTGCGCGTATACGTATACACGCTACTATTATAGTATGCACGGTTTTGTTTGTCAAGACAAGTTGAAAATTTTTTGCCGCGCCCTAAATTGCGTCCGAAATTCTTAAACCCGCGCGTTTTGTGTAATTATGCAAAAATTTATATTTTTATTCGTTTTAATGAATAAAACGGGCTCTCGTAAAGTTGACAAACATATAAGGATATAGTAGAATGTAAGGTAATAATTTAATTGCGGAATTTAATTTTTTCAACCGCAACCGCGAATTTAAAAAGGAGCTGCACTATGAAGATGACGGGCGCCGACATTTTAATAAACTGCCTTTTGGAACAAGGCGTCGACACCATTTTCGGTTACCCCGGCGGGGCGGTTTTGGATATCTATGACGCCCTGTACCGAAACGGCAAAATTAACCACATTTTAACCGCGCACGAACAAGGGGCGGCGCACGCGGCGGACGGCTACGCGCGCGTTACCGGCAAGGTGGGCGTGTGCTTTGCGACCTCTGGACCGGGAGCTACCAACCTCGTAACGGGCATTGCCACGGCGTATATGGACAGTATTCCCGTCGTCGCGGTGACGGGCAACGTCGGACTGAACAATCTCGGGCGGGATTCCTTTCAGGAGGTCGATATAGCGGGCATAACCATGCCTATTACCAAGCACAACTTTATCGTAAAGGACGTAACCGAGCTTGCGGACGTTATCCGCAGGGCGTTTTACATTGCAAATTCGGGGCGCAAAGGTCCCGTTCTTATCGACATTTTAAAGAACGTGCAGACGGCGGAGTACGACTACGAGCCGCAAAAGCCGTTGCCCTTAAAACAGCTTGAAACGCCCGCCGAAAAAATTAAAGCGGCGGCGGAAATTATAAACGCGAGCAAAAAGCCGCTTATAATGATAGGCGGCGGCGCGGCGGCGAGCGACGCTTCCCCCCACCTTTTAAAGCTTGCGGAAAAGCTGAACGCGCCCGCGGTTTACACGCTTATGGGCAAGGGCGTTATCCCCGATAAGGACAGGAAAAATTTGGGTATGCTTGGCATGCACGGCACGGTTGCGGCGGCTAAGGCGCTTATCGCAAGCGACTGTCTGATTGCCCTCGGCACACGCTTTTCAGACAGAGTAGCCCTCAACCGCGAGCTGTTCGCAAACGGCAAAAAGGTCGTACACGTGGATATCGACAACGCCGAATTCAACAAGAACGTTGCCGTCGGTTTGAGCGTTTTGGCGGACGTCAGCGCGTGCGTGAAAGCCCTTCTTCCGTTAGTGGAAAAAAAGGACGAAAACTGGCTTAACTGCGCCATATCCGCGGGGCAACCGACCGAAACCGCCGATTGCAGAGCGTACGAAATACTGCGCACGGCGGCACGCCTCGCCCCCGAAAACAGCCCCCTTATAACCGACGTGGGGCAGCACCAGATGTGGACGGCGCAGGCGTACCCCTTAAACGCGCCTAGGTTGTTTTGCACGAGCGGCGGGCTGGGCACAATGGGCTACGGTATGGGCGCGGCGATTGGCGCGGCGTTCGGGTCGGGCAAACCGTGCGTACTCGTCACGGGCGACGGCTGTTTCAATATGAATCTGAACGAGCTCTCCACCGCCGTTACCGAGGGCGTGCCCCTCGTCATACTCTTAATGAACAACGGCGTTTTGGGAATGGTTCGGCAATGGCAGAAAATTTTCTATAAGAAAAGATTTTCGCAGACCACTTTAAAGAAGAAAACCGACTACGTTAAGTTTGCCGAAAGCTTCGGCGCGAAGGGCATTTTGCTCGGCGAAAACGACGGTATTGAGGCAAAGCTTAAAGAGGCGTTCGATTACGCGACAAAAGAGTGTTCCCCCGTCGTGGTGGACTGCCGCATTTCGGGCGACGACAACGTTTTGCCCATGATAAAGCCGGGCGCGGCGTACGAAACACAGCTCAAAAAAATGGAGGACTGACATGGACGGCGAGATTAAAAAATATACGATAGGCGCGCTTATATCCAACAAAAGCGGCGTTTTAACGCGCATTTCGGGGCTGTTTGCCCGCCGCGGCTACAACATAGAGAGCATTGCCGCCTGCGCCACGGAAGACAGCGACCTTTCGCGTATGACCATAGTTTTATCGGGCGACGAGTACACCCTCTATCAGCTTATCCGCCAGATGGACAAGTTAGAGGACGTGAAAAAGGTGGGTTGTGCAAACGAGCTCGACTGCGTTTACCGCGAACTGCTGCTTGCCAAGGTTGCGGCGACCGCCGAGGTGCGCTCGCAGATTACGCTTATTAATGAAATTTACAAGGCGAAGGTCGTCGACCTTTCGATTGACACTATGATTTTGGAACTTACGGGCGACCCCGAAAAGTTAGACGCATACCTGAAAGTTATCGAGCCGTTCGGCATTTTGGAAATGCAGCGCACGGGCACGACGGTACTCGCCCGCGGCAAGCACACATTAAAGGACCGTGACTGCTACGGCGACCACGTGAATTAATTAGGAATTAAAAATGCAGAATTAAGAATTAAGAATGTTGGTTATATTAATTAAATAATTTTAACCTTAGACTTGCTTTCCCCCTTGCGTTTAAGGGGGAAAGTACCCAAACCGCAAGGTTTGGGGATAGAGGGATATAATTTTCACCGCATTATAATAAGGTAGAATTTGCACAACCCTCATCCGTCTTGCTACGCAAGCCACCTTCCCCCTTTATTAAGGTGGAAGGCAAGGGGTAGGGGTAATTAAATTAAGGACTGAATTATGAAAAATATCTTTTCTGAAAGCGTCGATATGGCGGCACAGCGTTCGCTTCTTCGTGCGCTCGGCTGGACTGACGACGAAATCAAAAAACCCATTGTGGGCATAATCTGCGCGCAGAGCGATATTATCCCCGGACATATGCACCTCGATATGATTGCAAAAGCGGCTTCGGAAGGCGTTATCGCCGCGGGCGGCAAGCCCGTAATATTGCCCGCTATCGGCGTGTGCGACGGCATTGCGATGGGGCACGAAGGTATGCGCTACTCCCTCCCCTCGCGCGAGGTTATAGCCGACAGCTCGGAAATTCTTCTCCGCGCGCACGGCATACAGGCGGCAATATTTATCGGCAACTGCGACAAGATTATCCCCGGCATGCTCATGGCGGCGGCGAGGGTGAATATCCCTTCGGTATTCGTTTCGGGCGGTCCCATGCTCGCGGGGCGCGTGCGCGGCAAAAAGACCTCGCTTTCGACAATGTTCGAAGAGGTCGGCGCATACAACGCGGGCAAGATAGACGCGAACGAGCTTAAAGACTTCGAGTGCAACGCGTGCCCGACGTGCGGTTCGTGCAGCGGTATGTTCACGGCTAACAGCTTAAACTGCCTGTGCGAGGCGCTCGGCATGGCGCTCCCCGGCAACGGCACTCTTCCCATGGTGTACTCGGCGCGGCTTGCGCTTGCAAAACGTGCGGGCGAGGCGGTTATGAACCTTTTAAAGAACAATATCCGCCCCCTCGACATCATGACGCCCGAAGCGTTTAAAAACGCCGAGACGGTAGATATGGCAATCGGCGCTTCCACAAACACCGTGCTGCACCTTATAGCAATCGCGCGCGAAGCAGGGCTCAGCCGCGAACAGGTTTCTATGGACATTTTAAACGGCATTAGCGAAAAGACGCCGAATCTGTGCCGCCTTGCGCCCGCGGGCGAACACTATATTGAGGAACTGCACGAGGCGGGCGGCATTTCCGCCGTAATGAAAGAGCTGTACGACGCGCGCCTTTTAAACGGCGACGTTTTAACCGTGAGCGGACAGCCCTTAAAAGAGGTAATCAAAAACGCGTACAACCGCGACGAAGAGATTATACGCCCCGTATCCTCCCCCTACTCGAAGCAGGGCGGGCTGACCGTTTTGAAGGGCAATCTTGCCGAGGACGGGTGCGTCGTAAAAAAATCGGCAGTCGATACGAAAATGCTTGTGCACAGCGGTCCCGCACGCTGCTTTGACAGCGAAGAAGAGGCTATGCAAGCCATTTCGGGCGGAAAAATCAAGGCGGGCGACGTCGTCGTTATCCGCTACGAGGGTCCCTTAGGCGGTCCGGGCATGCGCGAAATGCTCACCCCCACCTCGGCAATAGTCGGCGCGGGGTTGGGCGACACCGTCGCGCTTATCACCGACGGCAGATTTTCGGGCGCGACGCGCGGCGCGGCAATAGGTCACGTCTGTCCCGAGGCGGCGGCGGGCGGACTTATAGGGCTTTTACGCGACGGCGATATCATAGATATCGACATAACCGCCTGCACCCTGAACGCGCGCCTTTCGGATAGGGAAATCGCCGAAAGAAGGGCGGATTTTAAGCCCGCGGTAAAACCCGTTTCGGGCTACCTTGCGCGGTACAGACAGCTTGTAACCTCCGCTTCCGACGGCGCGGTATTCAAAAAATAACAATAAACGCGGACTTTTTCCGCATATAGATATTACAAATGAAAGAGAAATTATATATTTACAACGTCGAAACGGACGTTAATTGCATAGAACTCAACTTAAAGAACGCGAGCGTGGAGATATGCGAGGCGGCGGACGAAAAGTTTTATATCGAGTACCCCAACGCCAAAAACATATTCGCCGCAAACAACGAAAACGGAATAATTATTCATCAGGGCAAGCAGGGAATTTTCAGTAAATCGCGTCAGATTTTTAAAATTTTCGTGCCCGCGCACACCGTTCCGTCGATAAAAATTTTCGGCAAAGACGTAGAACTTTGCGTAAAAAACGGCATTTACGGCGAGTTGTCGTTTGTCGCCGAGGACGGTAAAGCGGAGCTTTTGAACTGCGTTTTGGAGAGCGCGGAAATCGCGGGAGGCACGGTTGACGTGCACGTTGCGGACGCCACCGTTAAAAGCGGCTTTACCGTGCAGGCGGACAAGGGCGACGTGCTCGCCGAAAACACCTTTTTCAAGCGTGCCGAAGCGCGCGTCAAGCGCGGCAATATAGGCATTGTCAACGTAAACTGCAAGGACTGCGCCTTCGACACGCAAAAGGGCAATATAACCGCAAATCTTGCGGGCGACGAGAGCGGGTTCAACACCTCTCTGCTCGCGCGCGAGGGTACGGCGAACAGAGAGAGCGCCGCATCCGACGGAGCGGACGGAAGCTTCCACGCCTACACCAAAAAAGGCAATATCGTGCTTGACTTTTCAGGCGAGCCGCAAATCACCCCGAGCCTTGCGGCGACGGTAGCCGAAGAAACTTTTGAAAAAGAAAAGGAGAACGCATAGACGCTATGGGAATGACGGCATCGCAGAAAATCCTCGCCGCCCACGCTCACCTTACGGAGGTCAAGGCGGGGCAACTCATATCCGCCGAGCTCGATTTGGTGCTCGCAAACGACATAACCGGTCCCGTTGCCATAAAGGAATTTAAAAAGGCGGGCGCAGACAGGGTTAAATGCAGCGACAAAATCGCGCTGGTTATGGACCACTTTGCACCCAACAAGGACGTTAAGAGCGCGGAGCAGTGCAAGACTTGCCGCATATTTGCCAAAGAGCAGAATATCGAAAACTTTTTCGACGTGGGCAAAATGGGCATAGAGCACGCGCTGTTGCCAGAAAGCGGGCTCGTCGGCGCGGGCGATTTGGTGATAGGCGCTGACAGTCACACCTGCACCTACGGCGCGTTGGGCGCGTTTTCCACGGGCGTGGGTTCCACCGATATGGCGGCGGGAATGCTTACGCAGACGTGCTGGTTCAAGGTGCCCTCCGCGATAAAATTCGTCCTTTCGGGCAAGCCCGCAAAATTTGTTACGGGCAAGGACGTTATATTACATATAATAGGTTTAATAGGCGTCGACGGCGCACTGTACAAGAGTATGGAATTTTGCGGTGACGGCGTTAAATACTTAAATATCGACGACCGCTTTACGATATGCAATATGGCAATCGAGGCGGGCGCGAAGAACGGCATTTTCCCCGTCGACGAGGTTGCGCTCGACTATATGAATGGCAGATTCAATCGCCCCGTAAAAGCCTACGAAGCCGACCCCGACGCGGAGTACGACGCCGTTTACAATATAGATTTGTCGACGCTCGAACCCACCGTTTCCTTCCCCCACCTTCCCGAAAACGCAAAGACGCAGTGGGGCGAAATTGCAATCGACCAGGTGGTTATAGGCAGTTGTACGAACGGCAGAATTTCGGATATGCGGCAGGCGGCGCAGATTTTAAAGGGCAAAAAGGTGGCGGACGGCGTTCGCGCCATAATTATCCCCGCAACCCAAAGCGTTTACAGACAGTGCATAGACGAGGGACTTATCAATATTTTCCTCGACGCGGGCGCGGTCGTCTCCACCCCCACCTGCGGACCTTGCCTCGGCGGGTATATGGGCATTTTGGCGGAGGGCGAACGGTGCGTTTCGACCACAAACCGCAACTTCGTCGGGCGCATGGGGCACGTTAAAAGCGAGGTGTACCTTGCCTCTCCCTATGTTGCGGCGGCAAGCGCGATTGCGGGCAAGCTCACCACGCCCGACAAACTTTAAGAGAGGTTTAATATGGAAATCTGCGGCAAAGTTTTCAAGTACGGCAACGACGTCGACACCGACGTCATTATCCCCGCAAGGTATTTAAACGACAGCTCGGAAAAGGCGCTCGCCTCCCACTGCATGGAGGATATCGACCCCGATTTTGTGAATAAAGTCAGCGCGGGCGACGTAATTGTTGCGGGCGACAACTTCGGATGCGGCTCCTCGCGCGAGCACGCTCCCCTTGCAATCAAGGCGAGCGGCGTAAGCTTAGTTATCGCCAACTCGTTTGCGCGTATTTTCTACCGTAACTCGATAAATATCGGTCTGCCCATTTTGGAGTGCCCCGCAGCGGTAAAGGCTATAAGCGCGGGCGACAGGGTGAAAGCCGACCTTTCAGAGGGCGTAATATACGATTTGACAACGGGCGAAAAATTCACCGCCGAACCCTTCCCCGCGTTCATTCAGGAGATAATAAACGACGGCGGACTTTTGGTGCATTTAGCCAAGAAATAGGCGGTTACCCCCGTAATATGGCTTATTTAATGCAGAATGCAGAATTAAGAATTCAGAATTAAATCCGACCTTTTACTTTGCTTCCACCTTTTGTATAAGGGGGAAGGCACGTTTGTGGATAAATTTATTTTAACAATCCGACTTTCATTCTACATTCTTAATTCTTAATTCTTAATTTTGTTAAGAGGTATAATAAAATGAACTACAACATTGTGGTGCTCGACGGCGACGGGATAGGTCCCGAAATATGCGCGGGCGCGATTAAAGTTTTAAACGCGGTCGGCAAAAAATTCGCTCACACTTTCAACTTTACGCACAAGCTTATAGGCGGCTGTGCGATAGATAACTGCGGCGTTCCTCTGCCCGAGGATACTGTCGAGGCGTGCCTTAGCGCGGACAGCGTGCTTTTGGGCGCGGTGGGCGGCTACAAGTGGGACAATCTGCCCGTGGACGTCCGCCCCGAAAAGGGACTTTTGGGCATAAGAAAGGCTATGGGGCTGTACTCGAATATCCGCCCCGCCAAGCTTTGGGCAAGCCTTGCAAACGCCTCGCCCTTAAAGCGCGAACTCGTAGAAGGCGGCGTTGAAATTATAATCGTGCGCGAGCTTACCGGCGGCATATATTTCGGCAAGCGCGGCACAGGCGTAGACGAAAACGACGGCGAGTATGCCTGGGACACCGAAAAATACTCGGTAAAAGAGATTGAACGCATTGCGCGCATTGCGTGCGAGCTTGCCCGAAAGCGAAGCAAAAAGATTATCTCCGTCGATAAAGCCAACGTTTTGGAAAGCAGCAGGCTTTGGCGCAGAACGGTGCATGCGTATGCCGAAAAGCACTACCCCGACGTGACGGTCGAAGATATGCTCGTCGATAACACGGCAATGCAGATTGTCAAAAACCCCGCGCAGTTCGACGTCGTTGTGACCTCGAACATTTTCGGCGATATCCTCTCGGACGAGGCGGCGCAGGTCACAGGCTCTATCGGCATGCTCGCCTCCTCCTCGCTCGGCGACGGCACGCGCGGGCTGTACGAGCCCATTCACGGCTCCGCGCCCGACATTGCGGGCAAGGACGTAGCAAACCCCATAGCAACCGTTTTGGCGGCGGCGATGATGCTGCGCGACAGCTTTTCCTTAACGCGCGAATACAACGCGATAGAGAGCGCCGTGCAGAGCGTTTTGGACGACGGCTACCGCACCGCCGACATTATGGAAGAGGACAAAGAAAGAGTTGCGGGAAGTAAAATGTCCGACTTGATTGCGGAGCGCATATGATTGAAGAAAACGTTGAAAAGCTCTTGAAAAGTCTGCCCGAAACCAACCCTTACGGCGAAAAGGTTACGCTTGTCGGGGCGGTGAAATTGCAGTCGTCCGAGGACATTAACCGCGCCATATGCGGGGGTCTACGCGATATCGGCGACAATCACGTGCAGGAATTTAAGGAAAAATACGCTCTGATTGCGGGCAACCCCGTCCGACATTTTATAGGGCATTTGCAGACCAACAAGGTCAAGTATCTGATAGGCAAAGTCGACCTCTACCACTCGCTTGACAGGTACGATTTGGCGGACGAGCTTTCAAAGCGCGGCGAACGCGCGGGCGTCGTTTCGAACGTGCTTTTGCAGATTAACATAGGCAACGAGGAAACAAAGTCAGGGTTCGATTTATCCGAAGCGGACGAGGCATACCGCAGAATAAAGGCGATGCCCGCGCTGAAAATAAAGGGGCTTATGGCGATGTTGCCCGACTTAGACGACGAGCGGGAGCTTGCGAGGCTTGCAAAACTTATGCGCACAAAGTTTGACGAACTCAAAGCCGCCGACCCCGATATCGTGCACCTTTCGATGGGCATGAGCGGCGATTACAGACTGTGCATCGAGTGCGGCAGCAATATGATACGCCTCGGCACCGCAATCTTCGGGGCGGCGTGTCGCCGCAACCAAGTCCTTTAATTGCTGAATTGTAAATCGAGCCAATCACAGCAAAGCAAGGCGGCGGGTGCCCCGCGGGCAAGTGAATTCAGAATTAAGAATGCAGAATTAAGAATTAAGAATTAAGGTATATATTTAAAAAGCCGCGCGGCGAAAATTCGCCGCGCGGCTTCCTTGCTTGAACGCTCGCAGTAGCGAAAACGCCCATCCGCCGTCATTATGAGGTTTTTGCGGCATTGCGGACTTGTTTGAAACGTTTAAGCATTTAGCCGCAAAAACCGTAATAATCTTTTTGCGCGCCTCAAAGAGATATTCTCGCGCAAAACTAACATTGCCGCAACAAACGTTATTTAAGGCGAAATGTAACACACCCCTCATCCGTCACCTACGGTGCCACCTTCCCCCCTTACTATGGAGGAAGGCAAGGGTGAGGAGACGTTGCTCGTCCCTTTATTAAAGTAGAAGGCACGATTTCTGATATTCATTTATTTGATTTATACGGCAATGTGTGATATAATTGTGAAGTCACAGGTTTTCATACCTTGCGCATACTAAGGAGAATATTAAAATGACCATTGCTATAACCGGCACGACGGGCAATATGGGGAGGTACTTTTTGTGGCAGCTCAATATGTCGCCCAACGTCGCTGACAAAATTAAAATTCTTTGCCGCAGCAAGAAAAAAGCCAAAAAAATATTGAAGCACAACGAGGCAATTTCGCACAAAATCGAGGTGGTTTTGGGCGGCATAGAGGATAAAAACGCCTGCCGCAAGCTAATTGCGGGCTGCGATACGGTGTTCAACGTTTGCGCGGTTATCCCGCCCAAGTCGGACAGCAACCCGAAAGGCGCGATTGCCTGCAACGTTACGGGCGTAAAGGCGCTGCTTGCCGCCATAGAAGAGATAGAGGAAAATCAGCCCGCGCTCGTGCACATATCCTCTGTTGCCGTGTACGGCAACCGTTGCGGCGAGCACAAGTACGGCAGAGTGGGCGAACCGTTAGTTTCCGGTCCCTTCGAGCTGTACAGCGCGACCAAAATTTTGGGCGAGTATGCCGTACTTCAATCGAACGTTAAAAAATGGGTGGTTTTAAGGCAGACGGCGATGCTCCACTACAACATTTTCAAGGACAACGTGCACGACGGTCTGATGTACCATACCCCCGTCGACGCGCCTTTGGAATGGGCAACGGTACGCGACAGCGGCAGACTTTTACTCAACCTTTTAAAGACCTGTTCCGACGGGACCTTGCCCGAAAAATTCTGGAAAAAGGTATACAACATAGGCGGCGGAAAGGATTGCCGCACCTACGGCTACGGCACGTACGACGCCGGCTTTAAGATTATAGGCGGAAGCTTTAAAGACTTCTTCAAGCCCTGGCACAACGCCACGCGCAACTTTCACGGTATGTGGTACTACGACAGCGACGAGCTGGAAGAATATTTTCATTTCCGCGGGCAGAGCTGCGACGACTTCTGGCAGGAGATGAAGCGCAGAAACAAAATTTACGCAATGGGCAAAATCGTACCCCGCGGGCTGATTTCCGCCTTCCTTTTCAAACGCCTTTTAAAGGACGCAAACTCCCCCTCGCGCTGGGTTAAAAAGGGCGACGAGGCGCGCGCTATCGCCTACTTCGGCGGCTCGGACAAATTTTACGCCCGCAAAAAGCTTAGCTGGAAGGACGTGGAACTGCCCGTAGAGATTCCCGACCCCGTGCCTATGACGCGCGAGCAAAATATCGAGGCGTACGGCTACGACATTGACAAGAGCGACGAAGAGATTTGCTCAGACGACCTTGTCGCGGTTGCGGCGGCGCACGGCGGCAAGTGTTTAAACCCCGAAGCTTTCGACGGCGATTTATACAAAAAGCTGGACTGGGAAACGGTCGACGGCGAAAAATTTACCGCCGATACCTACACTGTGCTCCGCGCGGGGCACTGGGTCAACCCCCTTTACACCGAGTGGAAATGGGACTTTGACCGCCTTTCAAAGACGGACAGAATTTTTGCGCGTATCTGGTACGACAGTCACGATAAAAACGAGGACTACGTATACTACTTCGACGGCGATTTTAAGGCGCACGCCGACAAACTGAAAAAACAATGAAGATAGCGATATTTTATTTTTCGGGCACGGGCAACACAAAGAAGGTTGCGGAAAAATACGGCGAAGCTTTCGAAAGCCGCGGCAACGAGTGCACCCTCTTCGAACTGCCTATAAAAGAGCAAGTTGATTTAGGCGAGTACGACCTTGTCGGTTTCGGCTACCCTATACACTCCTTCAACGCGCCCGAGATTATGCTGAAATTTGCAAAATCTTTGCCGAAAAAGGGGCGGAAAGAGGCAAAACAGCGCGCGTTCATATTCAAATCTTCGGGTGAGCCCGTAAAGATGAGCCGCGTATCCTCTTTAAAGCTAATAAAAATTTTAAAAAAGCGCGGGTTAGACGTTAAGAACGAGTATCAGTACGTTATGCCGTACAATATGATTTTCCGCCACACCGACCACACGGCGTACGTTATGTGGGAGACGGCGAAAAAGCTTATCCCCATCGACTGCGCCGACATATTAAACGGCGTGGAACGGCACGAAAAGAAGATGCCGTTCGGCTCGTTTTTGGCATGGTTTTTGCGGTGCGAACACTGGGGCGCGCACGTCATCGGCGTGGGTTACAGAGCCACTAAGGACTGCGTGGGTTGCGGGCTGTGCGCGAAAAACTGCCCCGCGGGCAATATAAAGATGAAAAACGGCAAGCCCAAATTCGGCGGCAAGTGCTACATCTGCGCGAGGTGCTCGTTCCACTGCCCGAAAGACTGCATAAAGATAGGACTGTTAAACGGCTGGCGCGTGCACGGCGAGTATTCCTTTGAGGACGGCGACCCGAACGAAAAGAACGGACATGAGAAGTATTGCAAAAAGGCGTACGACCGCTACTTTAAAGAAGCCGAAGAGAGAATTAAAAATAATTCATAATTCGGAATGCGTAATGCGGAATTGCGCTAAGGAACAATTATTTAAAATAATCCGACCACAATTCTTAATTCTACATTCTACATTCTACATTAAGATTACCTTCCGCCCTTCGGGCACCTTCCTCTTTAAAAATTTTTGCAAAATTTTGAAAGAAGACGGCAAGTGAATATTGTGTAAATTATTTTAAATAATTCACCTTAATTCTTAATTCTGCATTCTACATTCTTCATTAACTAAGGCATATATGGGGGTCAATCAATGGAAAAGCGCATAAAAATATGTTATATCGGCGGCGGGTCGAAGATGTGGGCGCGCATTTTTATGAGCGATTTGGCGGTCGCCGAAAACCTTTCGGGCGAGATTGCGCTCTACGATATCGACCTGCCCGCAGCGGAGCGCAACGCGAAGATAGGCGGCTACATCAACCGCAACCCCGCCACGAAATCGAAGTTCGACTACAAGGTTTACCCCGCGCTCGACGACGCACTTTGCGGCGCGGACTTTGTGGTTATTTCCATTCTGCCCGCAACTTTTAAGGAAATGCGAAGCGACGTGCATACGCCCGAAAAATACGGCATATATCAGTCTGTGGGCGACACGGTAGGTCCCGGCGGCGTACTCAGGGCAATGCGCACGGTGCCGATATACGAGGAGTTTGCGCGCAAGATAAGCGAAATCTGCCCGAACGCCTGGGTTATAAATTTTACCAACCCTATGACAATCTGCACAAAGACGCTCTACGACATGTTCCCCGAAATAAAGGCGTTCGGGTGCTGTCACGAGGTGTTCCACGCGCAGGACTTTTTGTGCCTTGTGCTGAAAGAAATTAAGGGCATATCCGTCACGCGGAACGATATATACACCGACGCGAGCGGCATAAACCACTTTACCTGGATAACCGAGGCGCGCTACGGCGATATAGATATTCTTTCGCTTATCCCCGAATTTTACGACAGATTTTTCGAAGAGGGCTACTACGAAAAGGCGGGCGAGCGCTTCGCCTTTAAGACCGACCCCTTCGCGTACGGCAACAAGGTCAAAATGGACCTTTATATGCGCCACGGCGCACTTGCGGCGGCGGGCGACAGACACCTCGTTGAATTTCTGAATAAGAACCTGTACCTCTCCGACCCCGAAACGGTTAAAAAATGGGCGTACAATTTAACGAGCGTCGACTGGCGTGAGCGCGACCAAGCCGCCCGCATTGCCGAATCTAAGGAAATGGCGGAAGGCAAAAAGCCATTCCCCGTGGTCAAGTCGGACGAAATTGCCGTCGATTTAATGAAGGCAGTCATGGGCTTTTCGACAATCGTTTCCAACGTGAATATGCCCAACCGCGGGCAGGCTCCGCAGCTACCTTTCGGCGCGGTCGTGGAAACAAACTGCGTATTTTCGAACGGACAGGTCAAGCCGATTGTTTCCAATCCCCTTCCCCTTTCCGCCGCGAACCTCGTCTTGCAGAACTGCTTGAATTCCGAAAATCTGTACTACTCGATAAAGCGGCGCGACCTAAACGGCATATATCAGGCGTTTGCAAACCAGCCGCTGTGCTCCTCGCTTACGCCCGACGAGTGCGCGGAGCTGTTCAAAGAAATGTGCGAAAACACCCGCGCATACCTCGACCCGTATTACGATTTGGACGGGTATTTTAAAAAGGGAAGATAAAGCGGCATAACACCCGAAATCAAGACCTTGACAACGGTTAAAAATAACGTTACAATATATATACCGTGCAACACGGACGCATAAGGAGGCGAAAATGGCAGATAAAGAACCGGATATCAAGCTTGCGAAGAGGAATTTTAAAAATCTCTGCGCCATGCTTGACGACAACCACTGGAAGTACGAAACGGACGAAGAGCGTTTGCAGATAGACTGCTCGGCAAGGGGCGACGATTTGCCTATAAACATACGGATAAAGCTGAACACCGAGCTCGAAATCGTAACTCTCTATTCACCTATGCCCTTCACCGTAAATGCGGAATCGCGCAATGCAATGCTTATTGCCGTGGCGCGCGCCAATTACGGTATGATTGACGGCAGCTTCGACTACAATATTAAAAACGGCAAAATCATTTTCAGAATGACGTCAAGTTACGCGGGCACAATTCTGGACAAAGACGTTTTCGAGTATATGCTCTTCACGTCGTGCCACACGGTAGACGACTACAACGACAAATTCGAAACGGTAAACAAAATCAAAATGTCTGCCGAACAGATTATTCGGTTTATTAAGTGACGGGGGAGAATAAAAATGGCTAATATAGATACAGCTCTTGCTATACGAACTTATAAAACTTTGCTTAAAGCCGTTGAAGAATACGGCTGGGAATGCGGTCGGGACGACGAAAAACTGAAAATAAATTACGGCGTAAACGGCGATATTTTGCATATGGACTTTACCGTAGCGATAGACGCCGAAAGACAGCTCGTCCGCCTTTATTCCAAGCTCCCTTACAGGTTCCCCAAAAATAGATTAATGCACGGCGCGGCGGCGACAGCCGCGGTAAACTACGCGCTTGCGGACGGCAGCTTCGACTACGACATAACCGACGGCACTCTTCATTTCAGAATGACCACGAGCTACCGTCAGAGCGACGTAACCACCGAAGCTCTCAAATACCTTTTCGATTACTCCACCTGGGCTATCGACAAGTACAACTTTAAGATTTTGTCGGTTGCCGCAGACGTGCTGTCGCTCGAAGAACTGGCTGACTTCTGCGAAAACAACTAATCGCAAGACTAATAAATTTTGACGTTTTAAAAGCGGCGGGAGCCCTCTCCCGCCGCTTAAATTTTGTAATTACCCCCAAAATATCCCCCGACGAACGCGTTTTTCTCACTTTTTATCGCTCTTCATATTGCGCTTGAACGAAAGTATCGCAAGCACACACCCGAGCGCAAGAAATACCGCAATAGGTATAAGCCCGAGCTTTGCAACGCCGTCGAAAGTGTATGCGGGAAAAGTCCCCGACGCCGCGTCGACAGCTGAACGGGTGCCGCCCGTTATTACCCTTCCTATATACACCGAGGGGTAAAAGGGCAGAAAGCGGCAGAAGGTTTCGAAGCCGCCCATAGTATCGAGCGGCATCCAGGCGCCGCCCAAAATACCCGCCGCCGAGATGAATACCGACGATATCGCGGGCGCGGATTTGTCGCTTAAAACGCTTCCGAAAAACACGCCGAAGGCTATACATATCACAAGCATCGGCATCATTTCGAGCATAAGCAAAACCGCCGCGCCGAACGCAAAATACCCGCCGCCGACAATGAGCGAGACAATCCAGCCGAAGAGCACGCAGACAATCTCCTGCCCCACCCCGACGACAAGGCAGGGAAGAGCGTAGCCCGCAACATACTCCCATGTGCGCATGGGCGAGGTGAAGAGCCTTGTTAAAAACGCGGACGAGAGGTCCTTCGACACAAGCAAGCTGACGGAAAGCATGACGAATGTGAACGAGAACATCATTATCCCGGGGATTAGCGACGTCGCCGCAAACATGGGCGTTGCGCCCTTCGTGAAATGGTTTATCGTCTGAAAGAGCACGAGCATAACGACGGGAAACCCGAGACAAAACACGTACACGAGCGGGTCGCGCAACATTTCGAGCGCATTCCTCTTTATAAAAGCTGCCGTCCTTCTCATACCTTCGCCTCCGTAACAATCTTCACAAACGCGTCCTCGAAGCTTGCCTCACCCGTAGAGCGCAGAATTTCCTCAACCGTGCCCTCCGCCGCAAGCCTGCCCGCGCACAGCACGGCAACCCTGTCGCACAGCGCCTCTATCTCTTCTAAATAGTGCGAGGTAAGAACAATCGTCGTTTTGCCCTTGATTTTTCTAATAACCTGCCAAAGCTCCCGCCGCGCAAGCACGTCCAGCCCGAGCGTCGGTTCGTCCAAAAACAGCACTTTGGGGCGGGATATGAGTGCGACGGCAATGGAAAGCCGCCTCTGCCAGCCGCCCGAAAGCTTGCCCGCGCGCCGCGAAAGCACCTCTTCGAGCGAAAAGGTTTTTATAACTTCGTCGACCGCTTCCCGCCTCTGCGCCCTATCCTTATAATAAACGGCGGCGAAAAAGTCGAGGTTTTCCCTTACCGTCAGCTTTGGCGCAACCGAGGTCTCCTGCGGGGAAACGGCAATCACGGATTTAATTTCCGCCATATCCGTTTTAACGCTCTTACCTAAAACGAACGCCTCGCCCGAGGTCTGCGCCGTAAGCCCGCACAGAATTTTTATGAGCGTGGTCTTGCCAGCGCCGTTCACGCCCAAAAGCCCGAACAATGCGCCCTCTTTCACGGTAAGAGAACAGCCGCCAAGCGCGGTTACGTCCTTGAATTTTTTAGTGAGATTTTCACATTTTACCGCATACATTTCAATTCTCCTTAGCGGATGCGTACTTCATTTTCAGCCCCGCAAACACGTCGGTAATCATTTTCTGCACGGTTTCCTCGTCAAAATCCGCATACGAGGTGGCGATTGCCGCGGCAATTCCGTGCACGAAGAGCCAGATTTCGAGGTGAAAAAATTCCGCCGCGCTCCGCTCTAACCCCGCAGCTTTGCCCGCGGCGGAAAGCACGCCCTCCATATCGCCGCCGTCGTACCCCTCCGCGCCCTTTCTGTCGCGCATAAACAGGTAGGAAAAGAATTCCTTTTCCTCGCGCGCAAAGCGTATATACCCCATGCCGTACGCCTTGTACTCGGGGTACTTTCCGCTCTTCACCTCGCGCTCCAAATAGCCGCGGTAAATGCGCGTGATACGTTGAATAGCCGCCTCTTTGACCCCCTTCATACCGCCGAACGCAAGATAGATAGGGCGCGTGGAACTGCCCAAAGCCATGGCAAGAGAGCGGGCGTTGAGCGAGCCCATTCCGCCCTCTTTAATTATTGCAAGCGCGGCTTTTATTATCGCCTCTTCCGAAAATTTTTTAACTGCCGACATATTTTACCCCGCCATTGGTAACACTTGTTACCATTAGTATAAAAAAATTGTGCCCGTCTGTCAAGCACAATTTTAAACTATTTTAAGCGGCTTTTTTTCTGCGCCTTAAAGCCCGCCCGCCTTTTGCCTTTTCACCTTTACGGGAAACTATTTTTGCAATAAGCTTATAAATTTCGCCGAACAAAATTACGGAGAGCGACGCGCCGAAAACCAGCCCCCAAAGGTGCGCGGGAAGCGCGGCTATGCCGAACGCGGGCGCAAGCGGCGAAAAGCACAGAGCAACGTTTATGCCGAGCCCCGCCGCAACGGTTATGAGCAGAACCTTGTTTGAAAGTATTCCCTTAAACGCCGAACCGTCGCCCGAACGCACGTTGAATGCGTGAAAAAGTTCCATAAACGAAAGGGTTAAAAAGGCTACGGTTACCGCCTCGGCATTGCCGTATTTTGCAAGCGAAAACGCATAAACTGCCACCGTTACCCCCGTAATATATGCCGCCGAAACGAAAACCGACAGCAACGACGACCTTGAAAACAGCGCCTGTTCCGCGCGCTCGGGCTTGTGTTTCATATCGTCGCCCAGCCCCTTTTCGACGCCGAGCGCGAGCACTGGGAAGCTGTCGGTTATTAAATTTATCCAAAGTAGCTGCGTTGATGGCAGAAAGTTGAAGCCGACAAACGCGAACGTCACTGCCATGATAGCAAGCACCTCGGCGAGATTGGTGGAAAGGAAGAACTGTATGGTCTTTTTTATGTTCGACGATATGCGCCTGCCCTCGCGCACGGCGGAGACAATCGTCGTGAAATTGTCGTCGCAGATAACCATATCGGCAACGCTCTTTGTGACCTCGGTGCCGCTCTTGCCCATAACTATGCCGATATCCGCGCTCTTAACGGGCGGTGCGTCGTTCACCCCGTCGCCCGTCATGGCTACGACCTCGCCCTGCGACTGTTTGATTTTGACGATTATATTTTTGTGCTTAGGCGAAACGCGCGCGAAAACTCTGCCCTTTTTAACCGCCTCTTTTAACTGCGGTTTGGTCATTTTGTCGAGCTGTTCACCCGTGTACACCTCGTCCTCGGAGTAGGCTATGCCCGCCTTTTTTGCAATGGCAAGCGCGGTTGCGGGGCTGTCGCCCGTAATCATGACGGTGGTAATTCCCGCGCCGCGGCAGTCCTCTACCGCTTCCTTTACGCCCTCTTTCAAATCGTCCATCATGCCGCACAAGCCGATAAACGTGAGGTTATCCTCGGTAAGATTTTCGCCTCTTTTAAAGGCGAACGCCAACACGCGCAACGCCTCGCCCGACATCTCCGCGCACTCCTCTTCGGCACGCGCTATATCGCTCCGCGAAATTTCCCGCTCGCCGCTCTCACCCAAAACGCGGATGCACCGCTTTAATACCTCTTCGGGCGCGCCCTTTACGAAAACGTATGCGCCGCTTAAAGTTTCCGCCCGCACCGACATAAGTTTGCGCTCGGACGAAAAGGGAATTTCACCCGTAACCGAGTACTCTTCCGCCCAGCCGTTTTCCTCGGCATACGCTTTAATCGCAACCTCGGTGGGGTCGCCTATGTAGTTGCCCCGCCCGCCCTTTACGCGGGTGCAGATTGACATGCAGGCGTGCAATTTTTCGATTACCCCCGCAATATCCCCCGACGAATTGGTTTTAGCGGCGTTAAAAACGCGCACAACCTTCATTTTGTTCTGCGTTAAAGTGCCCGTTTTATCCGAGCAAATGCAGGTGCAGCCGCCCAACGTTTCCACGCACTTCAACTTGCGGATAACCACCCTTTGGCGACTCATTCTCTGAACGCCCATCGCCATTATTACCGAAACGACGGCGGGCAAGCCCTCGGGAATAGCCGCAACGGAGACAGCGACAGCGGTCATAAAATTCTTTAAAAGCCCCGTGCCCTTCGCAAAAAAGCCGACGGCGAAAACTATTACCGCAACGACGATTACGAACGCCGAGATGATTTTTCCGAGCTTGTTTAAGCTCCGCTCCAAAGGGGTCTGCCCCTTCTTCACGCCCTCGAGCATTTCGGCAATGCCGCCTATCTCGGTGTCCTTTCCGACCGCGGTCACGACCCCCTCGCCGCTGCCGCCCACGACTAAAGTGGACGAAAAGAGAAGGTTGCTCGCGTTTGACTGCGTAACGTTTTTGCCGACTATAACCGTGTCGCGCTTTTCAACGCTAAGACTTTCGCCAGTGAGCGCCGCCTCGTCGCAGCGCAGCTCCGTCGCCTCCAAAACGCGCAAATCCGCGGGCACCACGTCCCCCTCTTCCAAAAGCACGATATCGCCGACCGTGAGCTCGGTCGCGTCAATTTCCGTAACCTCGCCGTCCCGCCTAACCCGCGCCGTCGTCGTGCTGAGCTTTTTAAGGCTCTCTATCGCCTTGTCCGCGCGGTACTGCTGAACCGTGCCGACAATGGCGTTTAAAAGGATAATCGAGGCGATTATCGCAGTGTCGGCAAGGTCGCTCTTTTCGCCCGAAAACGCGGCGATTACCGCCGAAATGCACGCGGCGGCAATCAGAAGAATTGTCATAATGTCGCCGAACTGTCCGAAAAACAGACCGATAACCGAGGTGCGCTTGCCCTTTTTCAGCTCGTTTTTGCCGTATTTTTGCCGGCGGCTTAAAACCTCGGCGGGGGCAAGTCCGCTCTTGTCCGAATTTAAAAGTTGCAATGCCCGCTCCTTGGGCACGTCGGCAAATTTAAGCATAGTCCACTTCCGAAAGATATTTCTTAAATAGACTATTAATTATAGTTGCAGAATATGCTTGATTTGCATTTACCGCGCCCCTCTCCCAACCTTGCCTTCCCACTTAATAAAGGGGGAAGGTGGCTGCGAACGCAGACGGATGAGGGTTGTGCAATATGACCACAATGTAGCCTTCCCCCTGCGTGGGGAAGGTGGCTTGCAGTCATTTCCCCTACACCGTCATTGCGCTGGCGAAGCCGCGGCAATCCAGACGATAAACACTATTTATGCGTATTGAATGCCTTAGTATTTTTTCTGGATTGCTTCGTCGCTTAGCTCCTCGCAATGACGCATAGACAAGGTAAGTATATAAGGAAAGAGCCCCGCGGCGTACGCCGCGGGGCTGAATAAATTTTTCATTAAAACGCTGAAAGCTATATCAATCTAACGGCACGAACGCGAACGATTCAAACCTTAAACCGCCGTGAGTTATCAGCGTATATTTATATCCGCACTGCAATGTAAATTCGTCGGACGCGCCGGCAGTCGTTAACCCCGCCGACGTTCCGTATCCGGAGCTTTTTAAGCTTTCCCCGTTGCCGTCTATCCTGTAATATCTGTTTGTATTGCTCGTGCTCGCCTGCCTTGCCTTAACCGTCAATTTCACGGCGCCGGAATACTGTGTTAAATCGATGGTAATTATCTCGGTGTCAACGTCGGGTGCCGGAATAGCCTGAAGGTACGTATTACTGTATATCTTCCAGGTCGTACCGCTTATCAAAGACATAACGCCTTTATCGTCTATGGCGATATCTGTTTCGATAAGCGTATCGCTTGTTCCCACTCCGCTTACGCTTGAACCGTTGACCGTAAATGCAGTCATAGCCTCGCCGCCAACCGTGCGAACAAAACCGCAGTTGTTGCAGGTCGTATCCTCTGCGTTATCGTATACGTGAGGTTCCAACGCCGTATGTTCCGTCGTATGCTCGCAATTAGCCATATGGTAGTGACCGCCCACGCCCGCGGAGGTATAATCTTCGGAATAAGTGTGCTGGTGATAATCATTGCCGTTGCCCGCGCCGCCGAGAGTCACGTCGCCGTCACGCTTTTGCACGCCCGCAAGAGAGGGAACGTAATCGTGCGTTTCCTGCGCGGTGAACATAACAGAAACGTCCGACTTTACGCCGTCGTAGTAGAATACCGAAGAGTTAGTATCGAAGCCGTTTTTTACGAACTTGTTATCCGTCGACTTTAAATTGGCATACCTGTCGTCGCCAACGTAAATATAATCGGCACCCGAGCCGTTTATAATCTTGGTCTCGTCGATATAGCAGTTAACTATTTTAGCCGCAGGAGTACCGTTGCTTCCCGTTTTTAACTCTAACGGATAGTGCTTTGACGTATCCTCGGTAAAGTAGCAGTTCTCTATGAACGCATACGCGCCCGCACGGAGCGAAATGCTGTACATAGTACTGCCCGAATAGTAGTTGTTGTACATATGCATGTTCGCCTGTCTGCCGAGCGGCATACGCTGGTTACAGCTTTCGTAATAATTGTGATGGAAAGTCACGTTCGCCGTGGTATGACCGTCGCCGCCGCCGATAAGCCCCGTTTTGTGCGTTTCGATATAGTGGTTATAGGATATGGTAATATTTTTGAGTCCCTTAAAGTCGGTAGAGCCGTCGCCGTCGTGCTTATCCTGCTCGTTACACACGTCCCAATAATTTAATCCTTCTTCAAATGTATTGTGGTGCAGCCAAATATTGCCCTTCTTGAACTCGCTTAACGAGGAGACGGATGTTTCGCTACCTTCAAAGGAGCAAGCGTCTTCGGTGTAATCGTCAAAGCGAATATTTCTCACTTCGATAGAGCTGCAATTTTTAAACGTCATTCCCCACTGAAATATGCACGCGTCTTCGCCGATACCCTCTATCGTTACATTTTCAACGTTTTGTATAGAGCAGTCGTTCCAACAACTGTCGAACTCGTCTTTACTGCTATCGTATTTAATTCTGCTTGAAAGCCCGACAAGTTCGTCGCAACGTTTTCCGCCATAAACCGAAGGATAATAATTCAGAGTATTAAAGCCGTCGGCGATAAGGCTCTGTTGATAAATATTTGTGGTTGTACCGCCCTCATATTTTTTTGTCGAAGAATTATAAGTGCTACGGTCGATGTTATAAAAATCGGTAAGTTTTTCACCGTTAATTCCCACTACCTTGTCGGGAGTAAGCTCTTTTCCTCCGTTTTCTTCAAGTTTGTTCCATGTTGCCGCGCCTACGGTCCCGATAACCCTTACAACAATCGGCGTACTGTTCGTGTCCTTGTCTTTAAAACTCGAAAGGTACTCGGCAATAGAGGTGCCTTTGCCGTCGATATTGTTTTTGTTTTCCTCGGTAAGGTAAATTATTTTTGCGTTGCTCTTAACCGTGCCGTCGTCTTTATACCCGCCCACGCCCGAGGAGTATTTAAAGTGCGCGTAGCCCGAGCGGTCGTGCGCGTGAATAGTCACGTCCTCGGCGGTCAAAACTTCCTTAGCAGAAGTCGTAATTTTAAAGTCGTATACCGCGCCGCCCTTCAAGCCGACCAAATCGACCCTCGCGGTCGCCGTATCCTTTTGGCGAACCAAATACGCCTTGTCGTCGCCGGATAAAGCCGTGTACGAGCTTTCGGACGCAAGCTTGTATTCGACCTTTGCGTTTGCGGCGTTGGTATCCGCCCACTCGAAAGCGGCGCATTCGTTGCCCGCGTAATTATAGGTGATTTTAGCGTCGACAACGGGTTCGGGCGCGTCCTCGGGAACGGTTATAACGCAGGATGCGGAAAAATTTCCGTCCGCCGTTTTAACGGTTATCGTGGCGCTGCCCGCGGCTTTCGCCGTGACCTTGCCCGTCTGGTCTACTGTGGCAACCGCCGTATTGCCCGACGACCAGGTTACGTTTTGGTTGGAAGCGTTTGCGGGCGCAATAGTTTTTGTAAGTTGTTTCTGCCCGCCCTTATTTACATTTGCGCTTGTAGGGGAAACCGTTACGCCGGTAACGTGCACGGTTGCAGCCGTCGCGGGGTTGACCGTAACGGAACACTGCGCGGTATGGCTTCCGTCCTCGGTGGTAACGGTAATAACCGCCGTGCCAGCCTTGTTGGCGGTAACCACGCCGTCCGAAACCGAAGCGACTGAACTGTCGCTCGACGACCAACTGACGTTTGTGTTGGTGGCGCCCGCAGGTGCAACCGTTTCGGTAAGCTTTTCGCTGCCGCCCACAGTCAAGGTTAAAGAGGGTTTATTTAATGTTACGTCCGTAACGTGTACGACGACGGGGTCGTTCTCGCTTACCGTAACCGTACAACTTGCCGTTTTGCTGCCGCTTACCGTGGTGACGGTGATATGCGCCGTGCCCGCGGCTTTTGCCGTGACTTTGCCCGTCTGGTCTACGTCGGCAACCGCGGTGTTATCCGACGACCAGGTAACACTTCGGTCGGTCGCGTCGTCGGGCGAAACCGTCGCGGTAAGAGTTTCGTTTCCGCCCACCTTTAAACTCAACGCGGGCTTATTTAAAGATACGCCGCTCACGGCTACGGTCGTACCGTCGCCCTGCTCCTGATTGGTTCCCGTGCCGCTTCCGTCTATGACGTTGCAAGCGGTCATGGAAGCCGAGCCGAACGCAAACGAGCACGCAAGAAGTAAAGCTAAAATTCCCCTCTTTTTCATAAACTTAACCTTCCTTATTAAAAGTTAAAATTACACTTTAATATATTTACAATATATTACCAAAAATATATCACCGCTCAGCAAAGTTGTCAAGTGAAAAATAAAAAAACGATTTACCGCAAAACCGCACTTTACTTAATGAAAATAATTTGCGGGCAAATAGGAATATGTATCAAGCCCCGCTTGCGCGGCACGAAATGGGGTAAAACAGCACCGCCACCACCCGTCATTATGAGGTTTTTGCGGCATTGCGGACTTGTTTGAAACGTTTACGCATTTAGCCGCAAAAACCGTGCCCGCACGCGTAGCGGTACTGCGTGCCGACAAGTCGGGGCGCACGTAGTATAATCTTTTTGCGCGCTTTTTTTCGCGCAAAATAATCAATTCCACATTACAATGCTATTTAAGGCGAACACCCGCAAACTCCGTTATTCTGGATTGCCACAGCGGCAAGCCGCTTCGCAATGACGGTAACCGAACAACCGCTACGCAGACGGACGCAATGACGGTATTCGGGCAACGGATACGCGGGCGGGCGCAATGACGGTAACCGAGCAAACGCTACGCGGGCGGGGCGAAAAGCAAAGCGGCGTTTTTAATGACAAAAAACGCCGCTTAATTTATGTTTTGCTATGATTAGTTCGTTTATAAACAGGCAATTAAAGGACTTGGCAAGGGGCGACACGCCCCATAGACCCCGTAATATGCCCCAATGAACGCGGATTTTATATCTCTATAAGGTAACCTTTTTCGCGCAACGCCGCCTCGATTTCGTCGAGTATTTGCTCGTTTTCCCCCGAAACGGTGTGGTAATGATAGCCGTCGGTAACGCTCATTAAAGGCTTCGACGCGCCAGATACGAGCGAGCGGTAAAGCTCCTCTGCGTGGCGCATTGTCGAAAGCTCGAGCCGCGCGGATATCTTGCCGTAAACGCGGTGATGCACGCTGATATCCTCAACCTTCCCCCCGCGCGAGATTATAATTTCGCTTTCGTCCAAGAGCTCCTGCAAGGTGTGGCGGCACTTGAAAACCCGCTCGGCGCGCAAGCCCGAGCCCAACACATACCCGCGGTTTGTGGAAATCACGCCGTACCCCTGCGCCCTTAAAATGGCGATATCCTGCACGATAACCTGCCGTGACACCGAATATTTTTCGCTCAAAAAATTAGCGGCGACGGGGTTTTGACTGTTGCCTATAAGCGACAGAATTTCCGCCCGCCTTTCGTGCGCCTTCATTATACTTCCTCTTCGGGGCGAAGCTCTTTCAGCGACAAATCGAGTATGGGCGCAGAGTGCGTCAACGCGCCCGACGAAACGAAGTCCACGCCCGTCTCCTTGACCCTTTCGATATTTTCGAGCGTCACATTGCCGCTGCACTCGGTGAGCGCCCTGCCGCCTATCATTTCGACCGCCTTCTTCATATCGGCAACCGACATATTGTCGAGCATGATTATGTCCGCGCCCGCTTCCAACGCCTCGCGGCACATATCTAAATTTTCGACCTCGACCTCGATTTTGCGCACGAACGGCGCGTACGCCCTCGCCATTTCGACCGCCTTTTTAACGCCGCCCGCCGCGCCTATGTGGTTGTCCTTTAAAAGAACGCCGTCGGATAAATTATAGCGGTGATTGTTACCGCCGCCGCAACGCACCGCGTACTTTTCGAAAACGCGCATATTCGGCGTGGTTTTGCGGGTGTCCAAAAGCTTGGTTTTGCACCCTTCCAAAAGTTTTGCAACGCTTTTTGTGTAGGTTGCAATGCCGCTCATGCGTTGCAGGAAATTGAGAGCGACGCGCTCGCCCGAAAGAAGCACTCGGATATCGCCCGAGACCATGGCAATGCGCTGACCCTTTTTCACCTCGTCGCCGTCTTTGACGAAAATTTCGATTATCGTGTGCTCGTCCAAAAGCTTGAACACCCGCTCGAAAACGTTGAGCCCGCAGATAACGCCGTCCTGCTTGCATATGAGCTTTACCCGCCCCCGCTTGTATTCGGGCATAACCGAGTTGGTGGTAACGTCCTCGTTACCGATATCCTCTTCGAGCGCCTGCTTTATGAGCCTGTCCATTATAAGTTTTTCGGTTAAATCGTTCATTTGCTTATCCCTTTATCCCCTTGAATTTTTCGTTCACGTCCTCGCCGCAGTCGGCAAGGCAAACCGCGTATTGCACGTCCTTTTTATATTGATTTAAAAGTTTTTTAACGTCCTTATATTTTTCGCCGTCAACGGGGATTTTTTTCGCGTCGGCTAAATTTAGCGCGGAGTAGTTCGCCGCGATATCCAGCGCCGCCCGCTTGGCAAAGAGCAAACTTTCCAGAAGCGAGTTGGAAGCAAGTCGGTTTTTGCCGTGCACGCCGTTGCAGCACGTTTCGCCCACCGCGTAAAGCCTCGGCAAAACCGTTCTGCCGTTTAAATCGCTGTACACGCCGCCCATAAAGTAGTGTATTGCGGGCACGACGGGAATGGGCTGGGTAAAAACGTCGTACCCCTCCTCCGCGCACTTTGCGACAATCTGCGGGAAGTGGCTCTCTGTTTCCTCTCTCGGGATAGGGCGCATATCCAGCCATACGAAGTCGGTGCCGTCCTTTTTCATCTGCTCGGCAACGGCTTTCGTCACGACGTCGCGCGGTTTGAGCTCGTCGGTAAAGCGGTTGAAATTTTTGTCTAAAAGGTGCGCGCCCTCGCCGCGGACAGACTCGGATATCAAAAACCTTCTGCCTCTTTTTTTAGAATAGAGCGTCGTCGGGTGCGTCTGTATATAATTTATATGGTCCACCCTCACGCCGTGCCTGAGGCAAATCGCCAACGCGTCGCCCGAAACGGTGCGATAGTTGGTGGAATTGGAAAACGCGCCACCGATACCGCCCGTCGCAAGCACCGTGTAGTCGGCATAAACCTTTTTAACAACCATTTCCGCCTTATCGTAAACTACAATTCCAACGCACTTTTCGCCGTCCTCAATAATATCGAGCATAACCACGTTGGGCGCAATCTGCACGTTTTTAAGCTTTTGCACGCCGCGCATGAGCGAGGTCGTTATTTCGTTGCCCGTGCTGTCCTCGTGATAGCAAATGCGGGGCGAGGTGTGCCCGCCCTCGCGCGTATAAACAAGAGTGCCGTCGGCATTTTTGGCAAAGTCCACGCCTAAATTTATCAAATCGCCTATAATCTCGCGCGAGCCGTTTATCATACACTTTACCGCGTCGGGGTTGTTTTCGCCGTGACCCGCGCGCAGAGTGTCGTTATAATATTCGTCGAAATCGCTATCGCCGCGCAAAACGCAAATGCCGCCCTGCGCCAAATAGCTGTCGCTTTCGCGCGGGGAGTTTTTGCAGATTATAAGAGCCGACTTTTCGCGCGGCAAATTGAGCGCGCAGTTCAAGCCCGCAACGCCCGCACCCACGATTACCACGTCGTACTTTCGGTTAATCAGTGACATATCAATGACCTTGAATTTTTCTATGTGAATAAAAGTATACACAAAAACTTTACACCTGTCAAGTCTGATGTAAACCTTTTTCGTGAAAATTTGACTTCGACAGTATAAGTCAAAAAAGTGCGTGATTAATTTGCGGGCGGCTTAATATTATAACGTGTAAGGAGAAATTAAATGAAAGCAAGTCAGATTTTTTGTATGCGGATTGCAAGCGAGAACAAAAAAAAGCGCGGCTACATATTGGCTGTAAGCTGCGTTAAAGATATGATTGAGGGCTATATATGCTGCGACGAACGCGAAAACGAGTTTTTTGCCGAGAGCGCGGGCGTGAAATTTGCGGGCGGTGAGGCGACCTTTTTACTTACGGGTAAAGAGAATAAAAAGGGGTACCGCCTAAGGCTCGGTCAGCCGCTGTATTCAAGCGGCGGAAAGTTTTTGGGGTATATCGACGACTATACGGTGAAAGGCAGCCGCATAGTCTTTGCACACTCGGGAAAGCGCAAATTCCCATTTTCCCGTCTGATTGTGGGCGACGTGGTCATTTTAAGGGATGAAGCCGCTTTCGCCGAAATTGTCGCAAAGGATATGTTTATCGGCGCCCTCTGCGGGGAGTGAGGAGAATGCAGAATTAAGAATGTAGAATTAAGAATGAAGGTCGGAGTAATCAACCTCTATCGTCACTGCGTGACACTTTCCCCTTTGAAAGGGGAAAGCAAGGGGTTGGTACCCGTCATTGCGAGGTTGCGCAGCAACCGCGGCAATCCAGAATTACGTAGTCTGCGAAGAGTACCTCGTAGAGGGGATAGAGGTTGATTTAATCCCTAATCCCTAATCCCTAATCCCTAATTCCTAATTCCAAAATTCTTAATTCTTAATTCTGAATTCTGAATTCCTAATTACAAATCATACTTTGCCATAAGCTTTAAAAGCGCGTTGAACATATCGTTGAGCGCCTCGCCCTCCTGCGGGGAAAGCACGCCCTTTACCTTTAACACGGTGAGGGCGGTCTTCATTTTTTCCAGCTCCTGCCTGTCCCCCCTGCCTAAATTTTTCATAAGCAGTTTGTCGGCAATAGATAGGGCGTGGTCGAGCCGCACTCCGCTAGTTGCCGCAACCTGCGGGGAAGCTTGCGCGGGCTGAACCTGCCGCGGACGCGCGGGCATTACAGAAACGTTGGCGGGCATCTGCGAGCTGTCGTTCTTCTTATTTTTAACTTTGACAAGCGAAAGAACCCCGTAAACAACGTAGCCGGCAAGCCACACCGCCACCGCGGCGGCAACCGACTTTGCAAGCGTAAATTCGCACAAAAATACGGCGAGGGTGACCGCCGTAAACGCGTTGACAAGCCACATAAACATTCGCTTGTCGTGCGCGCGCCACCTCTTCGAAAAGACGCAACCCAAAAGCGCGGCGAGCGCCACCGCGCCGAACGCCGACAGGTCGATTATTGCAAGCAGAGCGAAATTTGCGCCGCCGAATTGATTCAGCACGCTTTTAAAAAACTCGGTAACGTTTTCCATACGTGCCGATTATAGCCCGCATTTGCGCGCGATAGCGGGTAATTTTTGTCTGATTTTGTTCTATTAAAAAATTTCCACCGTGCGGCAGGCGTAAATGTTTACAATCGTTGCCGAAACCGCGCTTTCGGGCAAGCCGTAAATTTTGCCCACAACGTTTTTGTACAGCGCAAGCTGCGGCAGATAGTGCGCGCGCAGATAGTCGTCCCCGTGCGAGGTGTACTTGTAGTCGATTATGTGCGCCGAGACGATTTTGCCGCCCTCGCGCCGGACGTGCAGTAAGTCGATTGCGCCCTGACAAATTACCGAGTTGCCGTCGTCCGCGCACGCCCCCGCGCTTACGCCGCCCGCTTTTATTGCAAGATAGTCCGCCGACGGCAGTCTGCAAACGAACTCCCTTTCGCGGAAAACCGAGCTGTTTTCAATACCCGAAAATACGGGCATTTTGAGTATGTTTACAAGCCGTTCCGCACTTATCAGCGCGCGCTGATTTTCAGTCATAAGCCCCGCAGTCACAAAGCGTTCGAGCTGACTTTCCACTCCCGCAAGGTCGCGTATTTTAAAGTCGCAAAGCTCCAAAAATCTGTGGTAGGCAATGCCAGCGTCCACGCTTGTACCCGCGCCGCTCACAAACTCTTCATCGAAGAGAATTTCGCCCGCGGTCTCCTCTCCGAGCAGCGCCAAAACCTGCGAGGCGGAGCTCTTTACGGGCAGTTCCACGCCCCGTTCGAACGGGTACGAAAAATCGGTGACCTCGCGCAGTTCGCGGGCAAAATTTTCGTCCGCGCGGCTGGTATCGAGCACCCTTTTAACCTCGCCCGAATTCCCGCCGTTTTGCCGTTCGATGGGCAATATGCGGGGGGTAAACGAGTTTATATCGAACAAATCTGCATAATTTAAAGCAAACGCCGCCTTGATTTTATCGTAACTTTCGGCACTGCTTGTAAGCACGTGCAAGGCGTATTTCGCGCGGGTGCAGGCAACGTAAAAAAGGTTGATTTCGTTGCTCAGCTCCTCCCTCTCTTTGCGCACTTTATACAGCCGCCTTAAAACCGTAGTGCGCATGCTTCTGTCACCCGAATAACAGCGCGGCGCGAACCCGAACTCATCGTCGAACAGCATATCCGCACGCTCGTCGCCACCGAAATCCGCGGCGATATCCGCAACTATCACGACGGGGAATTCAAGCCCCTTCGAGGCGTGCATGGTCATAACCTTTACGCAGTCGGAAGAGAGCGCCGACGACGCCGTTACTTTGTTTCCGCCCGCCTTTATTTTGGCTAAAAACGCGCCCAAATACAGCTCGCCCGAAGGTCCCGCCGCCTCGCGCTGCAACCGCCTTAGCGCAATGACCTTCTGCTCGGTATCGAACGCCGACGAAAAGCCCGCAACGCGCATAATTTCGTCTATGAGCCGCGCCGCGCCGATACTCCCCGACGTTGTGCGAAGCCTTTCGACGAGGGCGTAAAATGCACGCAGTTTTTGCGCGGTTATATCGTCCCTCTTTTCCGCGTACAGCCTGCAACACTCGCAAAAACGCAGTCTCTTTTCGTCGGATTTGCGCTTGCCGTCGGCAAAAATGCGCACCGCGGCGAGCTCGCCCTCGTTTAAATTGCCGAGCGGCGATAATAGCGACGTGACGAGGGGAACGTCCTGTTCGCCGTTGTCGAGATAGGATAAAATGTCTAAAAGCCGCCTGATTTCGGGGCGGTCGCAGATATTTGTTTCCGCCGCGCCCGCAACGGGATATTTTTCGCTTAAAGCTTTGATTATGCCCGCCGCGCTCTTGTTTGCGCGCTTTCTCGTCAGCACGCAGATATCGCCCGCCTGCACCTTTTTAAATTCCCCGCTGTCGGCGTCGAAATACCCGCTCTTCAAAGCCTCTTCGACGAGCGTTAAAACGGCGAGCCCCTCGGCGGTATTCTGCCGCGCCGCCGCCTTTTCAGCGGTTACGGAATATATCCCGAGCGGCTCCCTCTTCTCGCTTTCGCCGCCGCCGAAAAGGCATATTTCCGCCTTGCCGCGGTTGCCTTGATACCTCGCGCCGCCGCGCATGGCGTGCCCTTCCGAATAATCGAACTCGCACACGGGCGGGCGCATGATATCCGAAAACAGCGCGTTTACAAAGTCAATCACGCCCTCGCCGCTGCGGAAATTGTCGGGCAGAACTATGTACTCGCCCCGCTCGCCCACCTTCGCGCTCTTATCGCGGAAGAAGCGGGAACGACTGCCGCGGAAGCCGTAGATTGCCTGTTTTAAATCGCCCACGCAGAAAATATCGCCGCCCGCGACCGCGCTTATAATTTCGTCCTGAATGGGATTGACGTCCTGATATTCGTCGACGAACACGTATTTATATTTTTCGCGGATACCGTCGCGCACGTCGCCGTCGCACTCCTCACCCGATAAAAGATTGAGCGCGAAGTGCTCCAAATCGCCGTAATCGAGCTTGCCCTCTTCGCGTTTAACCCCGTCATATGCCTCGGCGAACCGCAAAAGCACCGAGCAAAAGGCGTTTGCAACCGCGCCGCTTTCCAAAAACCGCGCCCGCTCCGTCTCCTCGCTTTCAACGTCCTTTATAAGCGACTTGTACCTCTTTTTAACCCCGTCGACAAACCGCGAAAACTCATCGTCCTCTTCCGAAACTTCGGGCTTGACCCTCGGCTTCACCGCGGTGCAAAGCTTTGACGGCATTTCGTACGGGTTGCACCCCGAGGTTATTTCCGCCAGCGTTTCGCGCATTTCCGCCAGCACTTTAAAATACCCATCGGCATTGACTGCGGGGTGAAAATCTTTTTCGAAATCTTCGATTGCGGAGAGGAGCACGGCGCACTTATCCGAAAGCGTTTTGCCGTATTCTCGGCTGACCTTTTCAAACCCCTCGTCCGTGAAGGTGTTGCGGCACGCATTGTCTAAAAGCTCCTCCCAGCGAGGGCGCTGGCGCACCTCGTCGTAAGCCGAATACAGCAATTCTTTGAGCGCCTTGTCGCTGCGCTTTTTCCTCAGCTTGTCGAGAAGAATATACAAGTCTGCATCGTGCGAATTGTACAGCCCGTCGAACAAATCGTCCATAGCCCGCGCTCTGAGCGACGATTGCTCCGCGCCGTCGGCAAGCACCTCGAACGACGCGTCCACCTTTAAAACATAGAAGTACGTGCGCACCAACCGCGCACAAAAAGAGTGTATAGTGCTGATATCCGCCGAGTTTATCTTCGAAAGTTGCAGGCGGATATTTTCGCGCTTTGTCTCGTCGCCGCCGTTCAGCCTATCTATCAGCTCTCTTCTCAGTTTTTCCTTCATCTGCGCGGCGGCTTTTTTGGTGAAAGTTACGGCGAGCACGTTATCGAGGCTCGCGCCTTCTTCCAAAATATCGGCAAGCCGCTTTATCATAACGGTGGTCTTGCCCGCGCCCGCCGAGGCGGAAACAAGCACCTCGCCGCGCGCCTTTATTGCCTTTAACTGTTCGGGCGTTGCGCTCATTTTTCGTCACCTCCCGCCTTTTGCGCCCGCACTATGGCGGCGACCGTCTTGCAATCGCAAGCAATTTCTTCCCGCTCGCCCGCGCTTTCCTTATCGTACCCGCAGCAGCCCGCAAACTTGCAATAGCCGCACGCCCCGCCCGTGGGCGAGGGCGAAATTTCGCCGCCCGCAAGCTCCCTTGCGCCCCTTTCGGCAAGCAGTACGGAATACTCTAAAAAGTCGGAAAAGTCCTCGCGCGTCATCGCCTTGTCGAGCTTTCTGCCGTTCAGATACGCGCCCACGTACGCGCTCTTTTCCTTGTCCTTTATCAGGCTGTCCGAGCTTCTTACGACCTCTTCGCTGCCGTCCATAAAGCCGCGCAGAGTGAACGCGCCGACGCCGTCAGCCGAATACTCGCAATTTGCGGGAAAATAGTACGCGCCCGCCGCGCGCCGCCCCTTTGCCGCCGCGGAAAGATAGAGGGGCAACTGCAATTTAAGCCCCATATAGTACGAGGTTGGACTGTCGTCGATTGAGCCCGTCTTGTAGTCGATAACGCGCACCAAATCGCCGCTTATATCCACGCGGTCGATTCTGCCGCCGACGTTTACGCCCCCTTCGAGGTTGACCTTGCAGCTGGCTTCGACCCCCTCGACGGTGAACGACGAATTTTTGAGCTGTTCATACATGCCCCGCGCCACCGTGCGCGCCTCTTTTATGAGAGCTTCCGCTGCGTATTCCGAGCCATCGTCGCCCGACGACACCAAATAGCTCGCTTCCGCAAGCAATTCCCGCGCGCTGCTCTCCGCCGCCGCTTCGCACTCCTCTGCCGTATTGAGCCCGTTGAGCTTGCCCGCGACGTTCTGCAACACGGCGTGAATAAAGTTGCCCGAATCGAGCGGACGGAACGCGCCCTCGCGCCGCTCGGTCAGCCGCAAGCCCTGCTGCATAAACGCCTTGTACGGGCACGAAAAATACGTTTCGAGCGCGGTGGGCGAAACGCTGTCGCCGTAAAGGGCGCGCATATCGACCTTTTCGACGCCGCCTTCCGCGCCCCTGTTTATTATATAGCCCCGCTCGGTTAAATGGCGGTACACCGCGGCAATGCGCCGCTCGCCGTAATCCTTGTCGCCGCTGAGATAAAAATTGACTCGCTCCAAGGCGGGCGCGGGTCGGGCGCACGCGTAAGCAAAATTTTCCGCCGCCGCGCCGAGCGCCTTAACCGAAACGGGTTCAAGTCCGCCGCCTTTCACGCTGAAAAGCCGCTTTACATACCCTACGACCTCGCTCACGCCGCACTCCTCGCCGCCGCTCCGCAAAGGGAATATGAGATATAATTTTTCCGAAAAGGCGCATAAATTGAGCGCGGTAATTTCCTTGACGCGCCTGTTCACCTGCGAAATTTTGGGCGAGACGGCGATTTTGAGTTTTTCGAGCGAAGTAAGTTCGCCGTCGGTTAAAATTGCCGTATCCTGCGAGGCGGCGGGCACCGCGTCGGTAAGTCCGCCGACGAAGAGCACCTTGCTGCCCGCGTTTGCGCACGTAGACAAATCGCCTATGAACACCGCGTCCTGCTTGGGCTGAATGAGCGATATTTCGGCGGCGGTAAAGCCGCTTTTCAAAATTTTTATGAATTCGCGCGCGGTGAGTTTTTCGCCCGCGGTCAGCTTTTCCGCCTCGGCTAAAACCTTTAAAACCTCAGAATAAGCCCTCCGCGACATTGCCCCGACCGAGGCGTAGCCGCCATTTTCCGCGTCCTCCGCCATTTCGGCAAGCCGCTTTTCGGCGTTGAAATTATCGAGCAGTTTTCTGACCGCCGAGCACAGCGCGCCGCTGTTTTTCTCGCGCACGGGAAGTAGCCCCAGCCCCTGCAAAAAGGATAGGCGCACCCTTTCGACGGCGGCGATATCTATGCCCTCCGCCTCACAAATCTGCGCGTTCGCTTCCCTCTTCACTCCCCCGCGATAGCTTGCCGCGCGCAACATATAGTTGACGAAAATATCCCTGTCGGCACGCAAATTCCCGCCCTCTTCGGTCAGTGTAAACAGTGGCGACGAGAGGACGGCGAGCACGCTTTCGGGGCGGCAGCCGTCCGCCGCGCACGTTAAATAATCAATTATAAACGAGCAGACGGAATGGGACGCAAGCGGGTAACGTCTGTCCGTATACATGGGAATTTCGTACTCGCCGAACGCCCTCTCCAAGGCGGGTTGAACGGCGGGAAGGTCGGGCAGCATAACCGAAATTTCGCGGTATCTCACGCCGTCCTCTTTCACGCATTTTAACACCTGCGCGGCGATAAAAGCGCACTCTTCCTCTTCGTCCGCCGCTTCCAAAAGCTGTAATTGCCCCCCTGATATGCCGCATTTAACCGCATTATGGAAGCTTTCCGGCTCGAATACGTGCCGCCGCATATGTTCCGCCGCGGGCGCAAGGCGCGAGGGCAATTTAACGATAAAATCTTTCCCGTCGCGGCAAAGCCCCTCTTCCCGCGCCAGACTTACAAAGCTCGTCCAGGCTTCGTTCACGTACTTTTTTTCACTGCCGCCGATAAAGACGCCGAGCACGTTTTCCGCCGTGCGCATACACGCGCGGACGCAGTCGGCAACCGACGAGGTGAACGCCTGAAAGCCGAGAAACAGCACGTCCGCCCCCGCAATTTCGGGCGCGGAGGAAATGACGGCGGGAAGGCGCCTTAAATAGGCGTTTCTGTCCACCGCGCCGTGCTCGGATAGGTACTGCGTATATTCGCGGTACAAAAGCTCCAAATCGTGCAGCTTGCGCTTTAAAAGTCTGCCGTCCGTCTCGATACCGCTCAAATCGTCCGCCGAAACCTTTGACGAATACAGAAGGGCTATCGTGTCGTAGACCTCTTGCGCGGCGCTTGCCGCCGACAGCCGTTTAAAGAGCTGCAACCTTTCGCGGTTGACCTCGATAAGCTTGCGCATTGCCATTGCCGAGCCCTCGGCGGTGAGCACGTTGTCGCACAGCCCCGTATGCGCCGACAGAAAGCGCGAGAGTGTGTAGACCGACACGGCGAACGTGCCGCCGACCGCTTCGCACACGGCGCGTTCGGCAACCAGCGACAGCCTGTCCTCGCAAAAGACGACAAGGCGTTTGCCCTCGTTGCCGCCCTTTTCCGAGTGGTCTATGACAATCTGCTTGAATTTTTCGAGCCCCGCCGAAAGGCACGGCGCAACGTACACTTTACTCATAGCACAATTATATCACAGACGAACGCAAAATTTAATGATTTAACGCGCAAAAGTTTTTACTTTCGTAAAAATATGTGTTATAATTCAAGCTATGAAAACTTTCAGCAAATTTATGGCAATCGCGTTGACGGTTGCGGGCGTTGCTACGCTTGCGGGCTGTAATAACGGCTCGACCAACTACAAGGTCGCAACTACCGCCAACTGGAACGTAAGAACTTCCGCCGAGGTCGAAGAAAACAGCTACGGCTTCTGGCAGGAAAACAAGGAAGTTGCCACTTACTCCATAGACTTCACCGAAGGCTCGAACAACAGCTACAAGGTATCGTACAACTGCTCCTCGGCAACGTATACGACCGAATTTTATATGCTTGCCGCCTACGACTGGGCGTCCGAAGATATAATTGAGGAATACCGCGCGGAAGAGAGCGACACCGAGCCCGTTTACGTTTACAAATCGTCGCTTAATTTGAGCGGCTACTATCAGATAAAGCCCAACGGCGCCACAAAGGAATTCGAGGACGAGCTTACGACCGTGAGCTATTTCCGCCCCGCGGGCAAAAATCTGCAACCGGTTTACTCCTACCAAAAGATTAAAAACACGTCGCCCGCGTCCCTTTCCACGGGCAGTATCGGCGAAACTTACGTTGAGTTAGACGAAACGTACGAAACGTTTTACAACAAGCGTTGCTCGCAGGCGACGGTAGTTAAGACGGTTACAAAGAGCGGCAAGACCGAAAAGAAAAAGATAGGTTTGAGCGGCGAATACTCCAACTTCGACAACAGCCAGCTCAGGGCGGCTATCCGCTCGTTCACCTTATCGGGCGGGGCTACGCGCACCTTCCGCGTGCTCACCCCCCAAAACGGCAGTCTGCAATCGGTTAGCGCGAGCGTGACTTCGCCCATCGAACTCGACCCAGCGAGCACGGACGACAAGTTAAAGGTTATAAACCAGAAAATTATTACCGCGCTCAACGGCGCACCCGACAATTACATTTTCTTCGACGGCGAGATTGCCGACAAGAAAGAGGGCGAAGAGGACAGAAATTATCGCTACAACGCCGTAACCCTTTCGATAAATGCGTCGCTGCAAGGCGCGTCGCCCGTGCTGTGGTACACGACGGTCGAAAACACCAATCTGAACAGCACGAGGTGCGTGCTTTTGCGGGTAAGCACCCCTCTCTCGTTCGGTTTGGGCACTTTGAGCTATACGCTGAATTCACTTAGCGTAGAGCCGGTAGAATAATTTTAAAAGAAAAAAAGCGCCGCGGCAGGTTTGCCGCGGCGCTTTTTAGTTTTTTTGCGAATAAGTCAATTCCGCGACCAAGCAATTAAAACATTGCCCGCGGGGCACCCGCTACCTTTGAATTTCGTAATTCTGGTTCATAAGCTTGATAATGCTCTCCTCGTCGTCGGTGATGTTGAAATCGCCGTGCATTGTGTGCTTGATAACCGAGGACGCAACTGCAAAGTTTACGATATCCTCCGCCTGCATCTCGCGCATTATCGCGTAAATCATGCCGCTTGCGAACGCGTCGCCGCCGCCTACGCGGTCCAAAATACTGAAACGGAAAGTCTTGCTTTCGTACGTTTCGCCGTCGTACCACATAAACGCCTTTAAGCTGTTTTCACTGCCCGAGTGCACGTAGCGCACGTGCCTGCCTATTGCCTTGAAATTGTACTTGGCGTGCAACGCGCGGAAAACCCTGTCCTGCTCCTTGTAGGAAGGGTTCATCGAAAGCCCGTCCTTTATGTCCTTGCCGTCGGGACCGGGCAGATTTATGGGCTCTATGCCGAAGAGCACGTCGACGTAGGGCAGATATTCGGTTATGCAGTCGCGTGCCTCCTGCCAGCCCCACAGCGCCGAACGGTAGTTGCAGTCGAACGACACCGTCATATTCAGTTCCTTAGCCGCCTTTAACGCGAGCAGAATGAGCTCGCGGCAGTTTTTCGAGAGCGCGGGCGTAATGCCGCTTAAATGCAGCCAGGTAAAGCCTTTCAGCTTCTGCTTGAAATCGAGCGTTGTAAAATCGTACAGCGCGAACGCGGAGTCCTTGCGGTCGTAGGTTACCTTGCTGGCACGCACGCCGAAGCCCTCTTCCAAAAAGTAGATGCCCATTCTGCCGTTGCCGTAAATGCAGGGCGAACAGTGCACGTCGTTACTGCGAAGGTAGCGAATTGCCGCCTTGCCGATAGACGAGTCGGGCACCACGGTGAAGTACGAGCTGTCGACGCCGAGGTTTGCAAGCGACGCCGCAACGTTCGCTTCCGCGCCGCCGTAGGTTACTTTGAACTCGTCTGTGGTGCGGATTTTTTCGTTATTGGGGGGCGAAAGCCTTAAAAGAAGCTCGCCCATAGTAATAAATTTCTGCTTTGATACGTCCATAAAAAGACCCCCGCGCATTTTATTTTATTACATTATAACATCAAAAGTTAATGTTGTACAGACCTAATTTTGAAATTTATTACTATAAAGTTACGACTTAACAACTCTTTGATAAAGATTATCAAAAATCTTAATCACTTCCGAACTTTCGCTTATATTCTTCATATAAAAGTCCAAATCTTCGTATTTAATATCCGTAAAGGTTTTGAAAAATCTTTCACCTCTGAAAATGCACCAATCTTCTGGAATATAAATATTCCCTTTCATTCGTTTATTATTAAAATAAAACAAAATAGGTCGAAGGTCAACATCTTGCCCCAACTCCCTTTGCAAATAAGCATATGTCTTTAATAATTTACGGTTAATTCCTACAAATTTATCCGTATCGTGGTCATCATTATATTTTACCTCGACATAACTGACAGTCTGCGTTCTCTTATCCCTAAAAAGTATATCAACATCGTGATTAAATGTACTAACTTCCAATCCGCTCTCACTTTCGTTCTTTTTGATTGCGGCTAAGAGTGCAGTGTATCTACTCTTTAACATCTCCGCATCGTAATTATGCGTCTGGCAATCAGATATATATGTATCGATAAGTCTATCAGATTTTAACGACAGTTCAAATTTATTGCTCTTCTTACCCGAATACTGTTCGATTATCTCCACATCAGGGTTACGCGATAAAACTTCCGCAATAACCTTTTCGAGGAAATTTCCAAATTGAATGTTCATAGATTGCAGCAATCCGCCAAATACGCGATATCTATACGGAATGAAATGTAATTTTATGTTATGCTTCTTTTTTAAGGACTGTATTTTATTTTCTTTAACTGTATTATCCAAAAGCTTTTTAACCGATTGAGTTAAAATTTCCTGAACTTCATTCATAATGTTTTACCTCTTTTAAATATCTTTGTCTTATCTCGTCTATACAAACGAACGTATCATTCCTCTTAACTTCCCAATAATCCCAACCATTTAATCTTGTACTCGTACCGCCGATAACTTTTGCAATGCCGCTATGAATATCAGTTGTATCCCCGTTACTTGTTATACCTTTTCCGTTTTTAGTCAAGATTAAATAACATTTTTCCTTATAGTAGAGCCTCTCCCCTGCTGTAAAATACCCCGCATCAATCATTTCCTCAAACGTAACGCGCGGAGGACGTTGGTCATACAAAGCACATTCAATATTACCGATTAAAACCTGCGTATTATCAACTCTATTCTGTCCGTACTCGCAATATTTTGCATTATTGTCAATGCAAATATAATTACGCCCCATTCTCTTAGCCACAGCCGCAGTAGTCATTGTCCCACCAAAAGGGTCCAATATCAAATCACCTAATTTACTACTGATTGCTATTATGCGATATAACAGCTCTTCAGGTTTTTGAGTGGCGTGTAGCTTATTGCCAAATTCATCTTTAATACGCTCGTTGCCTTGGCAAACAGGCACCCGCCAAACAGATGTCAACTGCTTCCTTACACCCGCATAATAATCATTTAAATGAACTGTATCTCGGTTAAGTTCCTTTGCCGTTTTATAATTAAACGTGTACCGCGACTTTGAATTTTTAACAGCCCAAATCAATGTTTCGTGCGCATTATTTATGCGGGTACCTTTGAAATTAGGTGTAGGATTGGTTTTGCTCCAAATAACATCATTTATTATCCACATACCCGCTTCTTGCATAATTGCACCTATAGTATAAATGCACTGCATTCCGCCAATAACCCAAAAAGAACCGTTATCCTTTAAAATCCGAATACACTCCGACAGCCACGCGCGTGTAAAATTCTGATAATCCTCCAAAGTTTGAAACTGATTATCCCACTCTTCATCACAGCCATTGTATTTTTTACCGTTGACCCTTGCAAGTTCCCCCTCAACACGCATCCAATAAGGAGGGTCGACAAAAATTAAGTCAACACATTTATCTGGAAATGTTTTTAATGTTTTGACAGTATCACTGTTTATAATCTTATTTAATTCCAACTTTTCCATCTCTTGAATTCACCCATATATTAGATTAATTATAGCACTTTACTACTAAAAAATCAAGCGACTATTTTTTCTTCTCTTTTATACGAATCCATACCCTTTAAAATTTTGCGGAAACGGAAGAAAAAGATTGTGCCGCATAAAATTGCCGCGGTGGCGTCGGCGGCGCACTCTGCCCAATACACACCGCCCACACCGAGTGCCAGCGGGAATAAAAACGCAAACGGCACGAGCAAAATTATCTTTCTTAAAACCGCGATAAACAGGCTTATCTTCGCCTCGGTCACGGCGACGAAAGTCGTCTGGCACGCGCGTTGCACGCCGAAAATCAGCATACCCGCAACGAACACGGGCAGGTATTTATCGGTAATCGCCAACAGCTCGGGCTTGCTTGTGAACATTTTTCCGAAAAGGTGCGGCATGCTCATCATCAGTACCGCCGAAACCGAGCAATACGCCCAACAGACGACGAGGGTTATAAAGTACGCCTGTTTAAGCCGTTCTTTATTTTTTGCCCCGTAATTAAAGGATAGTATGGGGGTAACGCCCTGAGTGAACCCCGAAACGGGCACGGTAATGAGCATCATAACGCTCTGCAAAACGGCGAGCGCGGACAAGTGCAAATCGCCTAAGCCCTCGCCCGCAAGGTCGCCGTAATATTTAAGTCTGCTGTTCAACACGAAGCCTATTACCGACTCGGTTGCCGACATTACGAACGGCGCAAGTCCCAGCCCGAAAATCGCGCCGACAGCCTTTATATCCGGTTTCATATATTTAAAGCTCAGCCGAAGCTGAGTATTTTTGAGCGAGAGCACGGCGACGACGAAAGCACAGCTTGCCGCCTGACTTATTACGGTTGCGAGAGCCGCTCCCTTTATCCCTAAACCGAAGGTAAATATGAACAGCGGGTCGAGCCCGATATTTAAAACCGCGCCTATGCCTACGCCGAGCATTGCCATACCGCTCTTGCCCTGCGCCGTTAAAAAGGTGTTCAAGCCCACCGCGAGCTGAACGAAAAGCGTGCCGGTTAAATATATTGTGAGATAGTCGCTCGCATAGCCGTAAGTATTTTCGCTTGCGCCTATAAGGTGCAAAAGCGGTGACTTTGCAAAAAAAGCCGCAAGCCCCAAAACCACCGAAAACACGCACAGCATTACAAAGCCGTTGTTTAAAATGCGCTTTGCGCGGTCGGGATTGCCCTCGCCCAAAGCCTTAGCCGCAAGCGGTGCGCCACCGCCCGAAACAAACGACGAAAACGCGGCAATGAGCGTTAAGACGGGTGCGCACAGCCCGAGCCCCGCCAAAGCCGCGTCGCCGACCTTCGGCATATGCCCTATGTAAATGCGGTCTACAATATTGTATAAAAGGTTGACCACCTGCGCCAGCACGCACGGAATACCCATTTTAAGGCACAGTTTCCAAATTTTCTGCGTGCCGAGTATATCACCGCTTGCCATTTTTCACCTCTGTTTACTCTAACGCCTATATAATATCACCCCACATTGAATTAAGCAACAAAATCGCATATCTCCTTCCCTTTTCAAGGGGACGAACAACGCGGTTCTAAAACAACACACTCTCCATAATACGCGAAAGGGGCGGACATGCGTCCGCCCCCTTTAAACACAATTTATTACTTTACAAACTTTAAAACTTCGTCGAACATTTTATCCTTCAAAACCGTAGTTTTGAAAATTACAGGCTTGTCGCGAAGGGTGGCAAGGCTTTTGGGCACCGCCATAGCCGTCGCCGCGTGCAGACGCTTTATGCCCTTGAAGCTGTCGCGCACGTCGTTGCCCGTAACCGCATACAGAACGTCTTGCGGGAACTTGTAGGGGTTCGCCGTGGAGACCACCACCATTTGCGTCGTATCCTTTTTGTTTTTGCGCGCCCAGTCGTTGGCAACCTTCATTGCGCAACCCGTGTGCGTATCCATAGTATAGCCCGTGTCGCAGAACAAGTCGTAAACCGTTTCGACAACCTCGTCCTCGTCGGCAAACCCGCCGTCAAAAGTTTCGGCAATCTTCGCGCGTTCCTCTTCCGTTATCTCGTAAACGCCGTCCTCTTTCAGCTTTTTCATTCGCTCCGCCGTAATTTTGCAGTCCCTGCCCGAGACCTCGAACAGCAGCCTTTCCAAATTGGACGAGACCAGAATATCCATCGAGGGCGACATGGTTTTATAGAATTCGCGGTGCACGTCGTACCTGCCCTTTGCCAGAAAGTCGCATAAAACATTGTTCATATTGGAAGCGCAGTGCAGCCTTCTTACGGGCAAGCCCATTCTCTTTGCGTAGTACGCCGCCAAAATATTGCCGAAATTGCCCGTGGGCACGCAGAAATCTATCTCCTGCCCCATCTCTATCTGACCGCCCGAAACGAGGTCTAAATACGCCGAGAAATAGTAGGCAATCTGCGGAGCCAATCTTCCGAAATTTATTGAGTTTGCGGAAGATAAAAGGGTGCCGTGCTCCTTTAAAGCCGCCGCGCATTCCGCCGAATTGAAAATGTTTTTAACCGCCGTCTGACAGTCGTCGAAGTTGCCCTTAACGGCAACTACGTTTACGTTCTTCCCCTCCTGCGTGCACATTTGCAGCTTCTGCATAGACGATACGCCGTCGTCGGGATAGAACACCATAATCTTAATTCCGTCCGCGTCCTTAAAGCCCTCTAAGGCGGCTTTGCCCGTGTCGCCCGACGTGGCTACGAGCACCAGAATCTGCTCTTTGACGCCGCATATATCGCACCCTTTCCTTAAAAGATAGGGCAAAACGGTGAGCGCCATGTCCTTGAAAGCACAGGTCGGTCCGTGGAAGAGCTCCAAAACGTAAACGCCGTCCTTTATCTTTACGAGCGGCGCGGGGTCGTCCCCCTCGAACTTCGCATACGCCGCCTCGCACGCGGACAAGAGCTCCTCTTCGTCGTAGTCGTCAAGGTACTTATAAAGCACTTTTGCGGCGCGCTCGGGGTAGCTCATAGATATCATTTCGTCCAAATCTTCCGCAGAAACTTCGGGGAATTTTTCGGGCACGAACAGACCGCCGTTTTCCGACAAGCCCTTTACGATTGCCTGCGCCCCCGTAACCTTTTCGCCGCCCCTTGTGCTGATAAAATACATTTTGGTTCTCCTGAAAAATTAAGCGCCGCTTAAAAATAAGCGGCGCCGCAATAAAGTCAAATTTACGCTTAGCAATACTTGGCGATAAAATCGGGCAACTGCTCTTTATCGCAACTGCACGTTATCGTTATTACAAGTCCGCTCTGGTTTGAAATTTTGTCGAGCATATAGAAAGTTGCGGCTAAGTCTTTGAGTTCCTTGCCCGCAATTCTCGCAATGCCGTCTATGTAAACGTACTCTATGTCGTAATTACCCGCAATAACGCCCTTGACAAAGCCGCAGAGCGCGTCCTCGCCCGCAACGTTGTATTCGGTAACGTTGATGAACCTTACGGCGCGGATAACGTCGTGTACGTAGCGGTCGGTATCGGTTACAAACACGCTTAAACCTTTTGCCGAAGCGGCGTTAGAGTTGGCAAGCTGAATAATCTGTTTGGTTTTGCCCGCACCCTTGGGACCGCAAATAATTTTTATCATTTAGAAATCCTCCTTGAAAAAGTTTATGAAAACTTCCTTTTACAATATTCTATCATAAAAAGGGGGATTTTCAATACCTTTTGCAAAATTTTCAACCAAAATTTTGCAAAAGGAAAAGCAATTAGCAATTAAGCTACAAAATTTATTTTAACTGCGAGGCGAAATGCGCAATGCGTTTAAGCCCCTCTAACATTTCTTCCATCGAGAGGGCGTAAGAAAGCCTTATCGCGTCGTCGTCGCCGAAGCATATGCCGGGAGTTGCCGCAACCTTTTCGTGCGTTAAAAGCATATCGCAAAGGTGCAGACTGTCGTGAATTTTTTCGCCGTTATACGACTTGCCGTACAGATTATAGCACAAGAGCATTACATAGAACGCGCCGTCGGGCTTTACGTAATCGAAGCCGAGCGGCTTCATTGTTTCCAGCACCTCCAACATCTTCTCACGCCTTTCACCGAACGCTTTTACCATGTCGCTCATGGGCTTCTGGTCGCCGTCGAGCGCGGCGATTGCCGCATACTGCGTCATCGTGTTTACGTTCGAGGTCGAGTGGCTCTGGAAGGACGCTATCGCCTTGGCAACGGGCAAAGGCGCGGCAAGATAGCCCAAACGCCAGCCCGTCATTGCGTACGACTTGGACACGCCGTTAATGACGATTGTGTTCTCCTTCATTTCGGGGGAGACGTTGGCAATCGAGAAGTGCGTTTCGCCGCCGTAGATAAGTTTTTCGTAAATTTCGTCGGCAAGCACCGTTAAATTGTGCTTTAAGCAGACCTCGGCAATGTCGCGTATCTCGCTTTCGGTGTACACCGCGCCCGTGGGGTTGGACGGACTGTTGAAAATGAGCATTTTGGTCTTGGGCGTAATCATTGCCTCTATCTGCGCCGCCGTGACCTTGTAGCCGTGGCGGGGCGTTGCGTATATGTACACGGGCACGCCGCCGCAGCTTTTGATAACCTCGGGGTACGTGAGCCAGTAGGGCTTGGGGATAAGAACTTCGTCGCCCTCTTCTACCGTTGCGAAAACCGCGTTGAAAATCGAGTGCTTCGCGCCGTTGGATACGATTATCTGCGCGGGCTCGTAGTCAAGCCCGTTTTCCTCTTTGAGTTTTTTGCAGATGCTCTTTTTGAGCGCGGGCAGACCCGCCGCCGCAACGTACTTTGTCTTGCCCTCGTCGAGCGCCTTTTTAGCCGCCGCGACAATGTGCGCGGGGGTGTCGAAGTCGGGCTCGCCGACGCCGAAGGAAATCACCTTTTCGCCCGCGGCTTTAAGTTCGTTAGCCTTTGCGGAAATCGCAAGGGTCATCGAAGGGGAAATCTCGGATATTCTTTTAGAAAGTTTAATCATATCAAATGCTCCGTAAGTTATTACCAAATTATTACAAATTTATTATACATGTAAAAGCGGCGTTTGGCAAGCGCACGACAAAATTTTTATATTTATACATTTTCTGATAATATTTTACCGTTTTTTGCATATTTTTTCAGTTACCGTAAAGCGGGGCACGGAGTAGCGCGATGACGCACACACCGTTCGCCGTCATTGCGAGGGCACTTGTGCCCGCGGCAATCCAGAATTACGCAGTCCGCGAAATATCGCTTCCTACTTTCCGCCGTATTACCACGAGGGGATTCTCTCGGTCAATCGAACCCTCTGCGAGGGCTTCTCATATCCCTACTTCGTGCCGCCTAACGGCGGGGCGAAATGACACGCTCCTATGTGTCGGCTATTATTGGAAGCACTAACCCCGCCCCTTCCATCAGCTAAAAGTTCTTAGTAGCGTAAAGCGGGGCAAGCCGAAGCTTGCCCCGCTTTACATTATGTGGAGTGTTTTGTGTAAGCAATATTATTTTTTGTCCGCGTTCTGCTTTTTGCCGTCGCTTTTACAGTGGCAAGCGTGGGGGCAACCTTCGCAACCGCAGTCGCAACCGCCGCCCTTTCGCGTAACCTTTTTATATATAATCACGCCCACTGCGGCGACGAACGCCACGGCTATCAGACAGATTACAATTATATCGAAAGCCCCCATACTATGCCTCAATTAATTAAGAATTAAGAATGTAGAATTAAGAATTATGCTAAGGAAAATTTATAAATAATTCCGTCCTTAAACTTGGCTTCCACCTTTTGTATAAGGGGGAAGCTGTCACCGAAGATTACTGAGGTGACTGATGAGGGATAAGGCAAATTTTGACCTTATTATAATGCGGTTGTATTGCACATCCCTCATCCGTCTTGACCTAAGCGGTCAAGCCACCTTCCCCCTTTATTAAGGTGGAAGGCAAGTTTGCGGAATAGTTATTTAAATAATTTGACCGCAATTCCTAATTCCGCATTCCGCATTCCTAATTACGAATTAACTTCGTTCTTTTTCTTTCTCTTGAAAATCTTTAAAATATCGAACTTTCCGATATTGCGAAGAACTATGAACGTTACGATTACGGCAACTACCGCAAGCCAGATGAACAGCGTCCACCACCAGCTGCCGATTGTGTAAACCATAGTGGAAACAAGGTAGCTTGCAACTATCCAGAAAAGAAGCGTCCACTTGAACTTGCCCTTAGGCAATTCCGCCTTGGCAGTCGCGCATGCCGCAAAGCAAGGGATAGTCGTCATATTGAACGCGATAAACGCGAGCAGCGCAGGAACGGAAATGTTCGTGTACTCTATCATTGTGACGACTTCCTCTACGCCCTCTTCGGTGGCTTCGAATTCGCCGCCCGTCTTTGCCGCTATAATCATTGCCGCAAGCACGGAGAAGGTTGCGATAACGTTTTCCTTTGCGATTAAACCGGTTATTGCCGCCACGGCGAACACCCAACCGAATTCCGAAAGCTGCGAGCCGAAGCCGAGCGGGGTGAACAAGGGCTGAACGAGTTTGCCGACGGATGCAAGAATGGATTCTCCCATAGCGTCCGCGCCGATATAGTGCCAATCCCAGGTAAAGCTTTGCAAGAACCAGATGAGCACCGTGGAAACGAAGATTATTGTAAACGCTTTCTTTACAAAGTGTTTGGTCTTATCCCAAAGGTGCAGCATAAGGTTTTTAAATCCGGGCACGTGGTATGCGGGAAGCTCCATTATAAACGGAGGCGTTTCGCCCTTTTGCGTCGTGCTCCTCATTAAAAGCACCGCGCATATTGCCGTTACAATGCCCAAAACGTACATACCGAACGTAATCGCTTCGGCATTGCCGACGTTCATATACGAAACTATACCGCCCGTAATTGCTGTTAAAATGGGAAGCTTTGCCCCGCACGAGAAGAAGGGTATTACCCTTACCGTAGCCGTGCGCTCTTTTTCGTCGGCAAGCGTACGCGTGTTAATCATTGCGGGAAGCGAGCAGCCGAAGCCCATAATCATGGGCATAAACGCTCTGCCCGAAAGCCCGAAGCGGCGGAAAATTCTGTCTAAAACGAACGCAACTCGCGCCATATAGCCCGTATCTTCCAAAATAGAGAAGAAAAGGAACAGCGTTAAAATCTGAGGCAGGAAGCCCAAAACCGCCGTTATACCCCCTACTATGCCGTCGTTAATTAAGCTGGAAAGCCAAGGGGTCGCGTACTGTGCGGCAAGCCCTATGCCGTAGCTTATGTAGTTTAATAGCAGGTTGAAAAGGTTAGTTAAAATCACGCCGGGGGAGAACACCGCGCCGTCATAGAAGCAGGCGGCTAACCCTATCCCGAAATTTTCGTATAGGTCGGTACCCTCTATCTTGCCGTAGCCGAGCATTTCGAATGTGCGGAAGCCCTCTACGATTTCGCCCTCCACGTCCGTCTTTACAAATCTGCCGAAAATCGCGTTGAGATAGAACAAGTCTTCCGCAAACGTAAGGTGGAATATTGCGAAAAGTATAACGGCAAATATGGGAATAGCCCATATTCTGTGCGTTAAAACCTTGTCGATTTTGTCCGATTTGGTGAGCACTTCTTTCTGCTTTTTCGCCTTCGCCGAAGAGAAATTCGCCGATATGTACTTGTACCTTTCGTCGGCGATAGTCGCTTCCAAATCGTCGCCCGCCGCAATCTCGGCAAGCACTTCCTTCGCGCCCCTGTGGGCAAGCTCAATCTCGTCGTTTTCGAGCATTTTTACGGCGTGGAACAAGGGACTTGCCACCTCTTCCTGCGCGAAGAACTGCCTTGCGCGCTCTATCTTGCCGACAAGCTCGCCGCCTAAAACGGTCACGCCCTTTCTTTCGGAGGGAAGAGCCGCCGCTTTGTCCATAAGCTCCTTTATGCCGTTCTTTTTGAGCGCGGAAATTGCGACGACGGGAACGCCCACCGCCTTTTCGAGCGCGGCGACGTCTATCTTGTCGCCGACCTTTTCCACCTCGTCCATCATGTTGAGGGCGATAATTACGGGCACGTCCATCTCCAAAATCTGCGTCGTGAGATAGAGGTTGCGCTCTAAGTTGGTTGCGTCGACGATATTTATAATGCCGTCGGGCTTTTCGTCGAGGATATAGTTTCTCGAAATGACCTCTTCGGGAGTGTAGGGCGACAGCGAATAGATACCGGGCAAATCGATTATGGCGATTTTTTCGTTCGCGCCCTTGTATACGCCCTCGCGTTTATCGACGGTGACGCCGGGCCAGTTGCCCACGTGCGCCGTAGAACCGGTGAGCGCATTGAAAAGGGTGGTTTTGCCGCAGTTGGGGTTGCCGGCTAACGCAAAAGTTTTCATTTGGCTTCCACCTCCACGCACGCCGCCTCGACCTTTCGCAAGGTCAGTTCATATCCGCGCACCGTCACTTCGATAGGGTCGCCGAGGGGCGCTTTTTTGCGCATAGTAACGCTCGCCTGCGGAGTTACGCCCATATCGAAAAGTCGGCGGCGGATTTTGCCTTCGCCGTTTACCTTTGTAATAATACCGCTCTCTCCGACGGTAAAATCACTGAGTAACTTTGTCATATATTCCTCCTAGTAAAATTCAGTCGTAATTAAGCCACTAAAATTTTGCGGGCAAGTGTTCCGTCAAGGCACAGTCTGCCCTCTTTTACAATGACTATCACGCCGTTGCCCGATGCGGATAAAAGCGTGATTTTACTGCCCTCGGCGATACCTATTTCACGCAAATGCTTTTTGCTCTTTTCGTCCGCCGAAATTTTTTTGATTTCCATTTCCCTGTCGCGGGGAGCCATTACCAACGGCATAACACTAACACTCCATACTTAATCTTAAAATAATACCTGACGGTATCAGAAAGCAATTTTAATGCAGAATGTAGAATGAAGAATTCAGAATTGTGGTCGGATTATTTTAAAATAATATATCCGTATTGTAGCCTTCCCCCTACGTGGGGAAGGTGGCACAACCACGAGGTTGTGACGAATGAGGGGTGTTTTAAGAATTCCCCTCACCACCGCTAACGCGGAGCCTCCCCACCAAGGGGAAGCCTTGATTTAGGTCAGATTTCTAATTCTTAATTCTTAACTCTTAATTAAAACTTAACCTTGGTTAAGCATTGATATTATATAATTAAAATATGTATATGTCAACAAAATATTAACCATAGTTAAGAATTTTTTTAAAAAAATTTTTACAGAAATATTATTAAAACAAATAACCTTACTATGACCTTCCCCTTAGGGGGAAGGTGCCACAACCGTAGAGGTTGGGGCGGATGAGGGGTTAGTAGGTTTTTAATAGCCACCCCTCATTCGTCATTTTCTCGTACCTCAAAAATGCCACCTTCCCCCTAAGGGGAAGGTTAAACAGCGGAATAAAGTCAAAAAAATGCGCCGCGGCAAAAATTGCCGCGGCGCACCGTCTGTTTTAAATTATTAATCAATACTTTGTTATTCTCACCGACTTAACGATAATCGGCTTCTCTTTGATTCTGTAAGTCGCCTGAACCTTGTTGGTGCCCAAAAGTTCGTCGTTTACGTAAACGCTCACGTCCTCGTAATTATAGTCCTTGTTAACCGCCGTTCTCAATGTGCGCAACGTGTCGGTATTGTTCAGCGTTGCGAAAATGCAGTGCGTGCTGTCGGACGAGGTTGAAGTGCCCGTCTGAATGGAAAAGAGGCTCGTCGCGCTGTTGTAGCGGTATTCGCCCTGAACGCCGAAGGGCGACCCCTCTTTGTCGAGGTACATATGCTTTTTGCCCTCGTCGCCCGAGATGCTCGTATAATAGAATTTGAGTGCGCCGTACGAGTTTTTCAACGCGCCGTTGTCGATTTTGTGATTGTTGCTCGAAAATTCGCCGATGAGCGTTCTGTACGCATTTACGTACTTACCCTCGGAAATACTCTCGTACACCGACGGCGTGATTTTACCCTTTGCGGGGTCGGCTAAGGCGAAATATTCGTCGTACTTCGAAGCCGCGTCGAGATATTCCAAAAGGCTGTCCGTTTCGTACGACTGCCTGTACGAAATCTCGTCCGCCTCGACGTCGCCGTTCAAATAGCTGTAACCGCCGCCGTACCAGTTGGAAGTCTGGTAGTCGTGGATTATGGTGTCGTCGTAGAATTTGTTGTCGGCAAGTTCGATAAAGTGCCGCACCGTCTGCGGGTACATATTGCGGTACATCGTATATTCGAGGACGTAGCTTACGCCGTCGTATTCGATTGTAATTTTAGCTTCGGCATGTCCGTTGTTGCAGCCCGCCATAGTCGTAGAGACGGCAAAAGCCGCGCCCGCGAGCGCCAACGTACACATTAACCGACCTAATCTTTTTAACTTCATAATACTACCTGTAAATATAGAATACTGCCTATACCTAATTATTTTAATCGTTTATCGCAAGACAAGTCAAGCAATTTTGCGGGCAAACACGCACAAAAAAGCCCGCAAATTGCTCTGCGGGCTCTTCGTATGTGATTTTACGCGGGAAATTATTCGGCAACAACGGTTGCGCCGGCTGCTTTGAGGTCTGCAACGATTTTGTCAGCCTCTTCCTTAGCAACGTTCTCTTTGAGCACGCCGCCCTTTTCAACAGCCTGCTTAGCCTCGACAAGTCCGAGACCGGTGAATGCGCGGACAACCTTGATAACGTCGATTTTCTTCGCGCCTGCGTCTTTAAGAACGATGTTGA
>JAMPAF010000006.1 GCA_023667345.1 Clostridiales bacterium
GCAAGGTTAGGGGGGCGGGGGCGAATAATTATTCGGTTACTTTATCGAACTCTACTGCCTGTTCGGTTGACTGCGAAGAGTTAGTATTGCCAGTCTTTAACCAAAGCGAAAGCGATACACTATCGTCGTTTACAGTAACTCGGCTATCTTTATTGATATAGCAGAAATCATTACTACATTTTGTATCTTGACCTTCGAGTGCTTCACCTAATTCATATGCAGGTTTTTTGTTGCTCGTATAATCACCCTCTACCAAATTGAAATTTAGTTTATAATAATCGTCTATCTTTTCGGCACTATAATTAAAGTTGAAAGTTGACTGTTGATTACTTAGAACCATACCGGTGGACAATGACATTACATATTTTATTACCACGGTTCCGCTCTTATCTTCATTAAACGAAATTGTAACTATAATATTTGCTTGCGTACCACCTGTTAATTCAAAAACTACTTTCTCCCAGCTTGTGCCGCCGAGGATATCGTAAATTTCGTCGGTGGTTTCGCCCTTTGCTTGAAGCTCGGAATATACTCCGCTATCAACTATATACAACCTATATGCAGGGGTTAAGATAACCGAAACGGTTGAACTGCCCGTAGTTGCAAACACGCCCTCTTCGTACGTGTAGGTTAAATTAACCGCTTGCTCTTCGTCCTTTTGCACGGTGATAGCGTTGTCCTCGCCAAAGGTAACGGTGTAGTCGCCCGCGGCGTATTTGCCCGCAAACAGTTTAGCCGTATCTACCGCGGCGTTTACCGTAACGTTTACGGTATAGCTTGCCTTAGGGTTGTAGGGGTTTGCTATTGTTATAACATACGCGCCCGCCTCTTGGGGTGCGAATACAAACACGTCGTCAGTTTCGGCTAAATCTTCGGCAGAACCGCCGTCTTTGCTTACGCTAACAGAATAACCGCTTGCGATAAATTTGTACTGCTGACCTGCATACATATTGACGTTGGCAAGGTCGGACCACTTATAATTGAAATAAGGTACCTGACCGTCGCCCTCGGTGACGTATTCAAAATAGTTGTACGCAAGCGGTTTATCGAGCGCGGGCACGGGCGCAAAAGTTATAGTTTTTTCTACCGCAATGCTCTCCTCGCCTACGTTAATTACCAACTTTAAGTTCACCTCGGCATAATTTCCGCCGACGTATTTATTTTCGCCGCCTATCGTTTGGAATTCGCCGCCGACTTTATAGAAACGCACTACGCATTTGCCTTTGTTAGCAGAAGTTTCGTCGCCTATGAAGCCGCCCGCAATCGGTTGCTCGTCGCCGTCTCTGCGGTCTATTACCGCGATAACCGGCACATATATGCCACCCTTTTCGTAGTAGAGCTCTACATTATCCACTTGCGAAGCGCTGTTTGTGAGGTTGGAAAAAGCTATTACCACGGGCTCGCCGTCGCCGAGATAATAGTACTTGCCGCCGATTTCGCCGAGCGGTGTTTGAGACACCTCCTCTCCGTTAAAATTCGTTACGGAATAGTAAGGCTCACCCACGTCGCAGTTGTCCGTATGTCCGTCGAACATAACAATCGTTTTATGCCCGCACACACATTCCAGTTCGCGCTCGCCCTGCTCGGTCGCCGTGGCGTACTTTATTACAACGCCCTCGGAAGAACTGTAATCGTGCTCTTGCTCCGAGGTTTCGTCCTTATGTCCGCAACCTGAAGTCATGCAGACGTGCCAGTGCTTGGTTTCGTCGTAGCCGTATTTATGCTCTTCGTTTAATTCGTATTGATGGTCGGTCATCTCCGTCTCGGATATAACTTTAAGTTCGGTTTTAATTATCTTCCCGTTGTATTCAACCGTCGCCGTGCGCTTGCTGTAACCGGGTTGCTGACAGTTGGCTATCTGATGTTCGTAAACCTCGGTTATCGAGCCCGCCTGTGTGTCGCCCTCGTTTTCAGGCACAAACAGCCTTACGATTTCGTCGTGCACGCCGTCGCACTCCGAACAGGTTATTTCCGCCTTTTCGGGGAAGCCGCCTTCCCAAGTGATTTCCGCCTGATAGGTATGCGACTTGGGCACTACCGCATTGAATTTTACCGTGTTGTCGCCGTCTACGTATGTATATTCGGCTAAACCGTTCTCGGTACAGGTGTGGGGTTCTATTTCATTTGCCGTATATCCGCTGTCTACGCTATCCGACAAAACGGGAAGCGTGAGAGGTTCGTCCTCGGCTTGACACCCGCTGACGGTGCACTTGCGCGTTGCCGTGCCCTCTTCTTCTGCCGAGGGCCCGTAGCCTTCCGCTACCGTCCACTCGCCCCAACTGTGTGCAACCTTTCCGTGGAATTCACGTTTTTCGTAGGTGCAACCCTCCGCCGCACAGGTGGTTATCTCCTCGCCGTCCGCAATGCAGGTTGCGGTTATTTCGGTCTGCTCGTCGTGCCTTTCCGCACCCGAGACGGACGTACATCCCTCGTGCTTGCAGGGGTGGGCGTGATAATTGTCGTCTACCGATACCCATTTTGTAGTGTCGTAATCGTGGGTGTGACCGCTGCCGCCGTTGTCGCACGCAGTGAGCGCCACAACGCCGCTTACCGCACATATCGTTGCCAGCGCGGCGATTATTACTTTCTTTTTCATAATTTGCATCCTTTACTGTTAATTGTTTTTATTTGCGTTACTTAGTAACGCAAATAGGGCACGTGCCCTATGAATTTTTATTCACTTTCGTTTATATTATCACATATCCCCTATTTTAGCAACCGTTTTTACTTAATTATTTTTTATATTATCTATAAGTTTTTGTTATAGCCTGCGGTTGATTGACTTATAGCTTGGCGGGTTATTTAAGGCAAACACCCGCAAACTCCGTAATTCTGGATTGCCGCGGGCACAAGTGCGCCTACTGCACTTCGCTCCGTGCGACCGCCTTTGGCGGGCGGGCGCAATGACGGTAATCAAACTACGGCTATGTAGGCGGGTACAACCTTACGGTTGCGGCACCTTCCCCGCCGAGGGGAAGGCTTTATTGCTGTAATGGCGCTTATTTCATTTTCGTAAGGCGTTCGGCATATTCCAGCCACTCCGCTTCGGGAATTTGGTTTTGGCTGTTCTTCGAGAACTGCTCTACTAAAATCTTAGCCTTTTCGGGCGGGATAATCGTGCCGACGCCCGCAACGCAGCCGCCCGGACAACCCATGCCCTCTATCAAACAGCCCTTGATTTTGCCCGCCTTTGCGAGCGTTAAAATCTTTTTGCAGTCGGCAAGCCCTTCCGCGTGCTCGATATGCACCTCGATATCGGGATAATATTCCTTGACCGTGCGCTCAATTGCCGCCGCAACGCCGCCTGCGACCGCGTAGCCTCTGCCCGCGCCCGTGGTGTGCGTTATTCTGAGGAGCGTCTCTTCGAGCGTATCCACCTTTATGTTTTTCGCCGCGAACATGCCCGCAAGCTCTTCGAAAGTCAAAACGAAATCGACGAAACTCCGCAGTGACTTTCTTGAAGCTTCCAACTTTTTCGCCGCGCACGGACCTATGAACACGACGCGCGCGTCGGGCTCCTTTTCCTTGATTTTTCTTGCCGTGGCGACCATGGGGGTGAGCTCCTGCGAGACCTCGTCGACAAAGTCGGGGAACTGCGTTTTGGCGAGCACCGCCCACGCGGGGCAACAGCTTGTTAAAAGGAAGGGCAGTTTGCCCGTCGCAACCTCGTTTACGTAGTGCGTGGCTTCGGCGATACAGCCCAAATCGGCGCCCTCCGCCACCTCGTACATATCGGCAAAGCCGAGATTTAAAAGCGCGGTTTTTATCTTGCCGAGCGTGGACTTAACGCCGTACTGACCCGCGATTGCGGGCGCGACGGCGGCTATTATCTTGTCGCCCTTCTTTAACGCCTGTATGAGCTGGAATATCTGCGATTTATCCGCAATCGCGCCGAACGGGCATGCAGACATGCACTGACCGCACGCGACGCACTTGTCGTTGTCGATATGCGCCCTGCCGTATTCGTCGGAAGAGATTGCCTTTATCCCGCAAGCCGCCGCGCACGGGCGCACCTTGTGGCTTATGGCGTCGTACGGGCACGCCGCCTTGCACCTGCCGCATTTAATGCACTTCGACTGGTCGATAAACGACTTGCCGTCCACAATCGAAATCGCGCCCTTAGGGCAGTTTTTTATGCACGAGTGCGCCACGCAGTTGCGGCACATATTTGTTACCTCGTACTCGTTGTCGGGGCACTTGTCGCACGCCGAGGGAATGACCTGCATTAAAGGCGGTTCGTAATATTTTTCGGCAATGTTGCTGTTGGCAACGCCCTCGGTGATATGTACGGGTTTGTTGGCGGGGCGAAGCGATAAGCCCATGGCAAGGCGCACGCGTTCCGCGGCAATCTGCCTTTCGCGGTAGATATTTTCGCGGTATTTGGGCACCTCGTCGGGGGTTATCTTGTAGGGGATAGCCTCGATATCGCTTGCGATGTCCTCGCTCTCGTAAGCGACTTTTGCAACCTCCGCAAACACTTGCCTTCTTAAATCTGTAACAACGCTCTGTTCTTTCATATGTTTCCTTTTCGCAAAAAATGTTTTACTAATTCGTTTATATTCAATAAAGAATATAAAAAGTTATACCCCCCTCAGTTGCTACGCAACAGCTCCCCCCTCTTAAAAGAAGGGTGAGCCCTGTCTTCGCGCAACCCGAGGCTTACCCCTTTTCAAGGGGGAAGCTCCCGCTTTGCGGGTGATGGGGGTTAATTCCTAATTCCGCATTTGTATTATATCATTGTGACGCGGGTAAATCAACCCACGAATTTAAATTTCAGTTGGAATTTGTTGCCGTTTTTTTATCTTTGTTATACAAAATTATATCCGCCGCAATGAGCGCCGCGGAAAACGCCGCAAGCCCGACCCCGATAATTATTGCGCAGTTCATAAAAAATTCCTGCGGCATAACGGTTATTATCTGGTCGTAATACGGGTCGAACGTCCAGTTGGTTTTACCGGGGAAAAATATGCCGTGAAAAATTTCGAACGCTTTGTCGAAATCTATCGCCGCAAGCGCGCCTATAATTATCGGCAACGCGAGCGCGACGACCGCAGATATGAGATACGCGCGGTGCCCCTTTATCTTTACAAAAGTAATAATTTTAAAGCGGTTTAAGAGTATGAGCGTCAGGCTTATCGCGCCCGAAACTATTAAGACCGCGAGGTTTAAATCGAACAGCACCTTGCAGTCGGCAAAGTGGTTTATGCCGCTCTCCGACATTTTGAATATGCCCGACTTGAACTGCCGATTGGGCAGCGTGCAGAAATTCAGAATTCCGTCGTAAGCCTCTTTAATCTGACTGTAATCCGCCTTTATGCCGTAATTTGCCGCCTGTGCGGGCAAGTCTAACGTTTTTATCTGAATGTAATAAAAAAAGCGGCAGTAAATGGGCAGACCTATGGAAAAGGTGAGTATAAACAGCACCAAAGTCACTATAAAAACTACGGTGAGCGAGATATTAACCGCCCTCTTTTTCCTGTCCGTCATTTAAGTTTAACTCCTCGTTGTCCGCCGTATCTTCCCTTTGCGGTTGGGTTTCCATATGCGGTTCGGCGATAGCCTCGCTCTCTTCGGCGCAAGGCTTATCTGTCAGCGTGCCGAAGCACGGACCCTTTCTTAAAAGCGCCAGCGTAATAAGCACCTGCGCAGGCAGATAGAATACCCAAATCATATACACGACGAAATTATACACAGGCTCCGAAAGATTTACCCCGAGCATACTGCCGTGCTTTAACCCCACGCAGATATCGCAACCCAAAAACAGCATTAAGCCTATCGCGAACAGTATGTTCTTTAAACCGCGGTTGCACATAATGAGCGCCTCGACGCAGTTGCCGAACAGCAGTACGAGATATATGCACGCCTCTATTACCATTAAATTTGCGCCGTACAGTCCGCAACAGACGCCGATAAGCACGGCGGCGACGGCGACGCGCACACAGAGAGATATCCAGATTTTTTTGGCTCTGCCGTGATACAGTCTGTAAAAATACAGCGAGTGCGCGACGATAAACGTTGCAAGCCCAATCTCGAAATAGTCGTCCAAAACCAATATGAAAAGGTCGCTTATAGCTGTGAACAGCATTGCCCCCACGGCGATTAAAGAGTCGGCGTCGCGGTTGAAATATACCATTGACGCAGTGACGGCAAGCCCGAGCAGAATGCCCGCGTACTTCAATCCGATAGGGTCGGTAGGTTGCTTTGCCGAAAGGATATTGTAAGTGATATAGATTATCACCTCGACAAGCACATAGACGGCAAAAATAACGTTTTTCGGTGTAAACTTAAATTTTTTCATACTCTTTCAGATATTCTAATATATTCCCGACCTTATTGCAAGCCTTTTTCTAACGGCTGTTCGGGTTGTTCGGGCTCGTCGGGTTGGTCGGGTTGTTCCGACTGTTCGGCGGTTTCTGCGTTTGCAATCTGTTCCTCTTCCGAGGTTGCGACCGCCGCTTTCTTTTCCTTAACCTTCTTTTCTGTAGAAGCCAAAAGGGACAGCAGTATCGCGTACTGAATGGTCGTGATAAAGTAAAACAGGTGGTTGTCCAAAAGACTCATTAAAAGAAGCACGCACATCGTGAGAGCGACGAGCGTCCTTTCGGGCGTGCGGTTATTGATATAGGAAATGACCGTCTGCACTCTGTGGAAAACGTACACCATAAGCCCGACAATGCCGCAAGCCGACAGCAGTTCGAACACCGTGTTGTGGCACATACGGGGTATTGAGTGGGAAATATCGCCTGGCACGAAATAGCCGACGACGCCCTCCGTCGCCAACGGGTCGTAGAAGCCCACGCCGAAGATTGGCTTGTGCAAAAAGTTCTGCCAGCCCTCCTTCCACAGCTCGGTTCTGCCGCTTCCCGTGCTTAAACTTTCCTTGTTGAGCGCGCTGCTGAAAAACGCGAGCACCTTTTCGTGCATAACGCCTGCCGCGATTGCGATTAGAACGATGACCGCGCCCATCATAGACAAGTCGATTATGCGCTTTTTACCCTTGTCCCAAATTAAAATCCACACGCAGCACGCGCACAGCACGACGAGCGACATAAGCATTGCCTGCCTCGACTGGCTTAAAAAGCACATACCCTCGTTTACTACCGCGCCGATAAGAAAGAAATAACCGCGCGTGTGCTTGCCCGCGAGATAGAACCAAGCGGGTATTGCCATTGTGAGCATCAGTCCCGCCTGATTGTACGTGCCCCAGCCAAAAGCCAAAAGGGCGCGCCAACTGTGCTCCGACGACTTACTTAAATTGGTAAGATAGCAGATGCCGAGCTCGAGCGAAACCGCCGCCGCCACCGCTATGAAATAGTAAGCTATTCTTTTAAACGTGTTTTCGCCCGTCTCGATATTGCAGTAGCAGAAGATATAAAACGCTATGATAATTCCAGAGAGCGCAAGCCCGTAAAGAAGGTTCATGGGGGTATAGTGCGTATAGAAAACCCCGCTTAAACAAAGGGCGCAAGACAGCGCGACGATGCCCCAGAAGAGGGGCGTAATTTTGAATTTACCCCCTACTATGCCGCGGACAAGGCGGAAAATTACGGTGCCCAAAAAGAAAACGACACCTATAATTTCCTGCGCCAGAATCGGCGGGCTTACAAGGTAGTTCGAGGTATGCTCCCCGAAACGCGGGCTGTGCTGGGGCGAGGGCAACAGACTGAAAAAGAGTATTAAACACAGCACGGGCGAGACGTCCTTGCAACACACCATGATAGCCGTGCCGCAAATGCACAGATACCATATGTTGACGATATCCCACCCGAGATAGTAGCACCCCACCGACACCGCCGCCGTAACCAGCGGGAAAAAGTACGACGACAGCGCACGGCTTATAAACTTTGTTACTTTATGATTTTCTATGCGCCCGCCTATCTGTTTTAAGCGTTCGCCGAATTGCCTGAATGTCATTTAATATCCTCTCGTATAAAGCTATCTTAGATTATACGCGCGTTAGCGCCTGTAAGTCAAGTGAATTGCAATCGGGCACAAATTTATAAATTTTGCTCAAAACACTTGTACAAACAATCGTTTTGGTGGTACAATGATAATAATTAGGAATTCGGAATTAAGAATTCAGAATTAAGAATGAAGAAATGAGGTCGATTTAAATAAATTATTCCGCAATTAAGCCTTCCCCCTGCGTGGGGAAGGTGGCTTAACCGTTTAGGTTAAGACGGATGAGGGGTGAATTTAAAAGAATTCCCCTCACCACCGCTACGCGGAGCCTCCCCACCGAGGGGAAGCCTAAATTAAGGTCAGATTATTTTAAATACACTTTCCTTAACACAATTCTACATTCCACATTCTGAATTCTACATTAATAAAACGCGGAGCAAATAACAATAAAATGTTGATATTAAACGCCGACCAGACTGCCGCAGACAGGAAAATAAGCGACTGGTTTTTTAACGGTACCAAGCAGTTTTTCGTGCTGTCGGGATACGCGGGCACGGGCAAGACCGCACTACTTAAACACGTCGTAAAGGAAACGCTGAAACTCGACGATACGTTCAGCGCGGCTTTCGTTACGCCCACGGGCAAGGCGGCTACCGTTTTAATTAAAAACGGCGTGGCGGCGTGCACCGTGCACCGCCTTATCTACCAATCGCAGATAACCGAACAGGAAGTCGAGGTAAACGGCAAAAAAATCAAGGTGGAGCGGCTCATATTCCGCCGCCGCGAAAATATAGACAAGGCGATTAAGCTCATAGTTTTAGACGAGGCGTCGATGGTTTCGGACGACGTTTTGGCCGACGTTGCGAACTTCGGCGTAAAGGTGCTTTTGTGCGGCGACAACGCGCAGTTGCCGCCCGTAGAGGGCTTTAACAGCTTTCTGAAAAACCCCGACTACACGCTTACGCAAATCGTGCGCCAACAGCAGGACAACCCCATTATCCGCTTATCCGAGCTCGCGCGCGAGGGCAAGCCCATACCCTTCGGACATTACGGCGAGCAGGCGTTCGTCATATACGGCAGAAAATTTGCGGGTTTTCAGCGCGAGCGGCTCTTAAAAAGAAGCGACCAGATTATCTGCGGGCTGAATAAAACGAGGGCGAAGATAAACGAAAAAATGCGGCGCATACTCGGCTTCGAGGGGTTGCCGCAAAACGGCGACAAGCTCATATGCACGCTGAATAACTGGGAAACGTTTATCGACGGCGAGGCGAGGTTTAACCTTGTAAACGGCATAATCGGCACCGCCGTCGAACCCTTTTACGATTACAGTCAGCATATGGGCTTCACGCAGTTTAAGCCCGACTTTTTGGACGCGAACTGCCCCGAGGCGCTGCCCTTCGACACGGGCATTTTCGAGGACGGGGAATACCGCTACAAGCACGGCGACACGTTCGCGAAATTCGACGGGGACGGCGAGCCGACGGGCGTGTTTACGCTGAACCGCTTCGAATACGGCTATTGCATATCCTGCCACAAAGCGCAGGGCTCGGAATTCGATAACGTGATTATCTTCGACGAGAGCTTTGCCTTTAAAGAGGATAAGAACCGCTGGCTATACACGGCACTTACGCGGGCGAGAAAAAAGCTAATTTTAATACGGTAAAAGGCGGCAAAAATGCCGCCTTTTTTACAATTACCCCCGTAATATGCCGCGATTAACACGTTTTTTTAATTAATTACGTAGCAAGAAAACCACGTTTTTGCGCAGCGCGCCCCAATTTGCGCATACTTTTTACCTTGTCATTCTGAACGAAGTGAAGAATCTAGCGGGCATAGCCCGCGCACGGTAGAAATATTTAGAATATGCGGCTTCGCCTAGATTCTTCGGCAAGCCTCAGAATGACAGTGAAGGACGCCCCAAGCGGAAGATTTTTGCGAGGATTATTCGCTTTCGGCTTGTTTTAAAATTAATTGCGCCAAATCGAGAGCCTGCGTGCACGCAACCGTGTCCGCACCCATCGTGCAAAGGTTGGAAAACGAGGTCACTCCGTCGGCTTTTTCCGCCTTGATAAGGCACTTGCCCTTTACCGCCGACTTGACGCTTGCCACAAGTTCGCCGTCCGCGCCGTTAAGCCTTAAACAGTTTATGCCCGCGTCCGCCGCCGTAACCGCCGCCTTTAAAAGCTCCTTTTCGCTTAAAATCGCGCAGTCGAGCACAATTCGCACGGCGCAATTTTTCGCCGCTTTTTTAATTTTTTTACATTCCTTTTTGAAATATGCGAGGTTGCCGTCGCGAAGGAACGCCGTCGGCGCGCACACCTCCACCTCGTCCACGCCGTCCTTGACCGCGCGCTTAACCGCCGCCGCCTTGACTTCGGTCGTCTCCTCGCCGAAAGGATAACTTACCGCCGCAATCAGCGAAACCTGCGGGTCGTTTCCCAGTGCGTTCACGCACGCCTTTACGTAGTTCGGAAAGACGACTATTGCGCCGAGCTGCAAAGTATTTGCCGATTTGCACGTCTCTTTGAGCGAGGTCCTGTCGGTATACGGCGAAAGACAGTCGCACTCTATCTTCAAGACGTTCGCCTTCGCCTCTTCCATCCTCTTTACGCGCTTGAATTCTTTAAACTGCTCTTCTTCGGTAAGCGCCGCGGTATTATTGACGTCTTGCATAAAATCACCTTTAAATATAAATTTTTACATTTTTTTACCCATAAACAGTTTTATCATATGGATATGTTAGGTCTGGTGTATATTATTCTTACATTTATCGTATGTTTTGCGTTGGTGCACGTTATTAAACTTGCCGTCGTCGGTTTTTTCAGTTTAAAAAAGAAACAGCCGTCCGAGCCCGAGAAGAAAGCCGAGAAAAAGCCCGAACCCGTGTACTACATAGTGGAAAAAAAGCGGGCGAAAAAAACCTATTCCGAACCTAAAGAAATTCAGTTTAAAAAGTGATTGTGGGATTAGCGGTAGGTATTTCATTCTATCCCACGCTTGCGCGGCAAGACGTATCGGAAAGCAGTACACTCACCTGTCATTCTGAGCGAAAAGCGGTACGAAAATCTAAGTTGGAATAATAAAGCTTTCCCGCTTGCAGTCGAAGAATCTTTTTGTGCGCTTTTCTCGCACAAAAAGATTTTCACCCTAATAAAAGGCTTATTGAGGTTAAAGAGTATTAGAAAAGATTTCTCGACTACGCTCGAAATGACGCCTATGGCGTGGCGAAAAGGCAGTCAAATTTAATTCCTACTCCTCAAATTTGGTTAAATTCTTTCCGTCCTCCCAAAGCCTTTCCAAACGATAAAAATCGCGCTCTTCGTCGTTGAAAATATGCACGATTACGTCCTCGTAGTCCAAAACCGCCCACCTGCCCTCGCGCACGCCCTCGCGGCGGCGGGGTGACAAACCGCACTCCTTTTCGAGTTTTTCTTCCAGATTTTCCGCAAGCGACTTGACCTGCGTCGACGACCGCCCGCTGCAAATTACGAAATAATCGCACAGCGAACTCTTACTCTCGACGTCGATATAGACTATGCCGTACGCCTTTTTGTCGCTCAAAATTTTGCATATCTGCAAAGTCTTTTGTTTGCTTTGATTTTCACTCATATTTTTTATCCTTTTTAATATAATAGACGTAGCGGCCAAAAACCGCGCTTTTTGGTCGCGCAACCCAATTTGCGCAAACTTGCGCCTCCGTAGGGGAATTGCCGCATTTTCAAATAATCAAGGGCTCTTAAATAATGCGACAAGGGGGCAACGCCCCTAAAATTCATTGATTTGTTTTTCATCCTCCCGAAAAACAAATCAATGAGAAGCCTTGATATAATTATATGCCCTCAGCGTTTCTTCGTCTACGGGCTCCCCCGTGCTCTTCAGATAGTCGATTTGGTGGGACAGAGCCGCAAAAAGGCACTCTTTTAAATCGCTTTTGAAAATTTTCCGCAAAGCGTCGACCCCTTCGAATTTTCTGCCATCTTCCAACATATCGCAAAGGTATAAAAGCGCGTCGGCATCCGACATATTTTCCTTGCCCGTGGTGTGGCAGGCAATCGCGCTTAAAATTGTTTTGTCGCAAACCCCGAAACGCTTTTCAGCGACGTACGCGCCCGTATACTGGTGCAGAACGGGCGGTGGCACTTCTTTCGGCGGCGTGAAGCCCTTTAAAAGGGGGCTGTCGGTCGGAAGATATTTGCCGCAGTCGTGCAGAGCCGCCATGGTCACCGCCTGACTTTCGGTTAAATTTGCCCGCGCCGCATTCTTCGCGCACATTACGGCGACCCGCACGGTATGCGCGCTCCGCTCGGGCGTGAGCAGTTTTTTATAGCCTTGCAGTTCGGGCAGATAATACAGGGCGTTGTCCCTAATGTATTGCCCTACCGCCGCGTTTACATACCTGTCGAAATCTTCTCCCAGCGCGGCGAGCGTGCGTATCTCGGTGGAACTCACCTTTTCGCCCACGTAGGGAATGGCTGCGACTTCGGTCGAAAACAAGCTCTCCACCCGCGCCTTGCTCTCCGCAAAGCCCGACTGATTTTCGCGTGCGCACGCAGCAAGCGAAAAGTGCTCCAAAATCTTTTCGGGACTTTTCCATTGCGGAAAATTTTCGAGCATGTCCGCGCCGATTATGAACCACCGCTTTGCGTCCTTGTAAAGCCCGGCAAAATGTTCGCACGTCAAATAGGTGTACGAAACGCCGCCGCGGGTGAGCTCGAAATTGCTTATTTCCGCCTGCGGCACGCTCGCAAAGGCAAGACGGCACATCTCGTAGCGTTGCCAGAAATCCGCCGCAAGCTTGCCCGATTTGTGCGGGCTGACCGCCGTGGGCATAATTATTATTTTGTCGAGCTCCAACTCCCTCACCGCCGCGCGCGCCAGATTTACGTGCTCGCGGTGCACGGGATTGAAAGCCCCTCCTAAAATTCCGATTTTCATAATATCCTCTCTCGTCGATTTCTTTTTCAAGACGATGAAAAAAGAAATCCGACGATTTTTGGAGGCTCTGCCTCCCTGCCCGCAATTGCCCGGTGCCCACGTAATTATATAATTGCGGGCATTCCCACCGCTCAGGCGCAGGTATGCGCAAATTGGGGCGCGCTGCGCAAAAACGCGGTTTTGCTTGCTACGTTTATTATTTTAAAAATGCGGCAATAAACGAACTGATGAAAAAGATAAATTTCGCTCTTATTTCCGACGTTATATTTTTTGCCCTCTGCGCGTTTGTTTTATGCTTTACGGGCGTACGGTTTTATACGCGCAACGCGCTCACCGCGCTGATTGTAGCCGTGGGCACAGCCGCCGCGTGCGGGCTCATCGCCTTTTACGTGCTTTTAGCCAAGCGCAAAAAGCGGCTTATACTATCCCTTTCCGAAAGCGAGAAAAAGTCGCTCTCGCTGCACCTTTCGGTATGCGGCGAGGAATACCTTTTGAACCTCTTCGAAAACGCGTTGGACGGCACATATGTGCGGGGTAAACGCTTGCAGGACAACGAAAACGTGTACTTTTTCAACTTTAAAATGTCACCCTTGTCTTCCGACGATATAGCGCAGATTATACGCGTGAACAACAAAAAACGCAAGCACATATATTGCTGCGAAATCTCGCCCGCCGCCCTCTCACTTTCGGAAGATTTTTCGATAGACGTCGTGACCGTAGCTGAAATTTACGCCCTTTTAAAGGACAAAAACCTTCTCCCCGAAAAGTACGCTTTGGGCAACGTTAAAAAACCGAACGTAATAAAGCGCATCAAAAAACGCTTTAACCGCAAGCTGTGCCCCGCCCTGTTTTTCAGCGGAATCACGCTCCTTTTTTTCTCGTTCTTCACCTTTTACCCGCTCTACTACGTAATCTTCGGCGGGCTTTTAACCGCCCTTTCCGCAGTCAGCGTACTTATCAGCCAGCCGAGCCGCTGACTTTAAAGCTCTATGTGCTTAAAGTCCTTTTTCGACGACTTGCGATAAATTACCGCCTTTCTGCCTATAACTATTACGCACTCGGCGTTAAGACGCGCGGCAAGCTCCCTGCCGATATTCTGCGGGTCGCCGTCCGCGTTTTCCAAAATATGCACCTTGATAAGCTCCCGCGCCTCTAAGCAGTCGGAAAAGCTTTTTAGCAAATTTTCGCCTATCCCGTCCTTGCCCACCTGACCTATCGGGTCGATATTAGCGGCAAGGGCTTTTAATTTACTTCTCTGTTTACTCGTCAACATATTTTTATCCTTATTTTATTCTGAAAAGTATTTCACTCCGCTTAGAAGCGAGCAAGACAAGAAGCGGAAGCACAGACCCGACGGGAGTTTACAATGACGTAAACGACCGAGGGCGCGCATTCCGCGACGCAGTATTGCGAAGCTTATAAACGGAGAAAGTTAATCTACAAACTCAAATTCAACGTCGCCCACAACAACCGTATCGCCTTGATTTATGCCCATTTTTTTGAGCTGGGTAATAACTCCCTTTTCGCGCAAGATTTTCTGAAAATACGCCATTGATTCCGCGTCGTTTAACGCAACGTTGCGGCAAAGCATGTCCACAAGGCTGCCAACCAAAACGTAAGCGTCGTTTTCGTCGACGTAAATTTCGTAGTCCAAATTGCCGCTTTTGCGGTAGGTGAAGTTCTCGTCCGCCTCGACGGGGGCAGCCGCGGGCAGAGTTTTCAACAGTTCGTTCACGGCGATTATAAGCTCTTCCGTGCCCTCGCCGTTCACCGCAGTTATGGGGAAAATTTTATATTTTTTGCCGAATTTTTTTCTGAATGCCTTTACGTTTTCCTCCGCGCCCGCGATATCGCACTTATTTAAAGCGACAATCTGCGGCAGGGCGGCAAGCTTTTCGGAATACTCTTTAAGTTCGGCGTTTATCTTTATAAAGTCGTCTATCGGGTCTCGCTCTTCAAGACCGGAAATATCGACGACGTGCACGAGCATACGCGTGCGCTCTATATGGCGCAAAAAATCGTGCCCGAGCCCCGCGCCCTTAGCCGCGCCCTCGATAAGACCGGGGATATCCGCCGCGACGAACGCGTCGTCGAACACCTTAACCACGCCCAAATTGGGCGAAAGGGTCGTGAAATGGTAATTGGCAATCTTGGGGTGCGCCGCCGAAATTTTGGAAAGCAGCGTCGACTTACCCACGTTGGGGAAGCCTATAAGACCCACGTCGGCGATAACTTTGAGCTCTAATACAATCTCGTGAAGCTCGGTCTTTTCGCCCTTTTGCGCAAAGTTGGGCGCGTGCCGCCGCGCGGTGGTAAACCGCACGTTGCCCTTTCCGCCTCTGCCGCCCTCGGCAACTAACTTTTTATCGCCCGCGACGAACATATCGGCGATTACCGCGCCGCTTTCGGAATCTTTAATAACCGTGCCGACGGGCACGCGGATAACTACGTTTTCGCCCCCTTTGCCGAAGCACTGGTTGGTGCCGCCGCGCTCGCCGTTTCCCGCAACGTACTTGGTTTTATAACGGAAAGGTAGCAGCGTGTTTAAAGAGGCGTCCGCGAAAAAGTACACGTCGCCGCCCTTGCCGCCGTCGCCGCCGTCCGGTCCGCACGCAGGCTTACCCTTGTAAGCCTTGAACGAGTTCATACCGTCGCCGCCGTCGCCCGACTTTATAACTATCTTAACTTTGTCTATGAAAATACTGTTATCTGCCATATTTCTCTCTCGTCGATTTCTTTTGCTTGGGGCGCAAAACAAATGCGACGAATTTGAGGGCGTTGCCCTAGCCGCGCGATAAATTTAAGCCCTCTATTATTAGAAATCGCGCGGCTTTACCTACTGAGGCGCAGGTATGCGCAAATTGGGGCGCGCTGCGCAAAAGCGCGGTTTTGCTTGCTACATTTATTATTTTAAAAATTTTAATTCGCAATGCGGAATTACTTATTACGGTCGGAGTAATCAAACGCAGACTACGTAATTCTGGATTGCCACGGGCACAAGTGCCCTCGCAATGACGGCGTCCCCAACCCCTTGCCTTCCCCGTTGAAGGGACGAGCAACACATTTCTCAAAACAGCACTGTGCGCTGTTTTGGCGTTGCGAGATGAGCAAACGCATATGTCCCGCGTTTGCGGTGACCGAACACGCCGTTTCCCTTGCGGCGTGTGAGAAAGGTGGCTGCGTAGCAGACGGAAGAGGTTGGTTCTTTTAATTATTCCTCAGCCGCATTCCTAATTCCGAATTAACTTTTAAATACTTTCAAAAACGCCTGCGATTTGACGCAGAATTCCCCGTTCGTCGCCGCCTTTTTCATCGACGCGTACAGCTCTTCCTCTTTTAAGTTTTTGGCAAGCTGTCCGCGGATAACCGCCGCGCAACCGAGTTCGTTTTCGTTCAATAAAAGCTCTTCCTTCCTCGCGCCCGAAGAGCGTATGTCGATTGCGGGGAAAACCCTTCTTTCGGCAAGCTGACGGGAAAGTACGATTTCCATATTGCCCGTAGACTTGAACTCTTCGTAAATGATATCGTCAAGTCTGCTGCCCGTATCGACGAGCGCGGTTGCGATTATTGTCAGCGAGCCGCCGTTTTCGATATTGCGCGCCGCGCCGAAAAAGCGTTTGGGCTCGACGAGAGCCTGCGGGTCGAGACCGCCCGAAAGCGTTCTGCCCGAGTTCGCGAGCGCATTGTGCGCCCTTGCAAGACGGGTTATGCTGTCGAGCAAAAGAACGACGTCCCTGCCCGTTTCCGCCTGCCGCTTTGCATATTCAAGGGTAAGCCCCGCAATGTGCGTATGGTGCACGTCGCCCTTGTCGAACGTGGAATATATCACCTCAGCGCCGTCGACAGAGCGCATAATGTCGGTGACCTCTTCGGGGCGCTCGTCCACCAAAAGCACGATAACCAGCGCGTCGGGGTGGTTGCGGCGGATACCGCACGCTATGTTTTTGAGCATAGTCGTCTTGCCCGCCTTGGGGGGCGAAACTATCAGAGCCCTCTGCCCGAAGCCTATCGGCGAGAAGAGGTCGATTACCCTGTCGGTAAGATTGCCGTCGGGGTTTTCGAGAGTTATGCGTCTGTCGGGATAGCAAGGGGTGAGGCTTTCGAAAGGAATTCCGCGGGGCGTATCGGGCGAGCGTCCGTTCACGCTTAGAATATAGGTTGCGCCCGGGCACTCGTTGGGTTTTCTGCGCTTTGCTCTGCACACTATTTTATCGCCCGTGCGCAGGCGGAAACGGTTGACGAACGAGATATGCATGAACACGTCGTTCGCCGAAGTTATCTGCATATTCTGCGTGCGCAGAAACCAGAACTTTTCTGTGGGCTCCAAAACGCCCGAATAGGTCGCCTCTTCCTCTTCTTCCACCGAAGAAAGCGTTAAAACGCCCTTTTCGGGCGGCTCCTCGGCAGAGCTTGCAAGCTGGGCATAGTATTGCTTGCACTTTAAAATTTCCTCCACCGTCTCAAAGTCGTACTCCTCCGACTTGGGGGGCGCGCCGCGCGTGGGACGGGGGCAAGGCTCCGTCCGGTTTTTGGCGATGGCGAGAATGTCGTCGATAATCTCCGCCTTTTTCCTCTTCGTGGGGTTAGCAACGCCAACCGCCCTGCCTATCTGCCAAAGCTGGTGTATGCCCTTTGTGTCGAGCCTTAATCTGATACTGTCGGCTAAATCCATTATTGACCTCTTAAAAAATATTTTCGGAATTGATATGAAACTATACGGCGAAAAGCTTGCCGCAACGTAACGAAAAACGCAGTTTGACTGCCCTGAAACTTTTTATAACTTTTATAACTTATGATAAGCGGAATGAAAAATATGAATTGCAAGGACGGGCAGACGCTATGAGATTAAAATTACCTCATAACGTAAACCTTTGTTGTTTCGCCGTCGACATCGTCGCGGGTGAGCTCTATCTCATCGCCCGTCTCCTCGCACTCTACGCCGTCGTCTTCCATAAGCGAAACGAATTCGTCAACTTTGTCTATGTCGATAAGGCACCCCTTCGTGCGGTAGTGCATGGGGATAACCACGTCGGGCATAATGCGGTCCACGTACTCCTTTGCCGTCTTTGCGTCTATCGTATAGTTGCCGCCGACGGGAATTAAAAGCACGTTTACAGGCAGTATTGCCTCGATAAGCTCTGCCGAACACTCCTCGCCGAGGTCGCCCAAATGGCACACGTCCAGCCCGTCCATACGGAACTTGAATATGACGTTTTCGCCGCGGAGAGAACCGCCCATACCGTCGTGACAGCTCTTTACGGAATTTATTACCACGCCGGGCAGTTCGTAACCTTGCTCGTGAGATAAAATTACGGGGTTGCCGCCCACCGCCTTTACGTTGTTATGGTCGTAATGCCCGTGAGAGACGGTCACCGCGTCCGCCGAAACTTTCGGCATTTCGTAACCTATCGCGCCGTCGTAGGGGTCGGTAACAATCGCCGTGCCCGTACTTTCGGTTAAAAGAAAACTCGAATGTCCCAGATACTTAATCTTCATACGCGTATTATTGTAAATAAAAAAAACGAAATTGTCAAGAAAATAACCCGCTATTGCAACACGCTTGCCACAACGGAAAGTTTTATGACCTCGCCGCACGCACCGTACGAAAAATCGCACTCCGCCCTGCAATCAAAGCCGTCGAACCGCACGGCGAGTTTTTGCGTGCAGACGGGGAATTCGCCGCCGCTTTGCCCGTCGGATAAGCGCGCCGCCGTCGTCTGCCCCTCGATAAATTTCATACTTAAATTAAAGTCGCCGTCGCGGCTCTGCGCCATAGCGTTTTCGGCAATTTCGAGTTTATATTCCGCGCCGTCGTAGCGGTAGCAAAGAACGAGCACACCGCCGATAAAATCCCCTTCCGCGTCCGCCGCCGTGACCGTCCTTTCGCCCTCCGCGACTTGCGTTATCAAAAGCGAGTACTTCATTTCAGCTCCGTTACGGTTATGCCGTCGCCCGTAAATCCGCTTGCCTTGCCATTGCGGTAGGCGTTCGCGCCGACGGCGAAATATTTTTTAACTTCTTCCGCGCCGCCGCCCGCCTTCGCCCTTTTTAGCGCGGCAATAAATTCGTTTAAGGAATTTGCAAGGTTGTTTGCGCTCACAAGCAGGTTGTCCGCGTTTATTGTAAACAGCTCCGACCACACCCCCTCGTCGACGCCCGCAATGCGCGTCATATCCTGAAAACTGCCGCCCGTAAAGCCGAGGCACCCGTCTATCTCGGGGTCGTTTACATAGCAGTTCGAAACGACGTGCGCAAGCTGCGAGGTGTAGGCAATTTTTCTGTCGTGCAGCTCGGCGGAGCACTCGACAATGCGCGCAAACCCCATATCTTTAACCAGCCCTTTTATCACCGAAAAAGCGCGTTCGTCGGCACATATGCCGCGGGTAATGACCATACTCGCCCTGTCGAAGAGGTCGGCGCACGCGTTTTCCACGCCCGAAACTTCCTTTCCCGCCATGGGGTGCGTGCCCACGTAATTTATATTGAGTTCAGCCGCGCAGACCGCGTCCTCGATAAACTTTTTCACGCCGCAGATATCCGCAACTATCGCATCCTCTTTAAAGCGGGTGTGCAAAATAAAGTCGACCGCAGGCTTTGGCGGAAGAGCGACGAATACGACGTCGTAGCTTTCAAACTCGGTCGCCGCATTATCTATTATTCCGTTCTTCAACGCAAAATCGAGCGGCGCGGCGGAGCGGTTGTAACCGTCCGTTTTATACCCCGCGCGCTTCAACGCCATACAAATCGAGCCGCCTATAAGCCCCAGCCCCGCAACGCAAATTTTCATAATCTGTTACCTTTTAAACTTATTATAATTTAAGTATAACATAAAATTTAATATTTCGCAATACGGCGCACATTACAAATCAAATTTTCAATTTCCTTATCCGTAAGTTCCCTCTTTCTCGCCCTCCGCAATTTGTTTGCAACACTGAATATCAAATCTATTTTTTCCTGCGTAAGTTTTTTTCCGTTTTTGTCTATCATAATTTTAACCTTTCGTTTTTTATTCACTTCTTTCGCGAAACATAAGCGTAATTAAATTATACAGACCGACCTCTTAAATTGTCAACTCGATAATTTAAAAAGTCGGTCACAATATTTGTAGAAAAATAACTATCTTTGTCGAATATTGACGAAAACAAAAAAGGCAGATTATTATGACACAAAAATTCAGCGAAACGCTTAAAGAATTATTAGACGAAAGGGGCTTAAATAATAAGCAATTCAGTAAACTTGTAGGCATTAGCGAGGCTTGCATTTCGTTATACATTAAAAACAATAATGTTCCGTCGGTAAGTCATTTGATAAAAATTGCTGAATATTTTCAATGCTCAACCGATTTTTTATTGGGCAGAGAACAGTTTAAAGAAAATTTATCTTTCAATGTTTGTCCTTCTTTCGGCGAGCAAGTTTGTTTTTTGGAAAAATATATGAACTTTACACCGAAAGATTTTTATTCGAGAGAAAGAATTTCCAAAAGTTCGTATTTCGATTGGAAATACAACAAACGAAAACCGACGTTGGATAGCGTCATAGCACTTGCTGAAATTTGCGAACGCCGCGTCGATTTTATCCTCGGCAGAGAAAGTTGAATTGCCCAACCCCGCAACGCAAATTTTCATAATTTGCTACATTTCAAATTTATTATAGTTTAAGTATAATATAAGTTCAGGCGTAAACAAATAATAGCTTGACATATTTCGCCGTTCGCCTTAAAATAAATTTAAACAATTTATGCAGAGGGGCAATTATGGTTCAGTTAAACCATTATCAAACTTTGGAAAAAATGCAGAATTGCGCTGTCAATTCCGAATTGTATCTTTTTGTCTGCGGTATTTCAGCCGAAAATTTAGGGCTTATTTTACGCTCGGCAGATATTTTCGGTGCAAAAAAAGTCATTTACTACGGGGGCGCGCCCGAACAAACGCAAAAAATCAAAAGGTTATCGCGCAATGCCGCAGTAGAGATGGTTTACACCGATAACTCCGACATACTTGAATATCTTAAAGAGCAAGGCTATAAAATACTCGCTTTGGAAATTACCGATACTGCAGAACCTCTGAATAAGATTGACTTCGGCGATAAAAGTTGTTTAGTTGTAGGAAACGAACAACACGGTATCCCTCAGGATATTTTAAATAAATGCGACAAAGCGTACTATATCGAGATGGCAAGCAAGAATATATCTTCGTTAAACGTTGCAGTTGCTACATCGATAGCGCTCAACAAATACCTTGAAAACCGTCTGTAATTTTTATTTTTACTAAGGAGTAAATATGGGAAGAATTAATTTCAACGTAGGCGAATATACGGTAAATCAAGTTGATTATAATCGCAGCAACGGAAGTAGCGACGTAGTTTGTCAAGTTAAAAAGTACGGAGCCGAAATTTGCCACTGCACCTGGCACCCCGACGGCGCAATTCACTGCAAAGACCGCAACGACAACGATTACCCCTACTCATCTTGCCCGTTGTACGCATCGTCAAATTGTCTGAGATAAATATAATCTTGTTTACAGCTCGAATCTCCTCGGATTCGGGTTGTAAATTTAATAAGGCACTTATCAATTCATTTGACAATTTTTGGTAAGTTTTTTATAATGTTAAGCGAAAAAAATAAATATTTTCGAGGTGTTTTTCAATGAACAAAATGTCGGTTAAAGATTTGAAAAATCTTAAAGGCAAAAAAGTACTCGTAAGGTGCGATTTCAACGTGCCTATGAAAGACGGCGTCATTACTGACGAAAACAGAATTTTAGGTGCGCTCCCCACCATTAAATATCTTTTGGACGCGGGCGCACGCGTTACCCTTTGCTCGCATATGGGCAAGCCCCACTCCATTTTCTCCGCCGAGGTCAAGCTCAACAAAAAGGACAAGAAAAAGGTCGAGGCGGGCGAAACCACCGCGGAAGCTATCGTCGAAAAGGCTAAAAAGGACGAGCCCAAAAAGCTCACCCTTGCCCCCGTCGCAAAGAGACTTGCAGAACTTACGGGCGGCAAAGTCGTGTTCGCTTCCGACGTAATAGGCGCGGACGCTAAGGCAAAGCGCGACGCGTTAAAGGACGGCGAGGCGGTTTTGCTTGAAAACCTGCGCTTCCACTGGGAAGAGGAGAAAAAGGACGAAGCGTTCTGCAAAGAGCTTGCTTACGACGCGGAAATTTACGTCAACGACGCGTTCGGCACGGCGCACCGCTCTCACGCTTCCACCGCGGCTATCGTCGAGTACGGCATTATAAAGACCGCCGTCTGCGGCTTCCTCATCGAAAAAGAGCTGTCGGTTATGGCGGCTACGCTCGAAAATCCCGAAAGACCTTTCGTCGCAATTTTGGGCGGCGCGAAGGTTGCGGATAAACTGAACGTAATTTCCAACCTTTTGGAAAAGTGCGACACGCTGATAATCGGCGGCGGCATGGCTTACACCTTCCTTAAAGCCAAGGGCTACGAGGTGGGCACCTCGCTTTTGGACGAAGAGAAGATAGGCTACTGCAAGGAAATGCTTGAAAAAGCCGAAAAAGCGGGCAAAAAATTGCTTTTACCCGTCGACACGGTTGTGTGCAAGGCGTTCCCCGACCCCATCGACGCGCCCGTCGAGGTTGTCACCGTCGACAGCGACAAGATACCCGCGGATATGAAGGGTATGGATATAGGCGAAAAGACGAGAAAGCTTTACGCGGACGCGGTTGCGAGCGCGAAGTCGGTCGTTTGGAACGGACCTATGGGCGTGTTCGAAAACCCCACCTTAGCTGCGGGCACGATTGCGGTTGCCAAGGCTTTGGCGGACGTTTACGGCAAGTGCACGACAATTATCGGCGGCGGCGACAGCGCGGCGGCTGTACAGCAGCTCGGCTTTGCAGATAAAATGAGCCATATCTCAACGGGCGGCGGCGCGTCGTTAGAGCTTTTCGAAGGCAAAGTTCTCCCTGGCATTGCTTGCCTGAACGACAAAAATTAAAATAATTCAGGGGGAGGTGGCGAGTCTCCCCTTATTTTTAATACGGAAATGAAGAAATTCAGGCAAAAGAAAACTTGCGGAACGTACAAAAAGCGCATAAATATCGCATTCTTTCTATATACGCTTTATATACTGCTATGCTTTTCCTCCGTGCTTATAGTTGCCGTCTGCGTGCCGAAAGAGAGCGCGGGCATTGCCGGCTGTATAAGCCTTGGCGCGGCGCTTGCTCTCTTTTTTGCAGGTTCGGCGGCGTTCGTATTCCGCGTAACGCCGAAGCTTAAAAAGGCACAGGCGCGGGAGGACTTTGCACGCGGAGATTTTTCTCCCTATTCTTCAGAAGCCGAAACGGAAATATTCGAACATGAATATTTTATTGCGCGGTATGTCCTTTCCGCTTCTCCCTTCGACGAGGACGAAAGCGTGATATTGCCCGACAAACGGGCGATTAATAATTACCTTTCGCAATTTTCGCGGGAAAGATTGATAAGCGAACAAACCTTTGAACACGGCGTAAACGCATCCCCGTTTTTCGTAGGTTACTTTTTAGACGGCGATTTGAAAATACGCGCTGAGAAACGCAAGACGGGCGATGAAATCACCGTTGAGTTTTACGAGATGCACCGCGCGGAATTTTCTGAAAAGGGCGTAACCGTCGGCGGCAAATTTTACGATTACGAAACCGATATCCAAGCCAAAGTAACCGCGCGGTTCGGACGCGAAACCGACCTTTTCGTAAGCATACGGTATATTATTCTTTTAGGCGAGGACGGGGCGCTGTCGTTCGAAGCGTCGTCGCGCGTTGCGGCGGTTATTAACCGTTTCGGCATAAAAGTCGACAATCGCGCTACGTTCGATTACATATGCGCCGACCCGCTAAAAGCCTACGAACAGACGGCTTTGCAGTTGGTATTGCAAAAACTCAGATAGACGGCGACCAAATTATATCTATTTCTGCTTTTTTCGAATTGCAATCGCGGTAGCAAAGTGGTATAATAAAAAAGATAAAATTACAGGAGTTTCGTTATGTCAAGAAAACCTTTTATTGCAGGCAACTGGAAAATGAATATGACCGCCGCAAGCGGCAAGGAACTTATAAAAGAGCTTAAACCGCTCGTAAAAGGCGCGAAATGCAACGTTGCTCTGTGCGTTCCCGCGATACTCATTCCCGAAATGGTTAAAGCCGCCAAGGGCAGCAAAATCAAAATCGGTGCGCAGAACGTGCACTGGGCGGAAAATGGCGCGTACACGGGCGAGATATCCTGCGCACAGCTTAAAGAGTACGGCGTGAGCTATGCGATAATAGGTCACAGCGAACGCCGCCAGTACTTCGGCGAGACCGACGAGGGCGTGAATAAGCGCACTCTTTCCGCGCTTGAAAACGGCATTACCCCCATAGTATGCGTCGGTGAAACGCTTGAAGAGCGCGAAAGCAGCGTTACCGAAAAGGTTTTGGAAAGGCAGCTTACCGACGGCTTAAAGGGCGTTGAGGACGTCACGAAAGTCGTTATCGCGTACGAGCCCGTATGGGCAATCGGCACGGGCAAAACCGCCACCGACGAACAGGCGGAAGAGACCATTAAATATATCCGCAAGACGCTCGGCAAGCTTTTCGGCGCGCCCGCCGCGAAGAAGGTTATAATTCAGTACGGCGGCTCGATGAACGCGGGCAACTGCAAGGGGCTTATGGCACAGCCCGACATCGACGGCGGACTTATCGGCGGCGCATCGTTAAAGCTCGACTTCGCAACAATTGTTAATTACGATAAGTAATCCCCCCTTGCCTTCCCCTTTGAAGGGGAAGGTGGCTTGCGTAGCAAGACGAAAGAGGTTGAATTATAAAAACAACCTCTATCCCCTCTGCGAGGTACTTTCCCCTTAGAAAGGGGAAAGCAAGTTTGCGGTAAAATATTAAAATTCAAAAGGAATAAATATGACTAAAAAAACACCTTATGCAATTATCATTATGGACGGCTACGGCATAGCCCCCGCGGGCGAGGGCAACGCCATCTCGATTAACGGCAGTAAAAACGTGAACGAGCTCATAAAAACCTACCCCTCCGCCACCCTCGGCGCAAGCGGTATGTCGGTCGGGCTACCCGACGGGCAGATGGGCAATTCCGAGGTCGGGCACCTGAATATGGGCGCGGGGCGCATCGTCTATCAGGACCTGACCAAGATAACCAAGGCGATAGGCGACGGCGACTTTTTCGCAAATCCCGCCCTCATTAAGGCTATGGACAACGCGAAGGGCGGCAAAAAACTGCACCTTTTGGGACTACTTTCCAACGGCGGCGTGCACAGCCACATAACCCACCTTTACGCCCTCTTGAAAATGGCGAAGAGCCGCGGCGTTGATGAGTGCTACGTTCACTGCTTTATGGACGGAAGGGACGTTCCCCCCACCTCGGGCGTGGAGTTTATCCGCGCGTTGCAGGCGGAAATGAAGACGCTCGGTTACGGAAAGATTGCCTCGGTTGCGGGCAGATACTACGCAATGGACAGGGACAACAACTGGGACAGAGTCGAAAAGGCGTATGATATGCTCACGCTCGGCACGGGCAAGCCCTGCGCCGACCCCGCCACTGCGGTAGAGGACAGCTATGCCGCGGGCGACACCGACGAGTTTATCAAGCCCGTCAACGTGTTCGAAAACGGCAAGCCCGTGGGGCTTATCGAAAAGGGTGACAGCGTTGTATGCTTCAACTTCCGCCCCGACCGCGCGAGAGAGATTACCCGCGCCATATCCCAGCGCGAATTCGTCGTTCCCAAGGGCACGGCGTTCGAGAGAAAGACGGGCTTTTTGGAACCCGTGTACGTCTGCTTCACCGTGTACGACGCTCTGTTTACGGGCGTGGAAATCGCGTTCCCCAAGACCTCGCTCGACAACACTTTGGGCGAGTACCTTTCAAAGTGCGGCAAGACGCAGCTCAGAATTGCCGAAACGGAGAAATACGCGCACGTAACCTTCTTCTTCAACGGCGGCGTAGAGGCACCCAATGAGGGCGAACAGCGCGATTTGATTCCCTCGCCCAAGGTTGCGACCTACGACTTACAGCCCGAAATGAGCGCGTACCTCGTTACCGACAAGGTGCTCGAAGAGCTTGACAGCGGCAAGTTCGATGTGGTTATTTTGAACTTTGCCAACTGCGATATGGTCGGGCACACCGCGGTTATACCCGCCGCAGTCAAGGCGGTCGGCACTGTGGACGAGTGCGTAAAAAAGGTCTGCGACAAGATTTTGGCAATGGGCGGCTCCGCGATTTTAACCGCCGACCACGGCAACGCCGACAGGCTTTTGGGCGACGACGGCTCGCCCTTCACGGCGCACACCACCAACCCCGTGCCCGTGGTTTTGGTTTCGGAAAAATATAAGAACGCTACCTTGCGCGACGGCGGCATTTTAGCCGACCTCGCCCCCACTCTTTTAACCGTGATGGGCTTGCCTGTCCCCGCCGAAATGACCGGAAAAAGCTTGATTAAGTAAATTACAAAGCACAAAGCGCCCCGCGGCGAAAATTCGCCGCGGGGCTTTACGTTTTAATAAAGATAATGTCTTTCCTTTTGCGTGTTATACTCGTAAACCGAAATCGCACCCGCTTCCGCAAGCTCGTTTAATACGTCGAGAGCCGTTTTATCGGGGTCAGCCAACGGCTTTAAAAGTGGTCTCCTTTCGTCTAACCTGATAGTCTCCTTTAAATAGTCTTTATCGTATAAGCAAGTGCGCTTAATACTCTCGAAATCGCTTTTGGGTATGGCGCCCGCTCTGTAATTTTCATACACAATCAACAACACTGTGTAAAGCTCGGCAAGAGCTCTGTCTTTAAAATACGGACATTTTGACATTGATTTAACCTCTCAGATATATGTTATTTAAACACTGTCCAAAAGTCAAGCAAAATTTTGCACAACGTGCAAATAATGTATATATGATAAAGATTGAAGAAATACAGTTGCGGCTTCGCGAAGCGATAAATACCAGCTATATCAGCAAATCTGAAATAGCTCGGGAACTCGGCGTTTCACCGTCTACCATAAGCAAATATTTACACGCCGACAAATTCCCCTCTATCGACACATTTGCAAACCTTTGCAGAGTTTTAGACGTTTCCGCAGACGAAATTTTAGGACTTAAAAAATAAACGGTTTGTGCCCGCGCGTTTAATTACGACGCGCGGGCTTTTTATTTGCAAAAATTTTAGTAAACGACTATAATAATAGTGAAATGACAGAGAACGAACAGCCGAAAGATATTCCCGAAAGTGCGGAAGAGAACGTAAACGGCGCCAACGGAAAATTTACTAAGACAAAGCTTACGCCAGAACGGTTTTTTACCAAACCGCCCGTCGTTGCCCTTTGCGCAATTTTTTGTTGCGTGCTTTGGGGGAGCGCCTTCCCCTGCGTTAAAACGGGGTATAAGCTCTTTGAAATAGACACAAAAAACCCCGCTTCCCTAATGCTGTTTGCGGGCGTGCGCTTTGCCTTGGCGGGCGTGCTGGTTATTGCGTTCGGCTCGGTGCAAAAACGCAGGCTTTTGGTGCCTAAACCCCGTAATATATGGCGGGTAATGCTCGTCGCGCTCTTTCAGACGGCGCTTCAATACACCTTTTTTTACATCGGTTTATCCTGCGTTTCGGGAGTTAAATCGTCCGTTTTAAACGGGCTGGGCGTGTTCTTTACGATTCTTTGCGCGTGCTTTATTTTCCGCACCGAAAAATTCAATTTAATAAAGCTTGCGGGCTGTGTTTTGGGCTTCGGCGGAGTAATTTTAATCAACCTCGGCGGCGACTTTTCGTTCACCTTTTCCTTTACGGGCGAGGGGTTTTTAATTCTTTCGGGGCTGTCGTCCGCGGTTGCGGCGGGGCTCGTGAAAATTTTTTCGAAGCACGAAAACACCACCGCGCTGTGCGGCTATCAGTTTTTAATCGGCGGCGTAGTCCTCATAATAATAGGTTTAAGCTTCGGCGGGCGCATACCGCACATATCGGTCGGCGCGGCGTTTATGCTTTTATACCTCGCCTTTCTGTCCGCGTGCGCGTTCACGCTTCAAGGCTTTTTATTGAAGTACAACCCCGTATCGAAAGTGGCCGTGTACAAGAGCACCAACCCGCTTTTCGGCGCGGTATTTTCCGCGATTATCCTGTCCGAGAGCGACCAGCTTTTAAGCTGGTACACGCTTTTAGCCATAATTTTGGTGTGCTTGGGCATATTTATTATCAACAAATTCGGCGAAAGGCGCAAAAAAACATAAATTTTTTATAAATGCGCCCGATTTTTCATTGTCAAACGCTTTTCTTTTATGTTATAATTTTTCGGTAAATAAGTTAATTGAGGTTCGGAAATGTTAAACATTTTGGCGGCAGCCATGGGCACGGACGCCTATACAGCCTACGTCGTTTTAAGAACAATCGCGATAGTTGCAATGTTCCTTGCGGCTTTGGCGGCAATAATTTTGGTTCTTCTGCAACAGAGCAACTCGGAAGGTATCGAGGGAATAACCGGTTCGAGCGAGACTTTCTTCGGCAAAAACAAGGGTCAGTCGATTGAAAGCAAGCTTAAAAAGTGGAGCTGGATAAGTCTCGGCGTACTTGCCTTTTTGTCGATTACGTTTTATATCGTGGTCATTATTCTGGGTTAATTGATAAATTCTATCGTTACTGCGGCGGAACTCTTTTAAAAGATTTCCGCCCTTTTATTTATTTTGCTACAAATATTTTAACCGCAATATGACCTTCCCCTTAGGGGGAAGGTTAAATCAAGGAATTAAACAGATAAAAAAACAATTTACATATGGACATATTGAGAAAAAAGCTTACCGACGGATTTAAGAGCGGTAAATTGCAATTAAAATCGCAAAACGAAATACTGCGCGCTCTGCGCCTCTCCCCCTCGTACAAAAAGGGACTGCGCGCGGCGATAAACCAGCTTGTAAAAGAGGGCATAATCATAAAGGACGGCGGCGGGCTGTACGCTACTCCGCAGGCTTTGGGCGCGTTCACGGCGCGGGTGAAAGCCAACCCGCAGGGCTACGCGTTTTTAATTCCCGACGGCGCGGCAGAGCGCGAAAACGATTACTTTGTACCCAAAAAGCACCTTGGCGACGCGCTTGACGGCGACACCGTTATCGCCGTGCCCGTGCGCGGCACCGACGACGAGGCGCGCGTCATTAAAATTATATCGCGCGGGCGGGCGCGCGTTATCGGCGTGTTTCAGTCCGACAGGCACGCGGGCTATGTTATCCCCGACGACCGCGCTTTTTTGAGCGACGTCTACATTCCCCTCTCCCTCTCGGGCGGCGCGGAGGACGGCGACAAGGTTGTTGCCGAGGTAACATCTTACCCCAAAGGCAAAGCCGTGGGCGGGAAGATTGTCGAGGTTTTGGGCAGGGACGGCGACTTTTTCGTCGAGGAAGAGGCGATTTTGAAAAGCTACGGCTACGCCTCCTCCTTCCCCGACTACGTTGAAATTACCGCCGAAAAGGCTGCCGCCGAACCTGTGCGGCTTGGCGGCAGGCGGGATTTGCGCGGCCTTCTGACAATCACCATCGACGGCGTTGACACGCGGGATATCGACGACGCCGTTTCGCTGGAAATGCAGGGCGAAAATTACCGCCTCGGCGTGCATATCGCCGACGTGAGCCATTACGTAAAATTCAACGGCTGTATCGACAAAGAAGCGTACGGGCGCGGCACGAGCGTGTACTTCCCCGACCGCGTTATACCCATGCTGCCGAAGAGCCTTTCTAACGGCGCGTGCAGTTTAAACGAGGGCGAGGACAGATACGCAATGAGCTGTTTTATGACCTTTGACAAGCGGGGCAACCGCGTAAACTTCGAGCTGTGCGAGAGCGTTATTAAAAGCGATAAGCGCATGACCTACGACGAGGTTACAAACATTTTAAACGGCACGAATACCGACGGGGCTTACCCCGAAATCGCACCCATGCTAAGGGGTATGGCGGAGCTCTGTCTGCTCCTCGAAGGCAAGCGGAAAGAGGCGGGCGAGGTGAGCTTAGACGTGAAAGAGGCGCACATATACCTCATCGAATCGGGCGAGATAGTAATTCCCGACTACGAGCGCGCCCTTTCGCACCGCATAATAGAGCAGTTTATGGTGAGCGCGAACGAGGCTGTCGCAGAGTTTGCCGAAAGGCGGAAAGCTCCCTTTTTGTACCGCATACACGAACAGCCCGCGCCCGAAAAGACGAGCCTTTTGTACGGCTTTCTGCGCGATTTGGGCGTGAACGCAAAGGGCGACACGGACGACGCGCACCCCGCCGACTACCAAAGAATTTTAACCGAGGTTGCGGACAAGCCGTTTTCCTCGGTCGTGAACAAGGTTATGCTCCGCTCCATGCAAAAGGCGAGATATTCCGAGGAAAACAAGGGGCACTTCGGCTTGGCGAGCGGGTGCTACTGCCACTTCACCTCGCCCATACGCCGCTACCCCGACCTGTTTGTGCACCGAGTGCTTAAAATGCTTTTGCAAGGGGATATTGCGGGGGCAACCGCAAAATTTTCGCCCGTTGCAAAGGCGGCGGCGATTGACACGAGCGAGCGCGAGAGACAGGCGGATACAGCCGAACGCGACGTGGACGATTTGTACAAGGTTGCGTATATGCAGACCCGCTTGGGCGAGGAATACGACGCTGTAATTTCGGGCGTTATCGAGAGCGGAATTTTTGCCGAGCTTGCGAACACCGTCGAGGGATTTATCCGCTACGAAGCTCTGCCCGACGACCACTATTTTTACGTGCCGGAAAAGTTTAAACTGTACGGAAGAAAACACTCCTTCCGCATAGGCGACAAGGTGCGCATTAAGGTTGCCGCTTGCGATTTAGGCTCGCGGAAAATTCAATTTGTTCTCGTTTAACTTTACAACATCAAAATTTTATTATAAAATAATAAACGTAGCAAGCAAAACCACGCTTTTGCGCAGCGCGACCCAATTTGCGAAAACTTTCGCCTCAGTAGGTAAAGCCGCACGATTTCTAATAATCGAGGGCTAAAACCTATCGTGCGGCTAGGGCAACGCCCTCAAATTCGCAGAAAATATTTTGCGCCCCAAGCAAAAGATTTTTGCGAGAGAGGTTTTTATGAAGCAGATAGCGTACAACAAGTCCGCCTCATTCGAATATTTTATCGAGACCAAATTCGAGGCGGGAATAGTTTTGGAGGGCGCGGAAGTCAAGTCTTTGCGGGCGGGCAACTGCAACCTGAAAGACAGCTTCTGCTTTATACGGGACGGCGAAGTCACCCTAAAAAATATGCACATACCCGTCTACGACAAGAGTGGCGCGTTCAACTCAAAGGACAGCAAGCGCGATAGAAAGCTTTTACTGCACAAGTACGAAATAGACAAAATCGTCGGCAAGATAAACCAAAAGGGTATGACGCTCGTGCCCATATCCCTCTACTTTAAGGACAACTTAATCAAGGTTGAGGTTGCGCTTTGCCGCGGCAAACAGAACTACGACAAAAAGCAGTCCATAAAAGCGCGCGATATAGACCGCGACACAAAAAGACAGATAAAAGATTATTAATTCGGAATTATGAATGCGGAATTCGGAATTAAAATAGACCGCATTATTACCTTCCCCTTAGGGGGAAGGTGGGTTGACCGATTAGGTCAAGCCGAATGAGGGGTTGGCTATTTAAAACCGACTAACCCCTCATCCGTCCCAACCTTACGGTTGCGACACCTTCCCCCTAAGGGGAAGGTCAAACAGCGGAATAAATTATTTAAATAATTCAACTCGGTATAATTCCGCCCCGCGCTTGCGCAGCACGGAGCGTAGCGCAGTAATTACGAATTCTTCATTAAATAAAGGAGTTTAAACTTTATGCAAAATTACAAAATCGACACACTGTGCGTGCAGGCGGGCTATAAGCCCAAGACGGGCGAGAGCAGAATACCACCTATAAGCCAGTCTACAACCTATTTTTACGGCGACACGCAGGCCATGGCGGACTGCTTCGACCTTAAAAGTTCGAGCTACTTCTACTCCCGCCTTGCCAACCCCACCGTTGCGGCGTTCGAGGGAAAAGTCGCCGCGTTAGAGGGCGGCGTTGCGGCGATAGGCTGTGCCTCGGGAATGTCGGCTACCACCCTTGCAACCTTTACCGTTGCGGGCGCGGGCGACAACATCATAAGCTCGTCCGCGGTGTACGGCGGCACGTATAACCTTTTCGGCACCACTCTTCCCAAACTCGGCATCGAGTGCCGTTTCGTAGACCCCGACGCGCCCGCCGAAGAAATTGAAAAACTTATCGACGACAAGACAAAGCTCGTCTTTGTCGAGACGGTCGCAAACCCCGCGATATCGGTTATCGACTTTGAAAAATTCGCCAAAATCTGCGAAAAACACGGCGTTCTTTTAATGGTTGACAACACGCTCGCCACCCCCGCGCTATGCCGCCCCAAGGAGTTCGGCGCGAACATTATCATTCACTCCTCGTCGAAATATCTCGACGGGCACGCGGCGGCTCTCGGCGGCGTAATAGTCGATTTAGGCAATTTTAACTACAAGGGCAACCCCCGCTACGCAAGCTTTAACGTGCCCGACGAAAGCTACCACGGTTTGGTTTATTCCGACCTGCCCGCCGCGGTGTTTGCAACCAAGTGCCGCGCGCAGATGATACGCGATATGGGCGCGATAATGTCGCCGCAGAACGGCTTTTTATCCTACATAGGCTGCGACACGCTGGCACTCAGAATGGAGAGGCACTCCTCGAACGCCGCTAAGGTTGCCGAATACCTTGCAAACCACCCGAAGATAGAGTGGGTGCGCCACCCCTCGCTTGCCGACAGCAAATACCACGCCTTGGCAATGAAGTATATGCCGAACGGTCAGGGCGGCATGCTCAGCTTCGGCATAAAGGGCGACGTTAAGGTGTGCGCGAAATTTATGGAGAGCTTACAGCTCATCACGCAGGAAACGCACGTTGCGGACGTGAGAAGCTGCGTTCTGCACCCCGCTTCCACCACGCACAGACAGCTTTCGAAAGAGGACTTGGTCAAGGCGGGCGTACCCGAAAATCTTATCCGCCTTTCGGTGGGTATCGAAAGCCCCGACGACATAATAGCCGACATCGAACAGGCGTTGGAGAAAGTTTAAGGCAATTCGGAATGCGGAATGCGGAATTAAGGTAAAAAGAGTGCCGCGCGGCAAAGTTGCCGCGCGGCTTTTAATATTCACCGAAATTGCGCATAGCTAATTGCTAATTATTTTACAGCTTATACGGCGTAACCTGATATACGTAGTAGTTAAGCCAGTTTATGTAGAAAAGGTTCGAGGTGGACGACCAGTTCATTTTAACCTTTGTGCACTCCATGTCGGCAAAGTAGTTTTCGGGCGGCTTTATGGGCAAGCCCTTCGCCTTGTCGCGCTCGTACTCCCTTTTAAGAGTGTCGCGGTCGTACTCCATATGCCCCGTGACGAACACCTGACGGTTGTCAATACTCTTTATAATGCTCGCGCCCGCCTTTTTGGAATACGCCAAAATTTTCAGCTCTTTAACGTGCCTTATGTCGTCGGCGTAAATTACGGTGTGGCGGGAATGGGGCATGTGGAACTCGTCCGATATGCCGCGCATAAGCGGTTCGGGCGCGCCGTCCAACACGCGTTGGTGGGCGAATATGCCGAAGCATTTCTCCTTTAACGGGTGTTTTTTTATGCCGTAAAAGTAGTGCAGAGCCGCCTGCGCACCCCAGCAGATAAACAGCGTGCACGTGACGTTTGTTTTCGTCCAGTTTAAAATGTCTTTCAGCTCCTGCCAGTACGCGACGTCCTCGAATTCGAGGTTTTCCACGGGCGCGCCGGTTATAATCATGCCGTCGAATTTTTTGCCCTTTATCTCGTCGAAATTTTTATAAAAGCGCGAAAGGTACTCCGCCTCTACGTGGGTGGGGTTGTACGTTTCGGTGCGCACCAAAGTAATGTTGACCTGCAAAGGCGAGTTGGATAAAAGGCGCATAAACTGCGTTTCCGTCGTCTCCTTTGTGGGCATTAAATTGAGTATGGCAATCTCGATGGGGCGGATATCCTGCACGCCCGCGCGGTCCGTATCCATAACGAATATTTTTTCGCCCGTTAAAATTTTGTAGGCGGGTATGTCTTTATCAATTACTATCGGCATATATTGTTCTCTTTGGGAAAAATTTTGTGATGTTTGTGGAATTTTTAAATAAATTATTTCTTCAGCTTAACCTTCCCCTTAGGGGGAAGGTGGCATTTTCGAAGAATGAGAAAATGTCGAATGAGGGGTTGGTTGGTTTGAACGCACTAACCCCTCATCCGTCGCCGCATTAAGTGCGGCGACACCTTCCCCCTAAGGGGAAGGTCACAGTGCGGTTTTCATTCTTAATTCTTAATTCTTAATTTTCCTTGTACAGCTTCGCTAAGCCGCCCTCGCCCGTTTCGCGGTAACGCCCAGACAGGTCGCGCCCCGTTTCGTACATGGTTGTGATAATCGTATCGAGCGAAACTTTGCGCGTATACGTCAAAAAATTTGCAATATTCACGGCGTTTATGGCGCGCATTGCCGCAACCGCGTTACGCTCTATGCACGGAATTTGTACCAAACCGTTCACGGGGTCGCACGTAAGCCCCAAATGGTGTTCCATGGCAACCTCCGCCGCGTACTCAATCTGCTCGATATCCATATCGTAGAGCTCCGCCAAGCCCGCCGCCGCCATCGAGCACGCCGAGCCTATTTCCGCCTGACAGCCGCACTCCGCGCCCGAAATCGACGCGTTAGTCTTTATTAAATTCCCCACGATGCCCGCCGCCGCCAAAGCGCGCACAATCTTTTCGTCGGAAAATTTGCGCTGCTTTTTCATATAGTACATGACGGCGGGAACGACCCCGCAACTGCCGCACGTGGGCGCGGTTACCACCCTGCCGCCCGCCGCGTTCTGCTCGCTCGCCGCAAACGCGTACGCGCAGATTATGCGGTTTTCGGCAATTTCGTCCGTTTCGCCTATGTGCTTGCTCTGCCAAAGATACTTCGCCTTGCGCAGAACGTGTAAGCCGCCGGGGAGCTCGCCCTCGGCGTTCAGCCCCTCTTTTATAGTCGAGCGCATCTGCGCCCACGCCTCGGTCAGATACTCCTGCACGTCTGGTTCCGCGGCGAACACGTAGTCGGGAAGGCGCATTTCGTTTTCGGATAAGTACTTTTTAATTTCCCCGAAGGTGTTCAACGCGTAGACTTCGGGCGTTTCGGCAACCTTTTCGCCGACGAAAACTATTCTGCCGCCGCCCACAGATAAAACGGTGTGGGTTTTAACCTCTTTTCCGCCCTCCAAAACGCTTATAAGCATAGTGTTGGGGTGGGGCAAATCTTCGCGGTTACAGTCGAAAATTATTTCGGCGTCGTCGCCCAAAACGCGCTTTAAAACAGCGTCGGTGCCGTGCCCCTTGCCAGTGAGCGCGAGCGAGCCGCACAGCGTAATTTTAAATTTCGCCTGCGGGTGCAGTTCCCTCAATTTTATAGCCGCCGCCTCCGGCCCCATACTGTGCGAGCTCGAAGGACCGGCGCCCATTCTGTATAACTCTTTTAAAGATTTCATATTCCCTTAATAAACTTCTTCGAATGTAGCAAAAGTCAAATTCTGCGTGACCTCTTCCTTGCCGCGCAGCACGGTGATTGCCACCGTATCGCCCGACCTTACCGAGAGCATCGCATCGTGAAAATTGTGTTCGCGGTTGATATCCAAATCCTCGATAACCCGCTGTCCGCGCGTAATTTTTATATGCCTTAAAATATCGCCGCTTTCAAGCTTGCCCGAAGCCGCTGAGCCGTAGTTCACGCCCGTTATCTGCACCTGCTCGTAAATTTCGGCAAAGCCGCTGGTATTGAGCCCCGTCGAGTACATATCGGCGACGGTTACCGTAATGCCGTGCTTAACCCGCCTTAAACAGTGCACCTCGCCTCCCGCGGACGCGTAGGTATCCAAAAGGTTTTGCACCGCGCGTTTGGTGGAAGCCGCCGTTAAGGCGTAGCCCATACCGCTTACGTCCGACTTGCCCTTGGCATTTACCAGCCCCGAAAGCTCGCCGCCTAAATTGTAGAGCCCGCCGCCCGAGTTGCCCGAATTTATCGCCGCCGAGGTGCGCAAGACGCTGTAATTGTATACCTCCGACTTTGCAGTCGTGCCGAGGTCCACCTGAATGAGTTCCAAATCTTTTGAGATATAGCCGACGTTTGCGCTTAGCTTTTGGCTGTTGGCGTTGCCGATTGCGTACACCGTTTCGCCGAGGTACGCCTCTTCCGCCGCCGACCACTCCGCCGCGCGCGCCTGCGATTTTTTTACGAGGTCGCTGCCCGTGACCTTTAAAACCGCAACGTCGTACGTCTTACTTGCCGCAACGAGCTTTGCGGAGATTGCGTTGTTTTTATAGGTCTGCTCGTAGTCGCTCTCCGAGCCGTATAGCCACACATGGATATTGTCCGAATAGCCGTCGTCGGTGGAATACCGCCGCGATTTAGCCGAATACACGACGTGGCAGTTGGTAACCACCGTCATATTGCCGCTTGTCTTGTCGATATCTATAATTACGCCCGAGCCGCTGTACGCCGCGGTGACGCCATTTTCCGTAAACTGCGTCTGAATAGAGACGGACGATAACAGCGAGCGGTTTATAGAGGTCTGCAACGTGACGGCGTTTTCTATCTCGTCGGGGTTGTAGGAAAGGTAATCGCGCAGAAACTCGGTAAAGGTCATATCCGGATTGCCGCTTTCGACCTTAGCCGCCTCGTAAATGTCGTAAATATTCAAATCCTTGCCGTCTACGCCGTCGCGCGCGGCTGTTTTGTTACAGCCGCCGAAAACCGCCGCGCCCCCCAACGTGAGCGCCGCGATTAAAGTGGCTATTAACTTTTTGATTTTAGTGTGATTTTTCATAATGTTTTTATATATCCCTTGCAAAGCAATAAGGGAAAATCAAAGAAAAATTGTCATTCTGTCCCGCCGTAAGGCGGCACGAAGTAGCGGAAAGCGGTTACGTCATTCTGAGCGGAAAGCGGTACTGAAAAGTAAGTTGAAACAGTAAAGCTTTCCCGCTTGCAGTCGAAGAATCTTTTTGCGCGCCATTTCTCGCGCAAAACACTTTTTCCTTTGATACGACGTTATTTAAGGTAAAAAAGTATCGGAAAAGATTTCTCCACTCACTACGTTCGGTCGAAATGACGCGCGTTGCGCGGATACACCAATCTCCCACATTAACTGCACAATGCGCATTTAATTTAAATCTCAATTCCGTTCTTTTTAAGCAAAGCGCGGGCGGTGTCGACGCTGTCAGTACCAAACATGTTTTTGACGGGCGCAAACTCCTTTTCCCTTTCCACCTCGACCCCGATACAGCTTCCCATAAGCTTTACGATGTCCACGGCGAGCGTCTCCATCTTGTAGGCGTTGGGCTCTTCGGGAACAAACTCTTTGCCGTCCTTTATGCAGTTTATCTTCTTTATAGCGCGGTGATAGGGCAGTTTTCCGCTCACGCCGTTGAGCTTTTTTACGTTGAAAATGTAGTTGAGCGTTACGCCGAAGCGGTATAAAAGTTCGCCGTCCGCGTCCCTTTCGGTTTTATTTTCTTCCGGCATTTCAAAATATTCCACCACCGTGGGCAAGCCGTTTTCCTTGCATAAAACGCCCACCTTTTCCTCGGGGCAGGTCTTTTTTACCACCTTGCTCGAACAGTCCGCGCCGCTTAAAAGGGTTGCGCCGATAAACAGCGGGTCGCATATCTTCTGCAACACGTTATCCACGCCGAACACATTCAGCCACTCTATGCCCTCTTGCTCTAAAATTTTGCCGCACTCCGCCTCTTTGAGCGAGGTGTACCAACCGCCGTTGCCGTTGGGCGCGAGCGCGGGCTTATGCTTTTTTTCGAGCAAAATCTTACCCTCGAACGAGAACGCGGGCGCAGTTTTCTGCAAGTAAAAGTGTACCTTGCCGCTATCGTACCCGAAATAGCCGTTCTCCTTAAAAAACGCCCTCGTGTCCTTATCGTTAATATCGCTCGTCATTATAAACAGGTGAGGAAAGACCCCAGCCATTTTAACGACGCGCATAAGCCCGTTCATTAAACATTCGAATATCGAAAGACGTCTTGTGACGCCGATATTAAAGGTGCCCTTGGGCGCGTTCAGCCCCAGCCGCGTGCCCTGACCGCCCGCAAGCAGTACGGCGGCGACTTTGCCTTCCTTCAAGGCTTTCAGCCCCGCTTCCCCGAACTCCGCCCTTTTAGCCGCGACCTCGCCTAAGGTGAGCGCGTCGGCGGGCGAAAGCCTGCCCACCTCTCTTTCGGTATTAAAATCGAACCCCGCAAAAGCCGCGAAATCTATCCCCTCTATCGAGGATAATAGCTCCCGCCGCTCGCTTTCCGTAAGTTCGTCATAATAGTCCAGAAGCTGTAACTGTCCGTATTCTTCAAGCAGCGCTTTCGCCGCGTCTAAGGTCATATCCGTTCCCCCGAGACGGCATAATACCGCCATCTTCTATCATTATATAATATTAGTGAATGTATGTCAAACCCATTTTTTGCCTGCGATATTGACATTTAGCGCAAAAAGTTTTATAATTTAATGTGAGACAGGAGGAAAATTTATGTATTGTCCCGTATGCGGGGAAAAACTTGCCCTCTATGTACACGACCAGGAGGGGTTGGTGCCCTTTTGCAAGCACTGCGAGAAGTTCCGCTTTCCGCAGTTCGCCACTGCCGTCTCAATGGTCGCCGTGAACAGAGACAAGAATAAGATACTGCTTGCAAAGCACAAGGGGCAGGACGACTTTATTTTATTCGCTGGCTACGTTAAAAAGGGCGAAACCGCCGAAAAGACGGTAACGCGCGAATTCCGCGAGGAGACGCGCCTTAACGTGGTAAAATACAAGTATATGTCCAGCCGCTATCACGAGCCGCACAACGTTTTAATGCTCAACTTTCTGATAGTCGCCGAAAACGGCGAGATTGCGCTCGACACGAGCGAGCTTGACGACGCGGTGTGGTTCGACTTCGACGGGGCGTTGAAAGCCGTGAGAAAGGACTCGGACGCGGAGGCGTTTTTGAAGAATGCCATCGCGGAATTAAAAAAACAATAAAGGATAAAGGTGAACAATATGAATTTACTTGCTACATTAAGTAAGGGCGCAATCGCCGGCATTGCAATCGCCGCGGTTTTTGCGCTGCTTGTGATTATTCTCGTGTGCTGGGGCGTAGGCGCGAGGAACAACTTCGTAAGAATGAAAAACAGTTGCGAAGAGGCATTTTCGACAATCGACATTTACCTTAAAAAGAGGTACGATTTAATCCCCAATTTAGTTGAGACGGTTAAAGGCTACGCAAAGCACGAAAGCGAGACTCTCGAAAGGGTAGTCGCCGCGAGAAACCGCGCCGCTTCCGCCTCCACCACCGCCGAAAAGATTGAGGCTGACGCCAACGTTTCGAACGCGATTAAGAGCATTAATATGGTAGCCGAAAAGTACCCCGAACTGAAAGCCGACAGAAACTTTACGGAACTTATGAACCAGCTTAAAGCCATCGAAACCCAACTCGCCGACCAAAGGCGTTACTACAACGGCACGGTTAAAAAGTTCAATACCGAAAAGGACATCTTCCCCAAGTCGGTTATCGCAAGCATGATGCACCTTAAAGAGATGTCTTATTTCCAGCTTGACAGCGCCGAGGAAAGACAGAACGTAAAAGTACAGTTTTAATTTAACTCAGGGCGGCTTTAATAAAGGCACGCCCTTTTGTTTTGGTGAGAAAATGAAAAAAATCAAAAAACTTCCTTGTTTAATTTTTGCGCTTTTCATCGCGCTTGCTGTTTTTTTCATAGCCTTTCTGTGCGGCGGCGGGGAAAAGGTTTACGCCGCAAGCGACTACGACCCGTATTCCTTCGAATACAGCCGTTTTTACGCAACTTACGATATACGTGCCGACCGCACTATGGACGTGACCCTCGACCTCGGCGTGCACTACACCGGTTACAGCAGTACGGGTATTCTGTTCGATATACCCGTAAACTCGGGCGACAGAGTGCGCAATCTTAAAGCGTACGAATTAGACGGCGACGGCAAAGAGGTCTACCTTGCATACGACGTAAAAAGCGAGGAAACTAACCTTATCACCGTCGATATGGGCGACTACACAAACAAGTATAACCAAACGCACTACTACCGCATTAAATACGAATATGCGATAACAAAGCCCGCGAAAAACGAAAAAAACTGCATATTTCTCAATGCAATAGGCTTCGGTCATCAGGCAGTTATAAGCGACGCAAAGATAACCTTGAATCTTCCCGACGGGTTTACGGGCGCGCAGTGCTGGTCGGGACCGAGAGGCACTTCAACGGGCTACGAAAAGACGGACGAAATAGTTATTGACGGCAACACCGTCACCTACGAAATTCCCGTTCTGCACAAGCTCACCGGCGTTACCTTTCAGCTCGGGTTCGAGAACGGCATACTCTCAACCAAACCCGATATGACCCCATACTGGGTCATAATCGCCGCGTGCGTTATCCTTGCAATTTTATTTGCAATGAAATTTTTGCTCTTCAATAGAGACGGGCTCACCCCTATCGTCAACGTGGAAGCCCCCGACGGTATGGACCCGCTGGTTATGGGCAAGCTCATAGACAACAAGGTAGACAAATCGGACGTCACCTCGCTCATCTACTACTGGGCGAACAAGGGCTACATAAAAATAGGTATGCCCGACGGGAATTCCGACGACGATATAGAACTTATTCAAATTCGCACCAAATTGCCCGAGGGCTCGCCCAACTATCAGGTAAAAATGTATGAAAAGCTCTTTCAGAAGGGGGCGCTCGTAAAGCTTTCGGAGCTGACGTACACCTTTTACCCGACGGTTGAAAGGGTTACCAAAGAGGTCAACGCCCAAAACAGCAAGCTGTACAGCGGCAAGAGTTTTGCGTTCGCCGTGCTGTTTGCGCTTATAGGCGGGCTCGTGATGGCGCTTACCCCCATCGTTTTAACGCTGACTACGGTTTCCGCAAAGCTGTTTTTGATAGCGCCGCTCATAATGCTCGTGCCCGCGTTCATAATTTACGGGCTAACGCTGACCGTGCGCTACAACAGGCTCAAACTGAAAAAGAGCAAGCTTGCGCTCTTTTATGCGGGCATTGCGTTGCTTGCCGCGGTGTTCAGCGTAATTTACGTACTGATACTGCCCTCGTATTTCGTCGAAACGGTGCCGAAAATTATACTGTGCGTCGTGGGCTTTGCGATAGTTATGCTGTCGGCAACGCTTGTAAGCCGCACCGAAAGTTACGTGGAAAAACTCAACCATATCGTAGGCTTCCGCGACTTTATTATGCTTACCGAAAAGGATAAGCTCGAAGCCATGCTCGAAGAAAACCCCGAGCTCTACTATCAGGTATTGCCGTACGCCATCGTTTTGGGCGTTTCGGATATCTGGGAAAACAAGTTTGCCTCAATTACTATTGCGCCGCCGAGCTGGACGACGCAGAGGTACGCCGACGGAGCGTTCGACTTTATTATTTTCAATTCGGCTATGCGGCGCGTGAATATGCGTATGACTACTGCGTTCATATCCCGCCCCGCGTCAAGTCCGTCGTCGGGCAGTTTTTCGGGCGGAGGCAGTCACGGCGGAAGCTTCGGCGGCTTCTCGGGCGGAGGTCACGGCGGCGGCGGTTCCCGCGGTCGCTAAGCGTCGTGACAGGGCGTCCCTGCACCCGAGCCCTTTAATTGTTTGCACGTAAAACAAACTTTATCACAGCAAAACAGTGCGCCCATGCACCCAAGCCCTGCCGCATGCCGTGACACGCAGTAGCGGAAAGCGGTACACACCCACCCGTCATTATGAGGTATTTGCGGCATTGCGGACTTGTTTGAAACATTTAAGCATTTAGCCGCAAAAACCGTAATAATCTTTTTGCGCGCCTCGAAGAGGTACTCTCGCGCAAAACTAACCTTGCCGCATTACAACGCTATTTAAGACGAACACCCGCAAACTCCGTAATTCTGGATTGCCACGTCGCTACGCTCCTCGCAATGACGGTAACCAAACACCCGCTATGCTGACGGGTCGAAATGATATGTCTTAATGTGCTCGCAAAACAATTAAAAAAGTCGCGGGGCGAATTTTTTCGCCCCGCGACTTTTAAAATTTTTACTTTAATTCCGCCCCTTATGCTTGCAACGACACGGAGCGTAGCGCCGTAATTCCGAATTCCGAATTCCGAATTCCTAACTACTCTTCCCCTCTTACAAGCACTGTAATCTTAGAAGAAATTCCCTCGGCAAGTTTAAGCGAAACCTCGTAATCGCCCACCATTTTTATGGGGTTTGCGATTACGATTTTCTTTTTGTCCACGTCGTAGCCCGCCGCCTTTAAGCTGTCGGATATATCCTGCGCGGTAACCGAGCCGAACACCTTGCCGTTTGCGCCGACCTTGATATTTACCGTGAATTTTTTGTCCTTAATCTCGTCCGCGAGCGCCTTCATAGCCTTTAATTCTTCGCGCTTGTGGTACTCGTCCGCGCTCTTGCGCTGGTTGAGCTCGTTTATCTTAGTGGGCGTTGCCGCCTCCGCAAGCCCCTTTTTAATTAAAAAATTGCGGGCGTAACCCTCGTTGACGTCTAATAAATCGCCCTTTTTGCCCTGTCCTTTCACGTCTTGCAACAAAATGATTTTCATAACGTACTCCTTTTGATATATTTTACCTTTTCCCCGCCTTTTTGTCAATAGCCGCGCATAATTTGAGCTTATGCGGCGCACAATAATTTTACGGAGGTAAACATATGGAAACCATCAATTTCGGCATTGCTTGCGACGTTTCGAACTGCAAGTATAACCACAACGGCTGTAACTGCACTCTCGATAAAATTCACGTGGGCTGCACTTGCGACAGCAATCACTGCACGTGCTGTGAAAGTTTCTCCGATAAGGTTTAAACTTTTAAGGTAAGTTTAAGCGGCGCGGACTTTTTCTAAGTCCGCGCCGCTCTTTTTATCTTTATTTAATTTTTGAACCAGCCGCGGAGCGGGAACGCCTCGAACGCCGAGCCCATAGGGTTGCAGGAATATATGCCGTCGCCGAGGCACGCCTTTTTTGCGTACTCGTTTAGCTGCGCCATAAACGGCAAGTCGTTGAGCGTGTACGCAATGCCGCCGAAAACAAGCAACAAAACGGTTACCACCGCGCACATAAATACCGCGCCGAGTATGCCGTCAACCGCGTTGAAGATTTTATTTTCGCGGAATCTGTCGACGACTTTGGGCAAAAATATGCCCACCAAAATTACTACTATAAGCGACAGCGCGAATATGAGCACCGCTATAATCGCCTTTGCAACCGTATCCGCCGCGCCGCCGAGCGACGAGGCGAAGGTTGAAAGAAGTCCGTTTTTAAGCATTTCCACGGCGGGGGCGCACACCTCACTTGAAGCGATTGACCAGGACGCAACCGCAAAGCCCGCGAGCAAACCTAAAACCGCAACTATGCTGATAGCCGAGCTTATGCCACCCCTGTAACCAATTCTTATGCTTAAAGACAGCGCGCAGATTACTAAAAAGTCAAGCGCGATATCCGTGCCGAGCCCCTTCCAGTTCGACGACGAAAGCGATGCGGAAAACGCGTTTTTGAATGCGGCTATGCCCGACATATCGGCAAACAGCAATAGGAAAATTATTACCGCGCCTATGCCCGCAAGCGCGTTGATACAGCCGCTTGCCGCGCCGAAAATTCTGTCTAAAACGCCCCAGACGCCCGCGGAATCCTTAATCTTTTTACTCTTTCTAAGCTGCCGTCTGTACTCGCGTCTGTCGTTGTTGTCAACGGCGTTTAAAATGAGCTCCTCGCTCTCCGCTCTGTCGTCGTAGTTTTTGTACCCCGAAAGCTTTTTGCGCGCGTCGACCGCTTTTGCGAGCAACTGCCTTAACGCCAAAAGCACAGCCGAAACCACCAACAGCACGATTATCGCGGTTAAAAGTACCGCAAGTCCGTAGCCGTCGGAGCTCTTTTTTGCAGACGTGCCGACCATTCTTTCGAACAACAGCGCAATAAGCACCGTAAGCCCCCAGAACGACGTCTTTGTAAATTTTCGGAAAAAGCCCGCCAGCGCGCCGACGACGGCGCCCACGCAGACCAAAACTATTAAAACAGCCGACATAAAACTCCTTATTTAATGTGTAATTGCGGTCTAATTATCAACCTCTATCCCCTCTTCGAGGTACTTTCCCCTTCAAAGGGGAAAGCAAGGGTTCCGCAGACTACGTAATTCTGGATTGCCACGGCGGCAAGCCGCCAGCGCAATGACGGCTCCCAGCTCTCGCCTTCCACTTTGAAGGGGAAGGTGTCACCGCAGGTGACGGAAGAGGTTGGTTCAATTAAATTTTTGCCACAATTCCGCATTGCGCATTACTTATTAAAGTTGTCTTTAAGCGAGACGATTTCCGAAAGGCGCGCCTTGCCGCCTTCGCAACCGCATACCTTGTAGTAGCCCGTGCGCATAAGCTGAAAGCTCTTACCCGCGCTCTCCGCCGCGTACGGCTCGACCTTGCCCCAACGGGTGTTAATACTGTCCTTATTCAGCCTTTCGGCGTAGTCCTGGTCGGGGTATTCCTCGTCCTTTAATAGGGGCTTGTAGGCGACGAACTCCGCGTCAACGCCGTACTTGCAATCCACCCACTGGATAACGCCCTTCGCCTTAATTTCGCTCTTGACCTCGCTTCCCGAGCGGGTTTCGGGGAAGTAGGTGCACAAAATTTCCTTTACCTCGCCGCTTTCGTCCAAAACGACGTCATCGCAACGCACAATATACGCCGCCTTCAACCTTACGGTGCCGCCCTTATACAGCCTTTTGAACTTGGGCGGGGGCACGAGCGCAAAGTCGGACCTTTCAATATACACGCTGCCGGTAAACTTTACGGGGCGGGTTTCGCCGCTTCCGTCCGTGGGGTTTTTCTCGAAGCCGAGCTCCTCTTCGCCGTCGTAATTGGTTATGGTAAGTTTTACGGGGTCGGTGACCGCCATAGCCCTCTCCGCCGTGGCGTTGAGCTCGTCGCGCACGCACTCGTCAAGCTGTGCGATATTGACGACGCCGTAATTTTTGGCAACCCCGACGTCGGCGCAGAATTTGCGCAGTGCCATGGGCGGCACGCCGCGGTTTTTCAAGCCCATAAGCGTGGGCATGCGCGGGTCGTCCCAGCCCGAGACGAACCCCTCGTCCACAAGCTTTTTTAAATACCGCTTGGACATAAGCGTGTTGGTTATGTTCAGCCGCGCGAACTCAATCTGCCGCGGCACGGGCTGAGCAAAGCCCGCCTTTTCTATCACCCAGTCGTACAGGGGGCGGTGATTTTCGAATTCCAAAGAACAGAGAGAGTGCGTTATGCCCTCGATTGCGTCGGATACGGGGTGCGCGAAATCGTACATAGGATAGATGCACCACTTGTCGCCCTGACGGTAGTGCGGCACGTGCGCTATGCGGTAGATTACAGGGTCGCGCATATTGATATTGGGCGACGACATATCTATTTTCGCGCGCAAAACTTTTGCGCCGTCGGGGTACTTGCCCTCTTTCATTTCGCGGAAGAGCTGCAAATTTTCCTCTACGCTTCTGTTTCTGTACGGGCTCTCTTTGCCCGCTTCGGTGAGCGTGCCGCGCGTAGCCGTTATCTCGTCGGCGGACAAATCGCACACATAGGCGTTGCCCTCGCGGATATACTTTTCGGCAATCCCGTACATTTCGTCGTAGTAGTCGGACGCGAAGAACAGATTGTCGTAGTCAAAGCCCAGCCACTTTACCGCGTCGATTATGGAATTTACGTATTCGTAATCTTCCTTTGCGGGGTTGGTGTCGTCCATACGAAGGTTAATCTTGCCGTTGTACTTTTCCTTTACGCCGAAATTTATGCAGAGCGCTTTTACGTGCCCTATGTGCAGATAGCCGTTGGGCTCGGGCGGAAAGCGCACGCAGATTTTGTTGCCGCGCCCCTCGTACTTGCCGCTTTTTATATCCTCGTTAATAAACTGTTCTATAAAATTTGTTGCCTCGGGAAGTTCCATACTTTTTTACCTTTTCAACTGTCGAAATTTTCTTTCAATGCGGTTATGGCGGATTTGTAACCTTTTGCCGCGGATTTTTGCCACAGCTCCTTTGCCTTGTATATATCTTGCCTTACGCCGTCTCCGTTATAATAGCAAACGCCTAAATTGTACATTCCCGCGGCGCTGCCTTTTTCCGCGGATTTTGAATACCAGTTTACGGCTTTTGCGTAATCTTGCTTCACGCCCGTCCCGTTAAGATAGCAACTGCCCAAATTGCTCATAGAGTCGCCGTTGCCCGCTTCGGCGGCTTTCAAGTACCAGTACATAGCTTTCGAATAGTCCTGTGCAACTCCGTTGCCGCTCTCGTAACATACTCCTAAATTGGCTTGCGCGGAGACGTTGCCTTGCGCCACGGATTTTTCGTACCAACATACCGCCTTTTCGTAATCCGTTTTCGTTCCTAAACCGTTATAATAGCAATAGCCCAGTCTGAACTGCGCCTTTGCGTTGCCTTGCTCGGCGGACTTTATAAACAAGCCGAAAGCCCTTTCGTAATCCTGTTTTACCCCGACGCCAAAATAATAAAATTCGCCAAGATATAACTGCGCTACGGAAACTCCCTGTTCGGAGGATTTTTCGAACAAGTGAAAAGCTTTTACAACGTCCTTGCCTGTGCCGAGACCGTTAATATACATTTCGCCGAGATGGCATTGCGCGTATCCGTTTCCCTGCTCGGCGGACTTTGTATACCAATAGAGAGCCTTCTGAAAATCCTGCTTTACGCCGTAACCTTTAAAGTAACAGTCACCTAAAAGACACTGCGCAAAGTGATGACCCTGCACGGCGGCTTTTTCGTACCAGTACGCCGCCTTTGCAAAATCTTTATCCACGCCTAAACCGCGGGAATATGCGTCGCCCATATTGCGCTGCGCGCTTGCAAACCCCTGTTCGGCGGATTTTAGCCACCAATACACCGCTTTTTTATAATCTTTCGGAATGCCGTCGCCCGTAAAATAACGCGTGCCCAAAAGGCACTGCGCACCGGCGTCGCCCCGTTCGGCGGATATTAAAAGTTGTTCTATGCTTGCTTTAAGTTCTTTACCCGCCATTTGCGCCCCCGAAAGCCGTTTTATTTACGACAAGCCAGTTATCTTGCCGCTTGCGTCGATGTCTATTTTTTCCGCGCAAGGCACTTTGCCGAGCCCGGGCATAAGCATTACAGAGCCCGCAACAGCCACCAAAAAGCCCGCTCCGCCGCGGTACTCTATATCGCGCACGAAAATTTTAAAGCCCTTTGGCGCGGATAAAAGCGCGGGATTATCCGAAAGGGAATACTGCGTTTTTGCGATTATTACGGGCAAGCCTCTGCCGAGCCCCTTAGCTTCTAACGCGGCAATTTTCTGTTCGGCAAGAGCGGAATATTCCGCGCCGTCGCCGCCGTAGATATTCTTTACGACGCCCTCTATCTTCGCCTTTACGCTATCGTTTAAATCATATGCAAAGTGCAGCTCGCTTATTTCGTCGCACGCCGAAATTACCGCCGCGGCAAGCTCTTTGCCACCCTCGCCGCCCTTTAAAAACACGTCGGTGAACACGGCTTTCGCGCCCGCCTCTTTGCAGGCGTTCATAACCGTTTCAATCTCCCTTTCCGTGTCGGTCACAAACCTGTTCATCGCCACGACGACGGGTTTTTTATACACGTTTTTCATGTTGTCCACGTGTTTCAATAAATTGGGCAAACCCGCGGTTAGTGCGGGGATATCCTCGTTCGAAAGGGAATTTTTGTCCGCCCCGCCGTGGAGCTTCAATGCCTTTACGGTAGCAACCACCACCACGCACTGGGGCTCTATACCCGCAATACGGCATTTTGCGTCCAAAAACTTTTCCGCGCCCAAATCCGCGCCGAAGCCCGCTTCGGTTACAGTATAGTCGGAAAGGCTCATGGCGGCGAGCGTCGCGCGCACCGAGTTACAGCCGTGCGCGATATTTGCAAACGGACCGCCGTGCACTATCGCGGGCGTGCCCTCCAAAGTCTGCACAAGGTTGGGGTTTATGGCGTCCTTTAAAAGGGTCGCCATCGCGCCCGCCGCGTTCAGCTCTCTTGCGTAAACGTATTCGCCTTTCGAGTTTTCGCCCACGACGATATTGCCCAAACGCTCCTTTAAATCGGCGATATCGCGCGCAAGGCACAAAATCGCCATGACCTCGCTTGCCGCGGTTATCGAAAAGCTTTCCTTTCTCTGATAACTCTCGCAACCCTTCATATTGCCCGCGGAGCAGTCGAGGGTGATATCGCGAAGCGCCCTATCGTTCATATCCATACAGCGGTGGAAATGCACCGTCTGGATATCGAGCGCGTTGTCGCGGAAAATGTGATTGTCTATCATTGCGCATAAGAGGTTGTTAGCCGCGGTTATCGCGTGCAAGTCGCCCGTAAAGTGCAAATTTATATCCGCCATGGGCACGACCTGCGCATAGCCGCCGCCCGCCGCGCCGCCTTTAATGCCGAACACGGGTCCTAAGGAAGGTTCGCGCAATGCAAGGCACGCCTTTTTGCCGAGTTTGGAAAGTCCGTCGGCAAGACCTATCGAAACGGTCGTCTTGCCCTCGCCGCTCGCCGTGGGGTTTATGGCGGTGACCAAAACAAGCTTAGCTTTGGGCGAATATTCCTTTAAATTTATCTTCGCCTTATACTTTCCGTAAAGTTCAAGCCCGTCCTCGTCAAGTCCTAATTTTTTCGCGATTTGGCGCACGTCTGAAAGCTTTGCGCTCTCTGCAATCTCGATATCACTAAGCATAACTACCTAACGCTCCCGATAATTTAATTAAGAATTATGAATTAAGAATTAAGAATTATGAATTAAGAATTCGGAATTCGGAATTGTATACCCCCCTCAGTCACCGTTGGTGACAGCTCCCCCCTCTATAAAGAAGGGTGAGCCTTGCCTTAGCGCAACCCGTGGCATACCCCTTTTCAAGGGGGAGGCTCCCGCTTTGCGGGTGGTGGGGGTTCAATTCTTAATTCTACATTCTACATTCTGAATCAGAACAATTCCATACCCAATTATATCACACGCACGCGCGAAAGTATATAATTTACACGGTAATTTTTTCGAAAATTTGCCCGCCTTGCAATTTACTTGACATTTTTTTTGCGCAGGCATAAACTTAAAGCAAATTATTTAAGGGCGCATTATTGCCAAATGCGCGCCGAAGGAGCAAATTATGGCGGATAAAAAGAGAGCGGTTACGCAGGACAAGCTTGTAGCCCTCTGCAAAAACAGAGGCTTCATTTTTCCGGGGAGCGAAATTTACGGCGGACTTGCCAACACCTGGGACTACGGTCCTTTGGGCGTTGAGTTTAAAAACAATGTTAAAAGAGCCTGGTGGAAAAAGTTCGTGCAGGAAAACACGCTGAACACGGGGCTCGACTGCGCGATTTTGATGAACACGCGTACCTGGAAGGCGAGCGGACACCTCGGCGGGTTTTCCGACCCTTTAATGGACTGCAAGAACTGCAAGACCCGTCACCGCGCCGACAATCTTGTGGAGACGTACTGCGCAAAGCACGGACTGGATGTAAAGGTCGAGGCAATGGACAACGACGCGTTGGAAGCGTTTATCGCCGAAAAACAGATTGTCTGCCCCGCGTGCGGCAAGAGCGACTTTACCCCTATCCGCAAATTCAACCTTATGTTCAAGACCTTTCAGGGGGTCACCGAGGACAGCGTAAACACCGTCTACCTCCGCCCCGAAACGGCGCAGGGCATATTCGTCAACTTTAAAAACGTGCAGAGGGCTTCCCGCATGCGCGTGCCCTTCGGCATAGGGCAGATAGGCAAGTCGTTCCGCAACGAGATAACGCCGGGCAACTTTATATTCCGCGTGCGAGAGTTCGAGCAGATGGAGCTTGAATTTTTCTGCAAGCCGGGCACGGACTTAGAGTGGTTCAACTACTGGAAAAATTACTGCAAGGACTTCCTTTTATCGCTCGGCATGAAAGAGGAAAATCTGCGCCTTCGCGACCACTCGCCCGAAGAGCTTTGCTTCTACTCAAAGGCGACGACCGACTTCGAGTACAACTTCGCGTTCGGCTGGGGCGAGCTTTGGGGCGTTGCCGACAGAACGGACTACGATTTGACCCAGCACCAGACGGAGAGCGGCGAGAGCATGGAATATATCGACCCCGCGACAAACGAAAAGTACGTGCCGTACGTAATAGAGCCGTCGCTCGGCGTCGAGAGAATGGTGCTCGCGTACCTCACCGACGCGTACGACGAAGAGGTTCTGGACGAGGCAAAGGGCGACGTGCGCACCGTTCTGCGCCTGCACCCCTTCCTCGCGCCCTACAAGGCGGCAATTCTTCCCCTGCAAAAGGGGCTTTCGGACAAGGCGGACGAGGTGTACAGAAAGCTTGCCAAAAAGTTTTCGGTTACCTACGACGTGACGGGTTCTATCGGCAAACGCTATCGCCGTCAGGACGAGATTGGCACGCCGTACTGCATAACAATAGATTTCGACACACTCGAAAACGATACGGTGACCGTGCGCGACAGAGACAGCATGCAGCAGATAAGATTGCCGATATCCGAACTCGAAGCATACATTGAAAAGAGTTTGGAGTTTTAAATGAAAAAGTTTTTAGTTGCTGCGGCGACCGCATTTCGGACACTTATTCATACGACTTTATAGTAGGTATGTACGACGCGGAAGCCCGTACGGTTTACTACTATGAACAGCACACTTAAAATCATAAAAATTCAATTCGCCGCGGGATATCCCGCGGCGAATTAATTTTTTTGCACCTTATTATGACCTTCCCCTTAGGGGGGTCTGTTGCGGTAAAAAAGCATTTAAGAAAAGATTTCTCGATTTCGCTTACGCTCCACTCGAAATGACGCTTCTCAATCGCTACTGCGTGCCGCTTTGCGGCGGGGGCGAAATGACGCCTACTCTACCCCGTCATTATGAGGTTTTTGCGGCATTGCGGACTTGTTTGAAACGTTAAAGTATTTAGCCGTAAAAACCGTAATAATCTTTTTGCGCGCCTCGAAGAGGTATTCTCGCGCAAAACTAACCTGCCGCATTACTGCGCAATTTAAGGTGTAAATAACACATCCCTCATCCGTCTTGACCTTAACGGTCAAGCCACCTTCCCCCTTTATTAAGGTGGAAGGCACGATTGCGGTAAAAAATTAGCCGCGCGGCTATTTGCCGCGCGGCTTAACTTTTACTTTCATTCTTAATTCTGAATTCTTAATTCTTAATTCACAACGATTGCGCGTTGAATTACTCTTCCTCTTCGCTCTTCTTCCTTTTGGGCTTGCGGGCAAAAATCGAGGGGCGCTTGCGCTTTTCCTCGGTCGGCTTTTTGTTCTTGCCCTCAAGGTCGATATTCCCCTCAAGCTCCATATCCTTGCACGGGTTGACCTTTACGTAGCCGCACTCCTCGGCGTAATCGAAAATTTCCTTGGTCATCCATTCCGCGATATTCCTCTCATCCGCGGGCACGCTGTCCAAAAGCTTTATGAGCGCGGCGGGGTCGACCGCATACATATACTTTTTGCCGAACGCGGGCAGAAAATAATTATCGAGCAGCGCGCTCATTCTTTCGCCGTACTTTCTTGTAGCTTTTCTTATAGCCTTATTGAGTTGCTGTTCGCTTGTGAGCGACTGGTACCACTCGATAGCCACGAACGAAAATCTGTACTTGACCTTTGCGGGCGAAATGAGCCAGCGGAAAAAGCCCGCCATGCCGCCGAATATCAGAGGCAAGCCCGTGAAGATTATCGACATTACCGCAAACACTATGGCAACCGTGTCGAATGTGGCGCCAACGGGGCTCTTCGTCCCGCGTGAGGCGGAAATAACCAGCGCGGTTATCGCGATTGCAAGCGAGGCGAGCCGCACCACGAACAGCACGATTTTGCGCGTCTTTTTGTGCTTTTTCGCCATCGCGGTCGTCGTGCTTTTGCCCGACGCGATTGTCACTATAAACAACGCCAAAATGGTTACGACGTACACGCCTATGCACACGTACACGGCTACGTCGAGCCCGAGCGACAAATCTTTATACAGCTTACCCAAAAGCAAAAAGGGTATGTAGAGCATAAAGAAGATTATGGATATTGCCGTGGACACCGCGTTTAAGCGGCGGAATATCTGGGCGCGGTTGTCGTAGATGGGCTTTACCCAGCTTGTGTACGCGTCCTGCACGGTGGGGATAAAATTTATTACCCCCGATATGGTCTTGAAAAGCGACTGCCTTGTCTGCTTTGCGTCCTTTTCGCTTACCGCTTCCTTAATTTCGTCGTCCTTGCCGTCTGCTATGACGGTGACCGCCGTTTCGTCGGTTTCGTTCTTTTTCATAAAATCACCTAATCTATAAGTTGCCCGTACCTTTCGTACAGTTTTTCAAGGTCGCCGCGCGTTTTTTCAAGCTCGGCAACCGCTTCGCTGAGTTTTTTGTAATCGCCCGTAACCTCGGGGTCGGAAAGGCGGGCGTTTATCTCCGCTTCCCGCTCTTCGAGCGCGCTAATCTCCGCCTCGACAGCTTTGAGCTCTGCGCGGCGGTTTGCCTCCGCCGCCCGCTCTCTTTTCGAGCGGTAGCTCTTCGCGCGCTCCTCTTCCGCCTCCCTGCGGCGCGCCTCTTCCTCTTTTCGGCGCTCGCCTTCGGCGGCTTCCGCCTTAGCTTTTTTGTAGCCCTCGTACCCGCCGCCGTAAGCCTTTAAAGCCCTGTCCTCTATCTCGACGATACGTTCCGCCACCGCCGAAATGAAATATCTGTCGTGCGAGACGAAGATTACCGTGCCGTCGAAATTTTTGAGAGCGTCCTCCAAACTTTCCCTTGCGGGAAGGTCGAGATGGTTTGTAGGCTCGTCCAAAACGAGCACGTTGCCGCACGCGTTTTCGAACACGCACAGCGCGAGCTTCGCCCGCTCGCCGCCCGAGAGCGACGACACCTTTTTGTCGACGTCCTCCGCACTCAGCCCGCACCGCGCGAGCGACGAGCGCACCTCGGTTAAAGAATACGAAACGTGCCTCTCCCACAGCTCCGCCTGAACGGTATTTTCGCCGTTCAAGTTCGCCATTTCCTGGTCGTAGTAAGCTATTTTTACGTACCGCCCCAAGGTTATCGCGGGGTCGCCGCCGACGATTGCACGCAGAAGAGTGGACTTCCCCGCGCCGTTTTCGCCGAGAATTGCCACCTTTTCGCCGCGCAGAATTTGCAGTTGACCCCCTACTATCAGCGATTTACCGCCTATTCCGAGGTTTAGCCCGCAGATTGTGAGAACCTCTTTCGCGGACTGCTGCGAATACGTAAAAGAGAACTTCGGCGGGCGGGGCGGCAGGTACGGCTTTTCTAAAACGTCCATGCGTTCGAGCTGCTTTACGCGCGACTGCGCGCTCTTTGCCGTGGTTGCGCGCACTATGTTTTTGTCGACGTACGTTTGCAGTTTTTTAATCTCTTCCTGCTGCTTTTCGTACTCCTTCAAAGCGCGCTCGTATCTTTCCGCCTTTAAAATTTTGTACTTGCTGTAATTGCCCGCATACGCGTTCAGCCGCTTGTTTTCGATTTCGAGTATCTTCGTAACCGTTCTGTCGAGAAAATATCTGTCGTGCGAGACGACGAACACCGCGCCCCTGAACGCGGACAGATAATCTTCCAGCCAGTACAGCGTCTTTACGTCGAGGTGGTTTGTGGGCTCGTCCAAAACGAGCAAATCGGGGCTTTCAAGAAGAAGGCGGGCAAGGCGCAACCTCGTCTTTTCGCCGCCCGACATAGTGTCGATTACGCGGTCGTAAAAATTTTCGAACCCCATACCGTTTAACACGGTCTTTATCTTAACGTCGACGTTGTAGCAATCGCGCGAGGCGACGAATTTATTTAACGCCTCGATTTTTGCCGACAGTATTTTATATTCCTTGCCGCCGTACTCGCAATCGACAAGTTCGGCGTTGAGCGACGCCAGCCTTTCGACGGCGGCAATTTCTTCGCCGAATACCGCGCGCATTTCGGCGTATACGGTGTTGCCGCTCTCGTAGCCGCCGTTCTGTTCGAGATAGCCTATGCGCACGCCGTTCTTTTTTATGACCTCGCCGCTATCGGGCAAAAGCCGCCCGAGCATAAGCTTTATGAGCGTGGTTTTGCCCGCGCCGTTATCGCCGACGAGCCCGACGCGCTCCCCCTCGTTTACGGCAAAGGCGACGCCTTGGATTATTAAGTTGTCGCCGTAGCCGAACCCTACGGAAGATAGCGATATAAGCATAGTTTTTTAATGCGGAATGCGGAATGCGTCGTCCCTTGCCTTCCACCTTAATAAAGGGGGAAGGTGGCTGCGTAGCAGACGGATGAGGGATGTGTAATATGACTGCATTATAAATAAGGTCAGATTACCGAAACCTCTATCCCCTTGACCTTGACGGTCAAGGTACTTTCCCCTTAAACGCAAGGGGAAAGCAAGTATAAGGTGATAATTCCTAATTCCTAATTCCTAATTCCTAATTCTTAATTCTTAATTCTGCATTCTTAATTAACTAAAAGTCCCACTTTGGTATAAACGCCGTTTCCGCGCTGTCTTTATCCTGCAAAAACACGTTTTTTAGCCCTAACTTTCGCACGCGGCTTAACACCTTGTCGTACTCTCTGTCCGTAACCTTGCGTTCAAGCTCGGGGAATTTTTCCGCCTCGCCGAACGGCGTGTACTGCCGCATCAGCGAAAAATATGTGTCCTCGGGTAGTTCCGCGACGAATTCCGCAACCTTTACGCTGTCGTACGAGGCGAGCGGCAAGATTAAGTGCCGCACTATGCACCCAGATAAAAGTTTACCGTCGCCGGAAAGCTTTTTCGGCTTTTTCGACATAAACTCCACCGCTGGCAGAGCAAAGTCGGCATAGTCCGCGCGCCCCGTGTAGCGCTCCGCCAGAAAGCCGTCGATAAACTTTAAGTCGGGCAAATAGATATCCGTGAACGTGTCCGCGATTTTAAGCGTCGAAAGTTTTTCGTAACCGTGCGTGTTGTACACAACGGGAATTTTCGGGCGGTATATGGAAAACGCCTCGGCAATCTTGTCCACGTAGTGCGTGGGCGTAACCAAATTTATGTTGTCCGCGCCCCGCTCTTCAAGCTCTTTGAATATGCCCGCAAGCTCCGAGGCGGTTATTTCCTTTCCCCTTTCGTTGCGCGAAAGTTCGAAGTTCTGGCAGAAAACGCACCGCAAGGAACACCCGCAGAAAAACACGCAACCGCTTCCGTTTTTAAAGGAGATTACGGGCTCCTCGAACGGGTGAAGATAGTATTTTGCGATTTTAATTCCGCCCACGCCGCAACGCCCCGCACTCTTTTCGCGGTCGGCATTGCACGAAACGGGGCAAAGCGAGCATTTCATACATATTTAATTGTACCACATAAAATACGGCTTGTAAACTGCTGTAATTTAATTGACATCGGAAAAATATGTATATATAATAAATTCGGAATTAGGAATGCGGAATTCGGAATTATTCCGCAAACGTGCTTTCCACCTTAATAAAAGGGAATGCAAGAGAAGAGGTTCTATTCCGAATTTCAAAAATAATTTGTTTAAAATATTAACCATAGAGAGTGTGCGAGAGAACGGCTCCGCGACCACACAGCAACCTGCTTTGCAAGGTGCTAAGACCGTACCGATGGGTAGAAATACGTTTTTTAAACCCCGTTCGGTTGCGAGCGGGGCTTTTAAATTAGCAATAGAGGTACATTATGAAGAAGTTTTTTACGAGCGAGAGCGTGACCGAAGGTCACCCCGATAAACTGTGCGACGCGATTTCGGACGCGTGCGTAGACGCGATTTTGGCAAAGGACCCGCTTGCCCGCTGCGCCGTCGAGTGCTGTGCGGCTTACGACGGACTGTTGATTATGGGCGAGGTTACCTCGACCGTGAGCGCGGACTACGAAAAAATTGCCCGCGAGACGATTAAAAAGATAGGCTACACGTTCGGCACGTTTGCCTGTGACGAGGTTAAAATAACCGTCGCCGTGCACGGTCAGAGCCCCGACATTGCGCAAGGGGTCGACAGTTCGCTCGAAAGAAGAAGCGGCGAGAGCGACGACGCTGACGAGTTGGGCGCGGGCGACCAGGGCATGATGTTCGGCTACGCATGCAGCGAAACCGAAGAGCTTATGCCCCTGCCCGTAATGCTTGCGCACAAGCTTGCAAAGCGGCTTACCGACGTAAGAAAGAGCGGACTTTTGCCCTATCTTCGCCCCGACGGCAAGACGCAGGTTACAATCGAGTACGACGGCAACACGCCCAAGAGGGTCGACGCCGTAGTCGTTTCCACCCAGCACGACGAGAGCGTTACGCAGGAAATTTTACGCGCGGACGTAATCGAAAACGTAATTAAAAAAATAATTCCGTCCAATCTTTTGGATGGCGGCACGCGCATATTCGTCAACCCGACGGGAAGGTTTTTGATAGGCGGACCGGAGGGCGACAGCGGCTTGACGGGAAGGAAAATTATCGTCGATACCTACGGCGGTGCGTGCGCGCACGGCGGCGGAGCTTTTTCGGGCAAGGACCCCACGAAAGTCGACCGTTCGGCGGCATATATGGCGCGGTATATCTGCAAAAATGCGGTTGCCGCAGGGCTGTGCGAAAAGATAGAATTGCAGGTTGCGTACGCCATCGGCGTATCGCGCCCCGTATCCGTTTTCGTCGATACGTTCGGCACGGGCGTTCTGAGCGACGGCGAGATTGCGGATATTATCGTAAAGGAATTCGATATGCGCCCCCGCGCCATAATCGAAACGCTCAATCTTCGCCAACCCATCTATTCGCAGACGGCGGCTTACGGGCACTTCGGCAAGCCCTACCTTCCCTGGGAACAGTGCGACAGAGTTGACGATTTAAGGCGTTTCGTCTCCGCCAAGTCCCTTAACCGCTAAATTGCAGTCAGACTTATCACCGCAAAACGAAGCGTGGCGCAACAAAAGTTGCGCCACGCTCTTTATATTTTTACATAAATTTGACCATTGCAAGGGTGTAGCGGAACGAGGTACACCACCCGCCGCCGTTGGGGTATGCCGTCATTGCGAGGGCACTTGTGCCCGTGGCAATCCAGAATTACGTAGTCCGCGGTGTTCGCTTCCTACTTGTCGCCGTATTACCACGAGGGGATTCTCTCGGTCAATCGCCCGCTTTCAGCGGGTCTCATATCCCTCGAAATGACACACCTTAATGTGCTTGTAAATCATTTAAAAGCCGCCGCGCAAAATTTGCGCGGCGGCTAAAATTTTTATTTTACCTTAATTGCGCATTGCCCATTGCACATTGCGAATTATTTCAGCATTTCCCTGAACTGCTCTTCGTCGATAATTTTAACTCCGAGCTTCTGCGCCTTTAAAAGCTTGCTTCCCGCCGCTTCGCCGGCTATCACCAAAGTGGTTTTCGAGGTCACCGAGCTCTGGCACACGCCGCCCTTTTCCTCGATGAGTTTTTGTGCCTCGCTGCGGGTAAAAGAGGTAAGCGAACCGGTTAAAACCACCGATTGCCCCCCGAATATGCCCGAACTATCGCTCTTTTTCTTAAATTCAACCTTGACTTGCTCCGTCAGCGCGGCAAGCTCTTTTTTGTTGTAACCGTCGGCAAACCAGCCCGTTATCGTGCGCGCCGTGACCTCGCCGATATCGTCGAGAGCGACAAGCTCTTCCTCGGTTGCACGGCTTAAATTCCCAACGCTTTCGAAGTGTTCGGCGAGCGCCTTCGAGGCAACTTTTCCCACGCCGTCGACGCCGAGCGCAAAGATAAATCTGTCAAGCGGCGCAACCCTGCTTCTGTCAATCGCCGCAAGCAGATTGTTGATTTTTTTGTCCTTAAACCCGTCAAGCTTAGCCAAATCTTCCGCCGTGAGTGAGTAAATCTGCGAGGGGCGCGTGACGCCGAGTATTTCGTACATTAAGGTTGCCGTCGCCTCGGAAAGTCCCTCGATATCCATTGCGCCCTTGCTTGCAAAGTGCGACAAAGTAGCCACAATGCGCGGCTTGCACTCGCGGTTTACGCAGAAAAGGTTCGCGCCCACCTCGGCAATTTCGCCGCCGCAGAAAGGGCACCTCGTCGGCTTTTCCACCTCGACGCTCCCCTCGGTATGCTCTATGCAACCCAAAATTTCGGGTATGACCTCGTTTGAGCGGCGAATGAGCACGCGGCTGTTGATTTTAACCCCTTTTCGCGCAATGTCGCCCAGATTATTCAAGGTAGCCTTGCGCACGGTGACGCCGCCCAAATCGACGGGCTCCACCTCGGCAAGCGGCGTGAGTTTGCCCGTTCTGCCCACCTGCCAGCGCACTTCCTTTACGACCGTCTCCGCCTCTTCCGCCTCGAACTTGTAAGCGATAGCCCAGCGCGGGAATTTGTCGGTATAGCCCAGCTCCCCGCGCGCCGCCGCGTCGTTTAATTTTATTACCGCGCCGTCGGTTAAAACGTCGAGCGTCTTTCTTTCCACCTCTATCTCCTCGATAGCGGCAACGACCTCCTCCTCGCTTTGGCACACGCGAAGGAAGGGGAACACCTTAAACCCGTTTTGCTTTAAAAAGTCGAAGTGCGCGGTCTGCGCGGGCAGCGAGCCCTCGCCCATATAGTTTACGTTGTAAAACAGAATTTCGGGCTTGCGCTCCGCCGTGATTTTGGGGTCGAGATTGCGTATTGCTCCCGCCGCCGCGTTGCGCGCGTTTTTGAGCTGTTCCTTTGCCGTCCTGTTGTACTCGTCGAGTACCGAAAGGCGGATAACCGCTTCGCCCTGCACCTCCAAAAGCCCCTTGTACTCAATGGTGAGCGGAAAGCTCTTTATGGTGAGGCACTGGGCGGTTACGTCCTCGCCCTCTACGCCGTTGCCGCGCGTTGTCGCCCGCACGAACTTGCCGCCCTCGTAAGTTAAGCACATGGTAAGCCCGTCGAACTTGTACTCGACGGTGTACGAGGGGTCTGCGACGACCTTTTTTATGCGCGTGAAAAACGCCGTAAGCTGTTCGGAACTTACCGCTTTGTCGAGGCTGTACAGCCTGTGCACATGCGCGTGCTTATTAAAGCCCTTGACGGGCTCGCCGCCGACGCGCTTTGTCGGGCTGTCGAACTCGACCTCGCCCGTTTCCTTTTCAATCTGCACGAGTTCGTCGTACAGTTTGTCGTACTCCCTGTCCCCGACCGACGGGTTGTCCAAAACGTAGTATTCGTACGCCCATTTATTCAGCGTGTCGATTAAATATCTTACTCTTTCCTTGTTCATAAAAAACCTTTGGAATATAGAATTAAGAATGCGGAATTCGGAATTACTGCGCTACGCTACGTGCCTCGCAAGCGCGTGGCGGAATTGTGGCGTGATTTAATGCAGAATTAAGAATGCAGAATTAAGAATGATGGTCGGATTATTATAAATATTTTTACCTTAGCATAATTACGCATTCCGCATTCATAATTCCGAATTGACTTAAATTCTTAATTCTGAATTATCGTCAGCGGGGCAATCGAAGCCGACAGCTCCTTTATCCCTTGCCCTTCGAACGCAATGTTTACTACACTGCCGCCGTTTTTGACGGCGATTACCGTGCCCGTGCCGAACTTGGGGTGGCGCACCTTACAGCCGACGTAAAAATTTTTCGCCGCCGGTTTTTGCTTGGGCGCGGTTGAAAACGCCGACGCCGCCGAAAAGCTCTTCTGAGGCTTTGCGGGCTGAGAATAACCTGCCTGGGAATAGGAAGGCGAAGGGTCGGGCGCGTAGCCGTCGTCGGAAGAATAGACGCCCCGTCCGCGGCCGCGCTCGCCGTCCCAGAAGTCGCCCTCGTACCCGCTTCCGTAGGTTGAACGCGAGCCGTAGCCGCCAGAACGCGAGTAGCCGCTTCCGTAACCCGAGCCGCCGTACCCGCCGCCATATGCGCGCTTGGTATATGACGAAGTTTCGCGCTCGCTGCTTTTTATTTTGTCGCCCATCTCCTTAATAAACGGCGAGGGCGCGGTGCGCTCCCTGTGCCCGTACAGATAGCGGCTTTTGGAGCGGGTGAGCCACAACTGCTTCTTTGCGCGGGTCACCGCGACGTACATAAGCCGCCTTTCCTCTTCGAGCGCGGAGGGGTCGTCCTTGGCGCGCGACGTCGGCATAATGCCCTCTTCCAGCCCTACGATAAATACGTTTTTGAATTCGAGCCCTTTGACCGAGTGAATGGTGGCGAGAGTCACGTAGTTGCCGTCGTCCATTTCGTCGGTGTCGGAAGCGAGCGTGACCTGATTTAAATAGTCGTTTAAAGTTGCCGTCGGGTTGAGCCGCGCAAAGTCGTCTACCGCCGCGATAAATTCGTCTATATTGGCAAGTTTGCTGTCCCCGTCGTCCGTGCCGTCGTCGTAAGCCGACTTTAAGTCGGTGGTAAGAATAATTTCGCGCACCAAACTGCCCACGTCGGACGACTGCGCGGATATGACGAACTGTTTGACCGTCGAGGCGAAGCCCGCAATCTTTTCCTTTGCAGATTTGGGCAGAGGCAACCCGTCAACGTCGATACACGCGTCGTACAGCGAAAGCCCGCCGCTCTCCTGCGCGTAGCTTTCCATAACCTCTATCGTCTTTGCGCCTATGCCGCGGCGTGGCACGTTGATAATGCGCGCGAACGCCTCGTTGTCGAACGGGTTGGAAACAAGGCGCATATAGGCTAAAATATCTTTAATTTCCTTGCGCTCGAAGAACTTGAAGCCGCCGAAAACCTTGTACGGTATGCCGTACTTTGCGAACTCCTGCTCGTACGAGCGGGTGAGCGCGTTTATGCGCATTAAAACGGCGAAGTCAGAGTAATTGCCCCCCGCATATACCGCGGCGTTTATGGTTTTTGCCGCAAATAACGCCTCGTCCTTTTCCTCTTCCGACTGCACGTATTCGGGCTTTATTCCCTCCTCTGCCTCCGTCCAGAGCGTCTTTTTGCGGCGCACTCCGTTGTGGGCTATGACCTTGTTCGCAAGGTCTAAAATAGACTTTGTCGAGCGGTAGTTGCGTTGCAGCTTATATACCTTCGCTTGGGGATAGTCCTTATCGAACTTTAAAATATTCTCTATCTCCGCGCCTCGCCAGCCGTATATCGACTGGTCGTCGTCGCCCACAGCGAAAAGGTTACCGTGCTTGCTTGCGAGCAGCCTTATAATGTTGTACTGCACGGTGTTCGTGTCCTGAAATTCGTCGACGTGAATATATTTAAACTTGTCGGAAAGATAGCCGCGCACCTCGGCGTTGCCGCGAAGAAGCCTTAGCGTCTGCACGAGTAAATCGTCGAAATCGAGCGCGTTGCACTCGGCTAAATAGGCGTTATACTTTTCGTATACGTCGCACGCGACGCGTATGTTGTCCTCGTGCTTGTAGCGAACGCCGTACTCGTCGGGGTCCAGCCCGAGCATTTTCGCGTTGCCTATGTGGTACTTAACCGACTTCATTAACTTTTCGTCGTAGCCGAGCTCCTTGAAAACCTTTTTGATTACGTTTGACCGCTCGGTTTCGCTGTAAATCGAAAAGTTGGGCTGAATTCCGCCCGCATCGCCGTATCTGCGCAATATCCGCACGCACATCGAGTGAATGGTGCAAATCCACATATTTCCGATATCGCCGAGGGAATAGGCGACCCTCTCTTTCATTTCGCGCGCCGCCTTGTTAGTAAAGGTTATCGCGAGGATATTCGAGGGGGAACAGAGCTTTTTTTCGAGTATGTAGGCAATTCGCGAGGTTAAAACGCGCGTTTTGCCGCTGCCTGCGCCCGCGAGCACGAGCACCGCGCCCTGCGTATCCGTGACGGGCTTTATCTGTTCTTCGTTTAAGTTCTTCAAAATTTCTTCCATTACGTATTTATTATACAACAATCCACGCCCCAAAGCAAGAAAAAGGTTGTCAATTCAGAATTAAGAATTAAGAATTTGAGTCAATTCGGAATTAGGAATTTATGTCAATTCGGAATTATGAATGCGGAATGCGTAATTATGCTAAGGTAAAAATATTTACAACAATCCGACCGTCACTCTTAATTCTACATTCTTAATTCTGCATTAATTCCGCGTTGCTATATCGCGTTTTCCTTTTCTTTGCGGTACTTTTCGAGTGCGGCTAAGTACTTTGCCGAAATCTCCATGGTGTAGCGTTGCCGCTCCTCATACGACAGCGTTTGAAAATATTCCTTATCCGTCAGCCGCCCGATTGCGTCCGACACCTCGCCGTGCTCGTCCAAAAGCTTTTTGACCTTTAAATAAAAGCCGTCCTCCTCTTCGCCGCGGATTACGCTTTTCACCTTGTCGTACATGCGCGACTTTACCTTTGCCGCGCTTTTGCCGCTCTCTTCGGCGAGCTTCGCCGTCTTGTCGAAGTCCTCCTTGCACCTCTTCCAAAAATCGCCCGCAAGCCGCCGCTTCGCCTGTTTTGCCATCGCCTTTAAATCGTCCATCACACCCTTCCCCGTCGGCTCAACTCTGCAAAAACCGACATATTACGACAAATTATTCAATGAAAAAACTCTACCCAAGTTTATCTTAGGTAGAGTTTAAAATTTTAATTCTTGTTTCTTTTTCTTGCCGCTTCGCTCTTTTTACGCCTCTTTACGGAAGGGGATTCGTAAAATTCTTTCTTCCTCAAATCGCCGATAATTCCGTCGCGCGAGCACTTTCTCTTAAATCTGCGAAGAGCGCTTTCAACCGACTCGTTCTCGCCCACTTTGATAGTTGACATTGATATTCACCTCCCCTTTTCAAAGGCTGTCCCCCATTTTTTCGGAACGCTTACAAATTATACCAAAGCCCGCAAACAAAAGTCAATCGTTTTGCGGGCTCACTTTTTATATTTTTTATTTGCTTTACACCGTTATTCCCGCCACAACGCAGATAACGTTTATGACAATGCCGACTATTACGGAAATCGCGTACAGCGACACAACGAGCAGAATATTGCGCTTAATCTTTTTCGTGTTCCGCAGAAGCACCACGAGCCCGAGCCCCGCATTCGTGCACAGCCCCGCTATGCAACTGCCGAATTTAATTCCGCCCAAAACGAAGGTTTCGGTTATGACCGTCGACGACGCGCAGTTGGGTATAAGCCCTATCGCCGCGGCGATAAACGGCTCGTAATAAGTGCCGCCGATAAGCCCCGCCGCAATTCTTTCCTCGCCAACGGCGGAAATGATAAAGCCCAAAATCAGGTTCACCATTAAAATGAACGCCGTCACTTTGAGCGCGTGAAGCAGGGGTTCGACAATATAGAGCTTTACCGACGACTTGTTTTCGTGGCTGTGACCGCACGAATAGGTGTACGCCTCGCCGCCGTCGACATGCGCGAGCGGCACGCGCTCTATTTTATCTGGCACTATCGCGTTGACGAGATAGCCCACGGCAACCGCAACTAAAAGCTTTATTAAAATGAGCGGCAGAATCGACTGTGCGGCGTGCGCGCTTAAAGGGCTGTTGACAAGCAGAATTATCAAAGCTTCGTCGCTGGTTGCAAGGAACACCGCCATGATAGTGCCCGTGCGTATCAGCCCCCTGTCGTAAAGCTTTGCCGCCATAACCGAAAAGCCGCACTGCGGAACAAGCCCCGTAGCCCCGCCCAAAAGGGGAGCGAGCGGACCTTGCAGCGCGCTGCGGCTCTTGCCGGCTGCCGTGCCGTTTTCCATAAGCTCGATGAGCATATAGATTATTAAGATAAAAGGGAATACGATTGCCGTATCCTTTAACGCGTCGAGTATAACTTCCAAAACAATACCTTTACGGACTTTTAAGCCGCTATACGGTTATTGCCCGAAAACCTTACCGATATACAAATTTGCCTTATTTCTTCTTTTTCGGCTCGGCTTTGGGCAGCGAGAATTTCTTTTTGAGCGTCTCTTCCTCTTCGAACGCTAAGGGGGTCACGTCCGCGTCGGGGTAGTCCGTCTTTTCGTAACCCGCGTCGCGCTCCAAAAGCGTGAGCCTCGTTTCCGCGTCGAAAAGGTACGCGTGCGTCATATCCGCCGTCAGATTTACCGTATCGCCCTTATTTACGCCGTCCGCCCGAACGACAAACGAGAGCTTGCCCGCGTTGCCGTCGCAGTCGGCATAGGCGCACCCCGCAATCTCCTCCGCCGCGCTTACTGTAGCCTGCATAAAGCCGCTTTCGCCGACCGACATATCCTCGGGGCGCAAGCCCAGAATCACCTTTTTGCCCGTGCCCGCATAAGCGTCGAGGGAAGCAAAGCGCGCGGTGATATTTTCGGGCAACTGCCAGCGCACGTCGCCGTAAACCGCGTAGACCGCCGTGCCCTCCCTTTCGATTGTCGCGCCGTTCACGAAGTTAATCGTGGGCGAACCGACGGTAAAAGCGACGAACGCGTTCGCGGGGTAATCGTAGAGGTTTGCGGGCGTATCTATCTGCTGAATAAACCCCTCGCGGAGAACGACAATGCGCGTTGCCATGGTGAGAGCCTCGTTCACGTTTTTGGTGGCGTAAACGAAGGTGCCGTTCATTCTCACCTGCAAATTTATGAGCACCGAACGCAGTTTCTCGCGCATAGCTTTATCAAGACCGGATAAGGGGTCGTCCAAAAGATATAATTTCGGCTCCCTTGCAATCGCTCTGCCGAAAACGGCTCTCTGCTTTTGCTCGGTGGTGAGTGCCTTAGGCTTGCGGTACAGAACGTCGGTTAAACCCAAAAGCTCCGCCGCCGCCTTTACGCGCTGTTCGATTACCGTATTCGAAGTCTTGCGAAGGCGGAGTCCGTACGCAATGTTTTCGTAAACGTTGACCGCGGGAAACAGAGTGTTGCCCTGAAATATCATCGCTATATCCCTGTCCTTCGAAGGCTCGCCCGTCACGTCCTTGTCGCCAATGAGGATTGTGCCCTCGGTCACCTCGTCGAGCCCCGCAATCAGGCGCAAGAGGGTAGTTTTGCCGCACTTTTCGCCGCCGACGACCGCAATAAACTCGCTGTCGGATAATTGAAGATTGTTCTTGTAGAGGGCAAGCTCGCCCGAGGGATATATTTTGCTCACGCTTTTAAGCTGTAAATTTGCCACAGTTGTCACTCCCGCCGTTATATTCTTTTTTTCAATAATACCACGAATTGAATTTTTTACCAACCGCTGAGAGCTTATTTTTAAAAATTTATAAAATTTTTTCGCTTTGGCGTGACCGCCGCGTTTTCCTTGCAAAAACCGAACGCTTGCTGTACAATATGGGTATGAACGCAGTCAACTACAATGCCGAAATGCGCAAAATAACAGAGAGCTTAAACGGCGAAAAAAAGAAACTGTTGTTGCACGCGTGCTGCGCTCCGTGCTCTTCCGCCTGCCTTGAAAGGCTTAAAGACTTTTTCGACGTGACGGTCTTTTTCTACAACCCCAACATCGAGAACGGGGAATACGCAAAGCGCAAGGCGGAGCTTATCCGCTTAATTGCCGAAACGGGCTGGGCGAATATTTCGGATTGCGGGCACGACACCTCCGCCTTTTACGCGGCGGTTCGCGGCTACGAAAATTGCAAAGAAGGCGGAGAAAGGTGCGAAAAGTGCTTTAAACTGCGCCTTAGCGAAACGGCGAAAGCCGCGGCGGCGGGCGGCTTCGACTACTTTTGCACCACCCTTACGCTAAGCCCTTTAAAGGACGCGAAACTCATAAATTCAATCGGGGCGGAGCTTGCAAAGGAACACGGCGTAAGCTGGCTGTTTTCGGATTTTAAGAAGGAAAACGGGTATTTGCGGAGTTTGCAGCTCTCGAAAGAGCACTCGCTTTACCGCCAAAACTATTGCGGTTGCGTATTCTCGCAAAAACCGCTTGATTAAAATTGCACAGCGTGGTAAAATTTAATCAATTTAGAATTAGAAATTCGGAATTCGTAATTAACCCCCACCACCGCTACGCGGAGCCTCCCCCTTGAAAAGGGGTATGCCGCGGGTTGCGACAGACAAGGCTCACCCCTTAGTAAGGGGGGAGCTGTCACGCAAGTGACAGAGGGGGGGGTATATAATTCAGTATTCCGCATTAAACGAGGCTACTATGGACATCAACAGATATTCACCGAGCTATTCGGTAAACCAAAAACATATGACGCGGCTCGCCGACTATTCCACCGAGGAATTGTTCGAGCTTTTGTACGCCGCAAAACAGATGAAAGCCAAATTCGCCGCGCACGAAAACACGGCGATTTTACAGGGCGTCACCATCGCGCTACTCTTCGGCGACTCGTCGCTGCGCACCCGCTCGGCACTCGAAATAGGTATCCGCCAGCTCGGCGGCGAGAGCGTGAATCTTCCTTACAGCGAAAAGGATATGCGCGCGGGCGAAAACATTAAGGACGTAGTAAACGTTATCTGCCGCTACGGCGTGGGCGCGCTTATAACCCGCGGCATCGCGCAGAGCGAGCTCGACAACTTCGCCGAAGTGTCGCCCATACCCGTAATAAATTCGACAAACTCCGACTTCGTGCCCATGCAAGCGCTGAGCGATTTGTTCACGATATGGGAAATGAAAAAGAAATTAGAGGGCGTGAAGCTCGCGTTTATAGGAAAGGGCACGAACGTTGCCGCATCTCTTCTTATGGGCGCGGTCAAGTGCGGAATGGAAGTTTCGGTGGCAACGCCCGAAACGTTCACGGTTAAAACGGCGCATTTGGAACGCGCCGAACAGTACGGCAACATTACCATAACCGACGACCCTCTGTTTGCTGCAAAGAACGCCGACGTTATCTATACCGACAGCTACCACTACCATTCGCAGCTTTCGGAAGAGGAAGCCGAAGCGCTCGCCCCGTACAGAGTGAACAACCGCATAATGGCAGCCGCGGCGGGCACCGCGATATTTATGCACCCCTTGCCCGCGCGCCGCGGCGTAGAGGTTTCGCCCGAGGTAATAGACGGCAAACAGAGCGTGGTTTACACCCAAGCCGAAAACAAACTGCACGCCATAAAAGCGATACTTGCCTTGCTTATTAAGTGACAAGCGTGCCATTGAAAATCATAAAGCCGCGCGGCGTTAATCTAACGCCGCGCGGCTTTTACCTTGTTGTGACCTTCCCCTTAGGGGGAAGGTGGCATTTTCGAGGAACGAGAAATGTCGGATGAGGGGTTGGCTCTTATAAACCTACTAACCCCTCATCCGTCCCAACCTTACGGTTGCGACACCTTCCCCCTAAGGGGAAGGTTAAATTGCGGATAAATTATTTAATTTTACCTTAATTCTTAATTCTACCTTAATTACTAATTGTAATAACCACTATTTCCGGTCGGTTAAAAAGGCGCAACGGGCACTGCGAATTGCCCAGTCCGCGAGAGATTACCTGCCGCATATTTCCGCACGAATGTATTCCCGAACAGTATTTGGGGAACAGTCCCTGCCCCGGTGAATAGATGCCTATTTTCGTAAACGGCACCCGCCACTGACCGCCGTGCGCGTGCCCGCATAAAGTTAAATCGTACCCCGCCAAAGAGTACCTTTCGATATACTGCGGAAGGTGGGTTAAAAGCAGATTGAACCCCTCTTCTGCGCACAGCGAAAAGAAGCCGCCGCACTTTATTTTGGCGCAGTTTACGCCCGCAATATTTATGCCGAACGCCTCTATGCACTCGCCCTCAGGCACGGTTGCGCCCGCCTCTTTTATCCGCTCTTTAAGTGTGCGGTACTCCGTGCTCCGCATTTCGTGGTTGCCGCTTACGTAGTACACGGGCGCGATTTTGCAAAGCTCCTTTATAATCGCCAGCGCGACGGCGATATCGCGCGCGCGGTACTTATGGATAATATCGCCGGTGATTGCGATAAAGTCGGGGCTCTCCCTTTCTATCTTTTTCAAAAGCCGCTTATTCCCCTTGCCGAACGACTTGCCGTGCAAATCGGAAAGGTGGACTATCTTAACCCCCTTTTCGGGCGCTTTTTCGCTTTCGACTTTATACCGCGTAATTGTTATTAAGTTGTTGGAGTACAGGCAAAACAGCGCTATAAGCACAACGCCCGCAACACACCCCAAAGTTATATACAGCCACATTCAGTTCTTTGCAACTATCCTGTAAATATTTTTGCCCATATCGGCAAACTTTTTTTCGTGCTCGGTCACAATGTTTTCCCCGTCGTTCAAGGCGTGCAGGTCCTCGCACTTTTCAACTATTTCAAAGCCGCACTCCTCAAAACTTTGAAGCGAAAATTTATAAAAATCGCCGTCGTCAGTCTTTTGCACAATCTCCCCGCCGCTCTTTAAAAACAGCTTGTATTCCCGCAGAAATTTGGGGTGCGTGAGCCGCTGTTTCGCATACCCGAGCTTGGGCAAGGGGTTGGAAAAATTCAGATAAATTTTGTCTATGCTCCCCTCTTTCAGATAGCGCGGCAACACCTCGGCGGCGCTGTTTATGAAGTGAACGTTTGTAAGCCCCTCTTCCTTCGCGCGCTCTACCGCCTCTATTAAAACGTTCGAAATTTTTTCGACGGCAATAAAGTTGATATCGGGGCGACGGGCGGCAAGCTCGCAGATAAATTTACCTTTTCCGCAACCTATTTCGAGGTGTACGGGGTTATTATTGCCGAAAATTTCGGCAAAATTCAGCTCATCTTTTTGCGCCGCGGCGTTTTTCATATTTTTATCGGCTAAATCGGCGGCCGTCAAAAGCGACCCGCACGCCGACAACCTTTCGTCCAAATGTGATTTTCTGTGCATTCTCATAACGCAGATTTTACCACACAAACGCGCCTTCCCGCAAGTGAAATGTTCACGTATTAATTTTATTTTTATTTTGAATAGCCGCGTTTTATGCACGCCGCTTTTGCTTACAAATAAGCGTCGGGTGAAAATAATTAAATTAACGGGGCATTGAAAAGCCTTTTTTATTGCGTCGGGTGGACTTTTAAAAGCCCCGAAAGGAGTAAAAAATGACCGTTATTGAAATTATAGACGCCTTTACGTTTTACGGGCTCGATATCATTGCGCTTGCCGCGGCAACGAGCGTTTTCGTGCAGATTTTAAAGCTTACGCTGCTTAAAAACTGCCAGAAAAAGGTCGTTACCTTTCTGCCCTTTCTGATAGGCGCGCTCCTCTACACAGGTTACAGCGCGCTTGTCAATCTAAGCTTCCGCTACGTCATAGACAACTACGTAGACGTGCTCGAACACGGCTTTTCGGTGGGCGCGCTTTCCACCCTTATCTACGTTTGGTACGAGCAGTTTGTGCGCAACAAAACCAAGGGGAGCGCGACAGCGGGCGTGATATCCACTCTGATAGAGGAATACGTTCCCAAGGAAGAGGTTGAAAAGATTGCGGCGGATATTGCGCACGCTATCGAAAAGGACGTTACGGGCGACGGAGCTAAAAAGTGTGCGGAAATTTTGGCGGCGCACAGCCTCGAAGAGGTGACGGAAAACGATATAAAGGTGCTCTCGCGCCTTATTATCGAAACGCTTGCGCATATCGGCACGTCTTGATATTTATACCGTAAAACAGCGATATCCACCCCTCCGCGGGTGGATATCTGCGTTTTAAAAGCGAATATAATTATACACTTTTACAAGCTTATAGGAGCGTGTCATTTCGAGCGATTGAGAATCCCGCGTAGCGGGTTCGATTGAGTCGAGAGAATCCCCTCGTGGTAATACGTGAAAAATTGGGAAGTGATATCACCTTAAATAACATTGTAATGTGGCAAGATTAGTTTTGCGCGAGAAAGGGCGCGCAAAAAGATTCTTCGACTGCAAGCGGGAAAACTTTATTATTTCATCTTACTTTATCATACCGCTTTTCGCTCAGAATGACAGTTGGCGGTGATACCGCTTTTTCGCTACTCCGTGCCGCCTGCGGCGGGGCAGAATGACGGATTGAGAATTGCTTTCGCTACTGCGGACAAAGGCATACCCCTTTTCATTCTTTACGAAAGTAAGTTTAAGATAATAAGAAGATTTGGGTGCAGCGACACGCTGCCTCCCGCGTAACGGGTGGTGGGGGTTTCATTCTGAATTCTGAATTCTAAATTCTGAATTCTTAATTCTTAATTCTCTTCATCCGTTCGATTTAAGCTTTATCTCGCACTTGGGTTTAGCCTTGCTTAACAGCTCGTCCGAATACTTGTCGTACTTTTTGTAAAAGTTTTTATAAAGCTGCGTTCTGAGCCCCAAAACGTCGCAATCGAGCGTCTTAACGCTCTCGAAAAGGCTTTCGAAAAGGTTGCAGATTTTTTCTTCCCCCTGCTTTAAAACCTCTTTTTTGACGTTCGCCTTTTTCGCGTCCTCGGGCGAGAAGCCCTCGCCCCCGTCCTGTATTTTAGCGGTGGCTTTGAACGAGAATTCAACTACGGGTTCGCCGTTTTCAATCTTTAAACCGACGCCGCCCTTGCAATTGCGCAAGCCCAAAATTTTGACCTCCTGCTCCCCGCCGCTCTCTACGAACGCGTGACGCACTTCGTTGAACAAAAGATTGAGCGCGAAGGTCTGCTCAACGGGCAGAACGCCCTTGAAATAGCCCTTTGAAAACACGGCGCACTTGTTGCACGTGAGCTCGCTCTCTTCGCACTGCTGACTGCCGCCTCCGCCGCTATCGCCCCCGCCGCTTCCGCCGCTCTCGCCTCCGCCGCCTTCCTCTTCAACCTTGCCGTTTTCAAGATAGGGCATATAGCACGCCTCACTCTTGGAAAACAGCTTTTCGCCTATATCTTTAACAGTAGCCGCGGCGACGTTGCCCGAAGCCTGCGCCTCGGACGAGAGCAGCTTGTCTATGACGTCGGTTGCCGAGTTGCCGCAAGGAAACTGTTGGGCAATAAGCTCGGAAGCCTTCCCCTCGCACGCCGCCACGCTTAGAGTGAGCCCCGTGTATTCGTTGCGGTAAAAGTAGTCCAAAAGCGTTTTGATATCCTCTTTAAAACAGCTTTCGCCGAGAATTATGAGCTTGCAAAAGACGAGCTTAGGGTAAAAGCCCGTTTTAACGTTCACCTCGTTTAAAGCCGCCGCGACCGTCGAGCCCTTGCCCGTGACCACGTTGAACTTTGTGTTTTCGCCGTTTTCGGCGGGTTGAGGCACGGCGAGTTGCGCGGTAAGCACGACCTCTTCCTCCTCAATATCCAGCCCCACGCCTATTACGACCGAGGTTTTACGCAAGTCCAGAAGTCCGAAATCGTTGGTAAAAAACAGAAAGGACAGCACCGCGAATATTAATAGATAGAAAATTGTAAGCGAACGCTTTAATGCGGGTCGTTTCATCTTGACTTTCTCCTTAGCGCCCAGGCGAGCACGGGAATTAAATACGCGAACAGCAGCGCGGGTATCCACAGCCAGTCGCCCGCTATTTTTTGAAGCACGGTGTAATTGTTGTTGAAAATAAACGTTACCGCAATGAGGACTGCGTTTATGCACAGCGAGTAGATTATGCGTATCTTTTTATCGAAAGTGATTTCGAGACAGTGCACGCACATCTGAATATTCAGAACCGCCGCAAACAGCGCGACCAAATCGAACGCATACACCAAAAACAAATCTATTCTGCCCACGAAACCTATTACGGGGAAGAACACCGAAATGTTGCTTATCGCAAACGAGCGGGTGGGCGCAAGAGCGCCGTACAGCGAATAGAACGCCGCCATAATCGCTATCACGACGAGCCCGCCCAAAGCGTACGATATAGTGAGTTTTGTGGCGTCGCCCTTTTTATATTTGAAGTGCCCCATAAACATTAACAGGAACGCGCTCTCGGAAAAGCGGAAAATTGACGACAGCGAGAAGCCCGCCACCTTTGAAAAGGGTTGGGTGAGCACGGGCAGTAAGTTTGTAAAGTCCGCCTCGCCCACCGACATTATCAAAAATGCGGCGGCGCAGAGGACGAACACGGGCAACATCATGTCGGCGCATCTTCCCACATTTGTGAACGATTTTACGCCAGCGTACACCGAAAAGATAAAGAAGGGCAGAAATACCGAGAGCGACGGCATGGTGTCGTAAAAGCTGTCGTGCACCAAGAGCTGTTGCTCATTTATGGGTACTATCGCCGAGACGAGAAAATACAGCGCGAAGAAGGCGTAAATTATTTTTGCCGTAATCTTGCCGAACGTGTTTTCCAAAAGCCCGAAAAAGCTCTTGTCCGTGCGCGAGCTGAGATAGGAAACCGACCAGATTATCACCGTCTGCAACACGAGGTTGAAGAGCGCGGTGAAGATAAGAGCGTTGCCCACCGAGCTTGCCGCCGTAGTAGGAAAGAGCAGCATTTTCGACGCCGCGTTGTACGCAATTAATATAAAGCAGATTTGCCTTACGGATATTTTTTCTTTCATTTTTCGGTCTTTAACCTCACTCGGTTTTTGGTTTTGAACACCTTAGGTCGCTTCGTGAGCGCGTAGGCGTTCGACTTTAAAAGGCTGTCGCGCATATCCCTGCCTATAAGCGGCGCATACGGAGCCAAAAGGGGCACGCCGTAGTCCTGCTCGGTAACTAAATAGCAAAGAATGAACGCAATCCCCAAAATCATGCCGTACGTTCCGAGCGAGCCCGCTATGATTAAAAATACAAGCCTCAGCGTCGTCGAGGTTTCGACCAAATCGGGCACGGTGTAAAGGCATATCGCCGAAAACGCGATTATTATTACCGCGGGCGTGGAGATTATGCCCGCCTTTACCGCGGTGTCGCCCAGAACGAGCGCGCCCACGACCGAAAGCGCGAGCCCCACATACTTCGGCATACGTATCGACGCCTCGTTCAAGACTTCCAAGACGAACAGCGTCAGGAATATCTCTACGCTCGGCGATAGGGGTATGCCCGCAACCGAGCTTGCAATTTTGAAGAGAAGCTGCGCGGGTATTAACTGTATTTTGAAAAGCTGCGCGCACACGTACACCGCGGGCAGAATGATGCCTATAAGCACCGCCGCAAGGCGCAGAACGCGCAATATAGTCGAGCGGTAACTTACCGCGTAGTAGTCCTCCGCCGTCTGAAAATCTTCGACGAGCATATACGGCACGGTGAGCGCGATAGGCGAGCCGTCGACTATTATCCCCACCCTTCCCTCGCACATTTTGGCGCAGAATATGTCGGGCTTTTCGCTCGTCGCGTTGCGCTTGAACAGCGAGTGCGGACGCTCGGAAACGAACGCCGCCACGTACGAAGAATCGGGCACGATATCTATTTGGTTGGCGGATATCCGCTTTTCAATGCGCTCGGGCAAGCCCTCGGGGCACACCCCGTCGATATAGCAGATTGCCACCGCCGTCTGGCTCTGCTTGCCGACAGAGAGCGTTTTTATCTGCAATTTGTCGCTCTTAACCCGCTTTCGCACCAAACCCAAATTTACCTTTATATCCTCGGTGAACCCCTCGCGAGGACCCTTTACGGTTACCTGCGTGGGAGGTTCGGCGACGGAGCGCCCCGGAGGCGACTTTACGCCGATTATAAAGAAGTCCTTCTCCCCGTCCGTGTACAAAACGGCGTTGCCGTCGGATATGTTTTTTACCGCGTCCTTTAAATCCTTGCCGTCCTTTACGTCGGGCGAGGCTAAAAGCTTTTTAACGTCGTCCGCCGAGATATCCCCCTCCGCCTCGCGCAGGGGTTTTATGACGAGCTCGCCTATCATATTCTTGTCGACAATTCCGTCGGCGTAGATTACGGCGAATTTCTTGCCCGCCGCGCTTTCGAACTCGAAAACGAGAATATCTTCGGACGGCAGAATTTTCTTTACCGCTCCTATCCTTTGTTTTATCGCATAATTCATATGCAAATATTTTAAGTAATTTTTTTATAAAAATACTTGACAGTGTATACTATGTAATGTATAGTATTAGGCGAAGCGAGGTATTAAGCGTGGACGCACAGATAAAAAAGGGCGTGCTCGACGCCTGCGTATTGTATGCGTTGAAGGACGGCGAGAGTTACGGTTATAAAATAATAGTCGATTTGCAGAAAGTTATAATCATATCCGAAAGCACGCTTTACCCCATTTTAAAGAGGCTCGAAGCGGGCGGCGCGGTTACTACGCACACCAAGGAGTTTAACGGGCGCTTGCGGCGGTACTACAAAATCACCGACGTCGGCTTAAAGAAACTCGAAGAGAGCAAAAGGGATTTTGAGGCGATAAACGCAATTTACCTCAGAATTTTCGGTGGGAAGAGATGACTTATATAAAATGGAAAGACGAGGTTGAAAGCTATCTCGTAAACCTTCCTGAAGAGGAAAAACAGAAAATTTTTTCGTACTTTTCCGAAATGTACGCCGACAAGCGCGACGCGGGCAAGAGCGAGGCACAGATTATCGGGGAGTTCGGCGCGCCCTACGACGTTGCAAAGCGCATTTTAGAGGGCAGCCGCGAAGGCTCGGCGCAAAGCTGCGCAGACGGCTACGCGCCGCAAGGCGGCAAGGAGTTACCCGAACGGGAAGTTCCCCCTCCCGCCGCGGAGCAAACGCCGGAAAAGAAATCGGGCGCGTGGCGCACCGTCGGGGGGATAGCGCTTACGGTGCTTTTAACCGCCCTGTCGGTATTGCTGATTGGTTCGTGCATAGCGGGAATAGTCGAAGGGTTTGTTATCGCGGGCGCGGCTGTCGGCGGGCTTGCCTCGCGCAACGGTTCGGCGGCGATGATGGTAATAAATATTGGATACGGGCTGATAATCGCAGGAGCGGGATTTTTGATACTCATACCCGTCCGCCTGCTTGTAAAAAAGCTTTGGCTTAAATTAAAAAAATTCACGTCGAAAAATTTATGTAAAGAAGGCGACCTTAAATGAAAGTCTGGAAAATATTTTTATCTGTCGGCATAATAGTTCTCGTTATAGGCATCGTCTTATTTATTGCGGGGCTCGGCATGAACGGCTGGAAAATTCAGGTCGAGTACGATATGCGCACGTTCAACGCGCAGAGCGACAACACGAATTTGGATTTAAGCCTTTCGGCGGGCAAGATGAACATTGTTTTCCACGACGGCGACAAGGTTGAGGTCGAGTATCCCGACGCTTATCAGTACGGATATAAAGTTTACGAAAAGAACGGCTGCGTGTACGTTGAACCAAAGACCACGTTTTTTATATGGTTCGGCTGGAATAAAATTCCCGACATCACCGTAAAAATTCCCGACGGCAAAGTCATGGACTTAAAGGTTGACTTGTCGGCGGGCTCCGCAAACATTCGGGGCGGGGAGTTCGGAAATGTGAGAGCGAGCCTTTCTGCAGGCAAGATAAATTTCGACGGCACGGTGGTCTGCAACAAGTTCAACGCCTCCCTTTCGGCGGGCAAACTGGACGCGGACAGAGTGGACTGCACCGCCTTTGACCTGCACCTGTCGGCGGGCATGGCGTTGGTTGACTGCGTAAAGTGCGACGACATTTCAATCGACCTTTCGGCGGGAACGGCTTCCGTAACCGTGCTCGGTTCGAAGAGCGACTACTCCATCTCGGTAGACAAGTCGGCGGGTTCCTGCAACGTAGGCGGACAGCACGGCGCGGCTATCGGAAAGACGATAGATATTGACCTGTCGGCAGGCTCGGTTTCCGTTGAATTTGCATCCCCCGATTGACAACCACAAACTAAAATGATAGAATACAGCCTCGGAAAGACAAGCAAGACATGTGCGTAACGCACCGTGAGCCCGTGCGGCACGCAGTAGCGGAAAGCGGCACCGCCTACCCTCTGTCATTCTGAGCGTAGCACGGCAGAGCGGTAAATGTTGAAACACGAAAGCTTTCGCCGTGCGCAGTCGAAGAATCTTTTTGCGCGCCTCGAAGAGGTATTTTCGCGCAAAACTAACCTTGCCTTATTACAACGCTATTTAAGGCGAACACCCGCAAACTCCGTAATTCTGGATTGCCACAGCGCGCAAGCGCGCTTCGCAATGACGGTAACCGTAGGACGTATACGCGAGCGGGCGCAATGACGGTAATCTGGCAACCGCCCAACGACGGCGCGAAACGACATCCTTATAACGCGAGGACATAAATGAACAAACTAACTTACGACAAAACCTACTTTAACCCCAAAGATGTGCTCGAATGCGGGCAGATATTCCGCTTCGAACCGTACAAAGAGGGCTACAAGGTCTTTTCGACCGACAAGGCGTGCTACGTTTATATCGACGGAAACAATACGGTTATAGAGAGCGAAAACCCCGATTATTTTTACGATTTTTTTGATTTGGGGCGGGAATATGCCGCAGTTATTGAAAAAATCAAGGCTTTTAACGTGCCTGTAATAACCCGCGCGTGCGAGGTCGCCAAGGGCTTGCGGCTACTCAATCAGAACCCCGAGGAAATGCTCTTTTCCTTTATCGTTTCGCAGAACAACAACATACCCCGAATCAAGGGTATAATCTCGCGCATTTCCCGAACGGTCGGGGAAAGACGTGAATTTATGGGGGAAGAATACTACACATTCCCCGCCGCCGCCCGCCTTGCGGAAAGGGACGCGGCGTTTTATAAGAGCCTCGGCGCAGGGTATCGCGACGAGTTTATCGTTCAAACGGCAAAGCGGGTCGCAGCCGAGGGCATAGACCGCCTTAAAAACTTAGACGCGCCCGCACTCAAAAAGGAGCTTTTAACCTATCACGGCGTCGGTCCGAAGGTTGCCGACTGCGTAAGTTTATTCGGCTTTCAAAAAGCCGCGAGCTTCCCCGTCGACACCTGGATAGAAAAAATCTATCGCGAGGACTTCGGCGGCACATTAAAAAGCCGCGACAAGATAAACGCGTACTTCACCTCGCTCTTCGGGGAATATTCGGGGTTTGTTCAGCAGTATTTATTTTACTGTAAACGGGAAAACTTATAGTATGCCCGACTATTTTTCACACGCGATATGCGCTAAAATTATTCTTGACAAATGCTCGAAAGAAGAAAAAAAAGCCGTCGCCGACCACACGCTGTATATGCTCGGCGCGCAGGGCGGCGACGTATTTTTCGCCTATAAACTCAGTTTTAAAAAGACCAATTTGGGGCGGCGTCTGCACAATATGCCCGCACGCGAACTGTTCGCAATTTTAAAGGACGAAAACCCCTCGTATGCGGCGGGGTTTGCCACCCACTACGCGCTGGACTGCACCCTTCACCCCGCCATATATGCGTTCGAAAGTCAATCAAAACTGCCTATGGCGCACATACGCATGGAGAACGATTTGGGGCTGTTTATAAGCCGCAAATTTGCGATTCCCCGAAACATATTGCCCCGCGAACGCGTTATGGGCGCAACTTTTGCCCTGTACGACTGCATAGAAAAAATCGAGCCCGAGGTCACGGTTACGGGCGTCGAACGCTGTTTAAAGCGGCACTTCTCCTACACCCGCGCCCTTTTAAAAGCCAAGCGGCAGGAGTACTCCACCGACTACGATTTCACATCGCTTGCGGGCGCGGTAGACGACGCCGTGTCGCTCGGCACAAGCTGCGTTAAAGCCGTGCTTTCGGGCAATATCGCGGAAGAGCTGTTCTCCCGCTCGTTCCTCGAAAAATAGCCGCCGTCCGCAAGCTCTGAAAAGGGCGGACTTTCCTCCTCTTCCCCGAAAACGCGGTCGTAAAAGGAATGGCTTGCCGCCGCCTCGTACAACTCGTCCTGCGTAATTTCGTCGGCGACCCCCTCGTCGTACAGCTGCAACACGAGGTAACGCTTGTCGTCCAATTTTTTGAACGCGTCCTTGAACGTGAGCGACTTGTCGCACAGCACGTACCTCACCTCAATTCCCCTTTTAAGCTTGCCCTTCGACGAGAAATTGATAAGCTCCGCCGAGGGGGCTTTTTCTATTGTCGAGCCTAAAAGAAACAGTGAGAAAAAGAGGAGCGTCGGGTTGTAGCCCGAGAAGAAAAACGCGACGATTAGCCCCGCGGCGACGGCTACGGCGACCGCCTTTAAAACTATCTGCGCGGCGCGTTTTGTGAAGAATTTGCGGAACACGCACGCCGCCACTCTGCCGCCGTCCAACGGGTACGCGGGCAACAAGTTTACCGTGAGCATTGCAACGTTGGCGTGCATAACCGTGTCGGTGTAGGCGTACGTTTCGGGGAAAAACCACCACAGCCCCGCCAAAGCGACGCACATGCACGCATTGACGAAGGGACCCGCCAGGGCGAGCTTTATCTCGTCGCCCGCGCGTATGCCGTCTATGTTGCAGACAGCCGCCGCGCCGTACGGCATAATTTTAATCCGCTCGCACTTAAACCCCATTTTGGCGGCGCAAAAAATGTGACCGCTCTCGTGCATGAGCGCGGTCACAAGGCAGATGAGCACAGACGGCAGTCCGCTGAACAGCGCAAAGAATATCATTACCCCGAAAAAGAGCGGGTGAACTGTTACCTTCACGAATTCCAGACGGGCACCGCGCCCGACAACGTATAGCAGTTTAACAGCGTGTCGCCGTCGTACATGGATACGCGCACCTCGTTTGCGCCGTTTGAAAAGGCAAAGGGCAGGTTGGATTTCACCTCGTCGCCCACCGCGACGTACACCGTATCGAGCCCCGTAATCACGCTCACGAACTTAGAGGTGTGCGCGATTTTCACCGTGTACAGGCTGTCGTTTTCCGTAACGCTCGCCACCTCGCCGTCGCATACGGGGTATACCGCCGCGGTCTCGGTAAAGTGTATAACCCCGTCGTCGGTCACCGCAACGTCGGCGTCGGAAAGCTCGCTCACAACCGAGGTCAGCTTGAACTGATTGTACGACGCCTCCTTTGCCTTTACGGCGGTCAGCCCGCCCATAAACGTGTTTATAGCCGTGTCGGGAACGAAAACGTTGGTTAAGAATATGCCCGCCGCCAAAAGACAAGCCGCCGCCGTTTCGGCAATTATAATCTTGCCCGCAACGCCCGTCTTCTTTTTGGTCTTGACGGGGGCTGTCAAATCCTCGGTCTGAACGTAGCCGTTGGGCTCTTCGCCGTACGTTTCGCCTTCCGTAGGCAACGCGCCGCCTTCGTCCAAACGCTCGTTGACGCTCTCCACAACCCTGTTCTTTAATTCGTCGGCATGCTTCGCCTTGCGGGAAAACAGATTCTTCTTTTTAACCACGCTTACAGTGCTTACGGGTATCTCCAACATTTGTGCGTATTCCAGACCTTGTTCCATATCGCGTACTCCTGAGATTTTCTTAATTTATATAGGCTCTTTTTCGGTTGCCTATCCTAAATATACGCCGCGGACAAGCCTTTAAGAACAAAAAAATACGCCGCCGCATAAAATTTTTATGCCGCACGGTTTCAAGGTGTGAACGAAGCATAGTTAGCGTTTGCGCTTTCTCACCCCTAACCGCCGTACCCACCGTCATTATGCGGCATTGCGGGAGCAAAATGCCTTACCCCTTTTAAAGGGGGAAGGTGGCTTGCGTAGCAA
>JAMPAF010000007.1 GCA_023667345.1 Clostridiales bacterium
AGTTAAGCTCTATTGCGCCGAAAGTACTTACGCATTACGCGTCGGGAGGATAGGACGTTGCCGGATTTCAAAAAATAGAAGGTACCCTTGCGGTGCCTTCTATTTTTTGAAATAAGATAATATTTTTTTCGAGGTGAAATGTTTGAGTGCCTTAGGCGCGAGCTTAACTTCTGGGAATAGCCGCAAAGAAGAGGCAGGGAGAGAGAAAAGAAATTATGCGGCGTCACTTCCCGTTAAGCTCATTATCGCCGATGGTACTTAGCCATTACGGCTTGGGAGAGTAGGAAGTTGCCGGATTTCAAAAATAAAGAACACGCATAAGCGTGTTCTTTATTTTTGTATTCTGTAATATCTTTCAACCCGTAATGGCTAAGAGCTTGAAGGCGATAGTCTCGCCGCCCCGCCGTAAGGCGGCACGAGCGCAAGCGAAGTATAGTGCTTAAAGGCGTTTACGACTTTTTTGCTTGTATTGTATAAAGAACCTTAATTTAACCTTCCCCTTAGGGGGAAGGTGCCGCAACCGTAAGGTTGTGGCGGATGAGGGGTTAGTCGGTTTTTATTTGCCAACCCCTCATTCGTACTACGTGCGCCCCGACTTGTCGGCACGCAGTACCGCTACGCGGGCGGGCATTTTCTTGTTCCTTGAAAATGCCACCTTCCCCCCTAAGGGGAAGGTCGTATTGCGGTAAATATAGTTCCGCTGACCTATCGAAAGCTCGTTTTCATTGTGCAAAACGTTATTGACAGTGCAACATATAAATGATATAATCAAACAAATAACAAGGGAGAAAAAGAAAAATGGCAATGCAGTGTCCTAAGTGCGGAAAAGAGTTTGAGAGCGGAAAATTTTGTTTGGAGTGCGGGGCTAAGCTCATCGAGAATGAAACCGAAATTTCTGGCGGCGACATAAATGTTGCCGAAAAGCTTGCCATAGCCAAAAGGCAAATTGAAAATGAAAAGGAATTAAAGAAGCTTTTCAAGCAAGACAGCAAGCTGTTTGTATTTCAGAAAAAGGGCGACGGCACGTATATTTTAGTAAAACCGAAAAAGAATAACCTTACCGAAGTGGTAATTCACGGCTTTGTTTCCGAAATAGGCGAAAAAGCGTTCGAGAGCAATTACAGTCTTAAAAGCGTTACAATTTGCAACGGCGTTAAAATTATCGGCGATAATGCGTTTAATGATTGCAGAGAGCTTAAAAGCGTGACATTAGGCAATAGCTTGACGGATATAGGCGTTGGTGCCTTTTCATTTTGTTGGGAGCTTAAAAGCGTAACAATGCCCAAAAGCGTTACGCATATAGATATAGGTTGGGGTGCGTTCGAGAGTTGTATATCGCTTAAAAACATTGCTTTACCTGACGGAGTGACGCGAATCCCGCTTTCTATGTTCCGCGATTGTTCGGGGCTTGAAAGAATAACGATACCGGCAAGCGTAACCCATATTGATGAGAAGGCATTTTATGAATGTAAGAGGCTTAAAACGATAAATTATAAAGGAAACGAAAGTCAATGGCAGAAGATTGATATAAGTTGGTATAATAATGCGCCTTACACTATAAACTACAATTACGAAGGCGAATAGCTGTAAGCTATATAAAAATTGCTAATAAAAAAAGTGCGGGCGGAGATTTGGAGCAAATCTCCGCCCGCTGTTTTTCTGCATTTTCTTGCTTAAAGCGCGGGGGTATGTATACTTAAAAGTGTATAATAGGCGGGGACTGCTGTATATATATCCGCTTTATTTATAAATTTTCATTTTTTATACAAATTTTATTGACTTTCCGCTTCGTAGGAAATATAATATTACCAACCAAAACGGTAGGTAAATAAAAAATGCGAAAGGAAGCGATTAAAAATTATTTCGAAGAATTGGTAAGAGCGAATTTCCGTTTCGGACGAATGTATCTCCTTAAAAGCTTTTAAAACAAAAATCAATTAAAAATTAAGGAGAAAAATTATGTCAGAATATAAATTCGAAACTTTGCAACTTCACGTAGGGCAGGAAGAGCCCGACCCCGCAACCGACGCGCGCGCGGTGCCAATATACGCTACGACTTCGTACGTATTCAAAAACTGCGACCACGCCGCCGCCCGTTTCGGGCTTGCCGACGCGGGCAACATATACGGCAGACTTACTAACTCTACGCAAGACGTGCTCGAAAAGCGTATAGCCGCTCTCGAAGGGGGTGTTGCGGCGCTTGCTCTTGCGTCGGGCGCCGCGGCAATAACCTATACGCTGCAAGCTCTCGGGCAAAACGGCGGACATTTCGTAGCGCAAAAGACCATTTACGGCGGGAGCTACAATCTTCTCGCCCACACTTTGCCTAACTTCGGCATAACCGCAACCTTCGTCGATATACATAATCTTAAAGAGGTCGAGGCGGCGATTTTGCCCGAAACGAGAGCAATTTACATAGAGACGCTCGGCAACCCCAACAGCGACATACCCGATATCGACGCGCTTGCGGAAATCGCGCACAGACACGGGCTTCCGCTTGTTGTGGATAACACATTCGGCACGCCCTATTTGATTCGCCCCATAGAGCACGGTGCGGATATCGTCGTACATTCGGCAACCAAATTTTTGGGCGGTCACGGTACTACGCTCGGCGGCGTTATAGTCGATTCGGGAAACTTCGGCTGGGCGGCAAGCGGCAAATATCCCGCGATATCCGCCCCCAACCCCAGCTATCACGGCATTTCGTTTACGCAAGCGGCGGGCAGTGCGGCGTTTGTGACCTATATCCGCGCGATACTCCTCCGCGATACGGGCGCGACGATTTCGCCCTTTGCCGCGTTCTTGCTTCTGCAAGGGGTTGAAACGCTGTCCCTGCGCGTGGAGCGTCACGCCGAAAATACCGCAAAGGTAGTGCAATATTTAAGCAAGCACCCGCTTGTGGAAAGGGTCAATCACCCCTCGCTTGACGGACACCCCGACAACGGGCTATATAAAAAGTACTTTCCGAACGGCGGCGCGTCGATTTTCACGTTCGAAATCAAGGGCGGGGTGAAAGAAGCGCATAAATTTATCGACAGTCTTAAAATTTTCTCGCTGCTTGCTAACGTTGCCGACGTGAAGAGTTTGGTTATTCACCCCGCAACGACGACGCACAGTCAGCTTTCGGAAAGCGAGCTTAAAGAGCAGGGCATAAAGCCGAACACAATCCGCCTCTCGATAGGCACCGAGCATATCGACGACATTATCGCCGACTTAGAGCGCGGATTTGCGGCAATAAAATAAGAGGTATAACAATGAAAATTTACAGCAGCGCGGCGGAGCTTGTAGGCAAAACGCCCCTTTTGGAACTTGTGAACATAGAAAAACAGTTGGGTTTAAAGGCTAAAATACTTGCAAAGCTCGAATATTTCAACCCCGCGGGCTCGGTTAAGGACAGAATCGCAAAAGCCATGATAGAGGATGCCGAGGCTCGCGGAGTATTAAAGCCGAATTCCGTAATTATAGAGCCGACGAGCGGCAATACCGGAATTGGACTTGCCTCTGTCGCGGCGGCGAAGGGGTACAGAATTATTATCGTCATGCCCGAAACTATGTCGGTGGAAAGGCGGCAGATAATGAAGGCTTACGGCGCGGAGCTCGTTTTAACCGAGGGCGCGAAGGGTATGAAGGGCGCTATTGAAAGAGCGGAAGAGCTTGCAAAGGGGATACCGGATAGTTTTATCCCCGGTCAGTTTGTAAACCCCGCCAATCCCGAAATTCACCGCCGTACGACCGGTCCCGAAATATGGACCGACACCGACGGCGAAGTGGATATTTTCGTCGCGGGCGTAGGTACGGGCGGAACGCTTACCGGCGTGGGGGAATATTTAAAATCGAAAAATCCCGCCTTAAAGGTTGTTGCGGTGGAGCCCGCCTCGTCCGCGGTGCTCTCGACGGGCGTTGCCGGCGCGCACAAAATTCAGGGTATAGGCGCGGGGTTCGTGCCCGAAGTGCTGAATACCGAGATTTACGACGAGATAATAACCGTTGAAAACGAAGCCGCTTTCGAAATTGGCAAGCTTATAGGAAAAAGCGAGGGCGTGCTTGTAGGTATTTCCTCGGGCGCGGCGGTATGGGCGGCAATCGAGCTTGCCAAAAGAGAGGAAAACGCGGGCAAGAACATAGTCGTGCTGTTGCCCGACACGGGGGACAGATATCTGTCTACGCCGCTTTTTTGCTGAGGTGTAAAGTATGAAGGTTTCCACGCGCGGAAGATATGCCGTAAGGGTAATGCTCGACCTCGCCGAACACGGCGACGGCGGCTATGTGCCGATGAAAGAGGTTGCCGAACGGCAGGAGCTGTCTTTAAAATACGTAGAAAAAATAATGCCCGCGCTCGTAAAGGCGGGTTTTGTGGAAGGCGTTCACGGCAAGGGAGGGGGCTATCGGTTGGTTAAAGCCCCCTACGATTACACCGTGGGCGAAATTTTAAGACTTGCCGAGGGCGACGACCTTGCCCCCGTGGCTTGCCTTGAAAGGTGTGCGGATATCTGCCCGCGGGCGGAAAACTGCAAGACTTTGCCTATGTGGAAAAAGCTGCACGGCGTCATAAACGACTTTTTCGACGGGATAACGCTTGCCGATTTAAAGTAAAGTGTGATAAGATTATAATGCGCTTTTGCAGCGCAGGTGCTTACAATGAGAATCGACGAAATACTGAAAAACAAAAGAACGCTGTCGTTCGAGGTGTTTCCGCCTAAAAAAGAGGGCGCGGACGAAAAGGAAAAGCTGTATAAAACGATTGACAAATTAAAGGCGTTAAATCCCGACTTTATAAGCGTAACCTACGGGGCGAGCGGTTCAAACGCGCGCGGCGCGGCGGAAATTGCAGAGCATATAAAATCGTGCGGCTTAGAGCCTTTGGCGCATATAACGGGCGGTCCGTCCACTTATGAGGGGATAGACGCGCTTGCGGAGAAGCTTAAAGATATAGACGTTGAAAATATTTTGGCTCTCCGCGGCGACAGACCCGAAGCCAACGGCAAAGATTACGGCAAGCATTTTCCGCACGCAACCGACCTTTTGACTTACCTTGAAAAGTACGGCTTTTGCGCGGGCGCGGCTTGCTATCCCGAAGGGCACGCGGAAAGCCCCACGCTTTACGACGATATCGAAAATTTAAAGAAGAAGCGCGACTGCGGCGCAAAATTTTTGATAACGCAGTTATTTTACGACAATTCATATTACTACCGCCTTGTAAACGAGGCGCGAAAAGTGGGCGTGGACGTACCTGTAATACCGGGAATAATGCCCATAACGAACGTTAAAAACATAGCCAAAATCAAGTCGATGTGTGGAAGCACAATTCCCATAGAGCTTATAAATATGATAGAGGTGTTTGCAAAATCGCCCGATTCCATGCGCGAGGTAGGCATAAATTACGCCGTCTATCAGATATGCGATTTGATTGCAAAGGGCGCGCCCGGCGTGCATATCTACACGATGAACAACGCGGACACGGCGATTGAAATCTTTGAAAGGCTTAAAAACGTTATAAATGATTACTTCACGGCTTGAAAAACGGATATATTCATACCTCAATTTTCGCGGCGCACAAAAAGACGAAAGGACGGACGCGGAAATTTTGTGCTGTATGCAGGAGCTCGAAGGGCTTGCGCACTTCGTGTACGATTACAAATTTTTCGATAGTCCGCCCGCGTTCTTAAACAAACCGCCGTATTCCGAATATCTTAAAGGAAGCCGCGGGGTGATAATCTCGGTTATGACCTTGGGCGGCGAGGCGGACAGACGTATTAAATTTTACGAACGCACTAACGCCGTAAAAGCCGTCGTTTTGGACGCGTGCGCGAGCGCATATCTGGAAGAGCTTTCGGACGAGTACGAAAAGACTGTCTCGGGCGATTTATCCTACCGCTTTTGCCCCGGCTACGGCGGAAGCGACGTTTCTGACCTGAAATATATTTTTGAAATTCTGAAGCCCGAAAAGAAGGGTATTACCCTCACGGAAACTAACTATATGCTGCCGAGTAAATCTATGGCGGGCATAATCGCCGTTGGCAAATCCGCAAAAAAATCGTGCAAAAACTGTATCGTTTCCGAAGGCTGCGAATACAGAGTGGAGGGGAAAACGTGTTACGGCTCGGGCAACAAGTAATTATATTTGACGGCGCGATGGGCAGCGAGATTGAAAAGCGCGGACTTGCGGGCGTGCCGGAAGAGCTCAACATAACCCGCCCCGCCGAAATTCGGGCGATACACCGTTCGTATTCATGCGCCGATTGCATAACTACGAACACTTTCGGTTTGAACCGCATTAAGTATAAGGGCAAGTACGCAATAAAAGAGCTGGCGGGAAGCGCGATTGAAAACGCGCGTGCGGCGGGCAAAAAAGTGTTTTTCGATATAGGACCTACCGGCGCAATGTTACAGCCCTTGGGCACGCTCACCTTCGACGAGGCGCACGAGGCGTTTGCCGAGGTTGTAAATCTTACGAAAGATTCGGTTGACGGTTATATCGCCGAAACCTTTTCCGATTTATACGAGATAAAGGCGTGTATTCTCGCCGTTAAGGAAAATACGGACAAGCCGTTATTTGCGACTATGACCTTCGATTCAACGGGCAGAACGCTCACGGGCTCCACGCCCGAAATCGTTGCAAATACGCTTGAAGGGCTGGGCGTAGACGCTTTGGGCGTAAACTGTTCGCTCAGCTTGCAGGATACGGAAAAAATTGTTGCGCGCATGCTTGCGGTGAGCGGCGTGCCCGTAATGGTTCAGCCCAACCGCGGGTTGCCGCAGTATAAAGGCGGCAAAACCGAATACACCCTCGGCGTAGAAGAATTCGAAAGCTATATAAAAAAATTTATCGGTATGGGCGTGAGCGTCGTCGGCGGCTGTTGCGGAACTACTCCCGAATTTATAAAGGCAATATCGAAGTTCGGCGGGCGCAAGGTCAACCGCCCTACCGTGGAAAAACGTACCGTAATAAATTCCGCGACAAAAGCGGTATCTATCGACGGCGTTAAAATCTGCGGCGAAAGGCTCAATCCCACGGGCAAGAAAAAGTTAAAAGAGGCGTTACTTTCGGGCGATTCCGATTACCTTGTAAACGAGGCGGTCGCACAGCAGGAAGCGGGCGCGGATATCCTCGATTTAAACGTGGGTCTGCCGCAACTCGACGAAGCCGAAGTTATGCAAAAAGCCGTGACGAAAGTGCAGGAATACGCAGACCTGCCGTTGCAGATTGACAGCTCCTCGAAAGAGGCGATAGAGCGCGGCGCACGCTATTATAACGGCATACCGCTTATAAACAGCGTAAACGGCGAAGACAGCGTTATGGACGCAATCTTCCCCGTTGCAAAAAAATACGGCGCGGTCGTTTTGGGGCTAACAATGGACAGCCGCGGCGTGCCTAAGACCGCGGAAAAGCGCTTCGAAATTGCAAAACGCATTATTTCCCGCGCCGAAAGCTACGGCATACCCCGCCACAATATTATGATAGACACGCTCGTTTTAACGGCTTCGGCGGAACAACCGCTCGTAAAAGAGACGTTAATGGCGCTGTCGCTCGTAAAAACTCTGGGCGTAAAAACGGCGCTCGGCGTTTCAAACGTTTCGTTCGGGCTTCCCAACAGAGGGCTTATAAACAAGACCTTTTTGGTTGCGGCTATGCAGAGCGGACTGAATATGCCCATTATGAACCCCCTCGACGGCGAAATGGTTGGCGCGGTAAAGGCGTTTGCTCTCCTTTCGGGCGAGGACGAAAACTGCGAAAAATATATACAAACGTATAAAGATTTTGCAAGTGCCACCCAGCCCTTAAAGGTTGCTTCAACCGAGCATATTGCCGTGGCAAACCTATCCGACTGTATAAAGAAGGGCGTTAAATCGTGTGCTGCGGGGTTGTGCGAAAAAGAGCTTGAAAAAAGGGAAGCGATGGCGGTTGTCAACGATATTCTGATTAAAGCTTTGGAAGAGGTCGGCGCGGAATATAATGCGGGCAAACTGTTTTTGCCGCAGCTTGTATCCTCGGCGGAAGCGGCAAAGTGCGCGTTTGCGGTCATAACGGAAAGGCTTCCCAAAGGCAGCGCAAACAAGGGCAAAATAGTGCTTGCCACCGTAAAGGGCGACGTGCACGATATAGGGAAAAACATAGTAAAAGTCGTGTTGCAGTCGTACGGGTACGAGGTTATAGATTTGGGCAAAGACGTGCCTATTGAAGAGGTTGTGAAAGCTTCGTTAAGGCATATTCCCGTAGCAATCGGGCTTTCCGCACTCATGACTACCACCGTAAAGAGTATGGAAGAGACGATTTCCGCACTCAAAAAGGCGGGGTGCTTATCTCCCGTATTCGTCGGCGGTGCGGTGCTGAATTGCGAAATCGCAAAGCAAATAGGCGCGGATTATTACACGAAGGACGCGTTGGAGCTTGTAAAAACTTTGGAAACGCTTTGACATAATATTGCTTATTTGCTACAATAATCAAAACTTAATAATTCAATGCGAGTTGTACTTAAAGTACAGAAAGTAGGGGAAGTGCGGTGAAAGTCCGTCGCAACAGTCATTACGGTAAAAGTCCGGTTGCCTACCCGTTGAATTTGCATTACCTCTCTCGGGCAGTGGAGAAACGGGGTAATGTTTTATTACCGTGCCCGAAATTTAAGGCACGGATTTTTATTTTCAGGAGGTACTTATGAAAAAATTTTTAACTGCAATTTCAACCTTTATCGCTATTTTGGCTTGCTGTCTGTTTGCCGCATGCAACAAGAATACGACTGTCGACCCCGTCGTCATAAAAGCCGACTCTGCGTCCTTTGAATATAACGACAAAACGCTTAAAGATTATATGGACTTTTTGCAGGGCGAGGGCGAGCTCACGTATACGATAGCCGATGGTATGGTGACGGCGATAAACGGAAAGTCTAACACGACCAAAAGTTACTGGATGCTCTATACGGACGATAGCGAAAATGCCAACAGCGCTTGGGGCACGTTCGAGTACGAAAGCGTCATATACGGCTCGGCTACTTTGGGTGCGGAAGCTTTGGCGGTAAAAGAGGGCTGCACCTATATCTGGGCGTATCAGACTTTTTAAATGAAAGCGGCTAAGGAAATTGCGCTCGTCGGTGTTTTCACTGCCCTGCTCATCGGCGGGCAATTCGTTTTAAGCGGCATATCGGGAATTGAAATCGTAACCGTGCTGCTTTTAAGCTTTTCCTATTGCTTCGGGATAAGACGGGGACTGTTTGCCGCCAACGCCTTTTCAATTTTGCGGTGCTTTATTTTCGGCTTTTTCCCTACGGTTATAATTTTATACCTTGTATATTACAACCTTTTTGTGGTGGTGTTCGGACTGCTGGGAATAAAATTCAAGCGTGAGTTATCAATTTTAAAACTTGTCGTGCTTGTGTCGTCGGCGGTTTTAATGACGGCGCTGTTTACCGCGCTTGACGATATTATAACGCCGCTTTATTACGGCTTTTCTTACGGCGCGGCAAAGGCGTATGTGGTCATGTCCTTAACAGCCATGTTGCCGCAAATTGTCTGTGCGGCGGTTACGGTATCGCTTATCTTTCCCGTCTTGCACCGTTGCTTTCAATATGTCAAAGTTGGTTAATTTATATTAAGAATTATTACTTTGGTTGATTTGGGTGCGCGGTTGTGTTATAATCCGTAAAGGCGGATACAAGAAACGTGAGATACAATTACGAATGATGAATTTTCCCCCGACGGGTATCAGACCGTCGGGGAATTTAAACTGAAATTTCGGTGAGGGGGAACACAATGAAAGAGTATAAAGGCAAATATTTTTCGGTTTTGGGGGATTCGATAAGCTCGCTGTACGGTTATACGCCGTTCGGGTACGACAGTTACTATAAGTTCGAGGTCTGCCTTACAAGCGGCGTAAAGGAGTACGGCGACACTTGGTGGGGGCAGGTGATTGAAGCTCTCGGCGGCAGACTGCTCGTCAACAATTCCTGGTCGGGAACGCTTGTGACAAAGCACCCCGAGTGCCGCATAGAGTCGTATGCGTGCAGCGACGAGCGGACGGCGGGGCTTGGCGAAAACGGCGTTTCGCCCGACGTAATTATGATATATATGGGCACCAACGATGCGGGCTGGAGCGTGCCCGTCTCGGGTGCGGACGGCGATATTTCGTGCTTTGAAAGCGCGTACGCGGCTATGCTTGCAAAGGTTAAGCGCAACTATCCCGAAGCGGAAATCTGGTGCTTCACGCTGTGCAAAAAGAAGGGATACGACTGCGGGTATATGGGTGAGTACTGTGCGGTTATATGCAGCCTCGCAAAGGCGTGCGGTTGCAGGGTGATAGAGCTTTACGGCCAACCGCGTTGTTACGAAACGTTCGACGGAATTCACCCCGACGCCGCGGGCATGAAAACCATTGCGGAAGTCGTTCTCGACCAAATTAAAATAGGGAGTTAAGATTATGAAGAGAAGAAGAATTTTTGTCACGGGCGACACGCACGGAAGCGATTTGCTTGCCATACATGCCTTTTGCGATAACCACCCCGAGCTTACGAAAAAGGACTGCATAATAATCGCGGGCGACTTCGGCGGTATATGGGCTGAGGACGCGCTTGACGACAGTTTAAAATTATTTTCCGATTTGCCTTTGACGGTGCTGTTCGTCGACGGCAATCACGAAAATTTTGATTTGTTAAACGCATATCCCGTCGAAACGTGGCACGGCGGCAAAGTGCATTTAATTAAGCCGGATATCATTCATCTTATGCGCGGGCAGGTTTTCGAAATAGAGGGGAGGACGATTTTCACCTTCGGCGGCGCAACGAGCATAGACAAGGTATTCCGCACGGAGGGCAGAAGCTGGTGGGCGCAGGAGTTACCGACATTTGAAGAGTTAGACGAGGGCTTTACAAACCTTAAACGTTACGGCAACAAGGTGGATTACATAATAACGCACTCCTGCGGACAGCGTGCGCTCATGTACCCGCAAATGAGAATTTCGGCGGGCATTAAGTTCGAGTGTCCCGAAAGCCAGATGCTGTCGAATTTCGAAGATATCGTAGATTTTAAACACTGGTACTTCGGGCACTTTCATATCGACGCGGAGTTGAGCGACAAATACACCGTGCTTTACAACAGAGTGGTCGAGCTTAAATAGGCGGAAATAATTGCGGTGGCGGGGTCGCCGTCTTGACAGTTTGATGATAAAAAGTGTATAATTCAAGTGTGGTTTTAAACTTAAAGACGGAGATAATAAAATGATAAAATATTGCCCCAACTGCGGCTTTGAGGTAAGCGGCGGAAAATTTTGCCCCGAATGCGGCTTCAGGCTTGACGAAAAGGCGGCGGACATAATCCAACCTTTAGACGAAGAGGTTTTACGCACGCTTATTGTTCGCGGCAAACACGAAGAGGCGAAAAAGCTGTGCGAAGATTATATCGACGCACGCCCCGCAGAGCCCGACGGATATTTAGGACTTTTGCGCGTGCTTACAAACAATTTCGAGCTGTACTTTTCGCCCGAAATCGACGAGCTTATAGCCGACGCGGAAAAGCTGTTCGGCGAAGAAAAGCTGAATTTAAACGCTGACTATGCCGCGTTTATCGCTGAAAGGGCGCAAGCCGCCGAGGGGCGCGACAGGCTTCGCCTTGAAGATAAGCTTGCTAAGACGAAAAGCCAAAAAGACAAAAGCAAGCAGCTTTTAAAACATTTCAATGCACATCTTACGGACGACGGCGTTTACTTCATAGAGGGCATTAAGTCTAAGTTCGAAAAGCGAGTTGAAATACCCGATATCCCGTCGGTGATAGGCGAGAATGCGTTTCACAAGAACGAACGCATAAAGAGCGTGGATATGTGCGGGTCGGTTAAAAGTATAGGCAATCGGGCGTTTTACGACTGCGTCAACCTTGAAAGCGTCACTTTTTGCGAGGGGCTCAAAGCTATCGGCGACTTGGCTTTTCAAAGCTGCGAAAAGCTGAAGGACGTGACTTTGCCTGACGGCGTTGAAAGCATAGGCGAGGCGGCGTTCGGCAACTGTTACCGCATAGAAAAATTTGCGTTCCCCGACGGTATCAAAGCGATAAGCAGAAGAATGTTCCGCGAATGTAAGGGGCTTAAAGAGGTCACGATTCCCGCAAGCGTCGAATTTATCGGCAGTTTTGCGTTCGGCAGGTGCGGCAACCTTAAAACTATAAATTTCGGCGGCACAAAAGAGCAGTGGGACGCCGTTACAAAAGAAAATAATTGGGACTCGTCGACTGGCGGCAAATATACCGTAACGTTCGGAAAATAGCCGAACACTGCGGCGGGGAAATAATGCATAATTAAGCGTGCGCGCGGCAAGATTTGCCGCGCGCCCGCGCTGTGCTTAACACTATAATTTTACGTTAATTTAATGATAGTACGGGGTCAATAGAGTAAAACCGTGCCCTCGGGCAAGGTGAAATTGGGGGAATTTACTTTGCGGAAATACATACTGTCCTCGCGGTAGGTGCGGTGAAAAATGATATAAACCCTCGCCTGCGGGTACAGCGCGGCTATGTTTTCTTTGAGTGCGCCGTAGCTTAAAAGGCGGTTGGCGACCTCGAAATTCAAGTCCACGCACACGGTTTCCGCGCCCTGCGAAAGCATATCCAGAAGCTTTGCGCGGAACTCCGCCAAAATGCTCTCGTGCGAGCGCATAACCCCCGTGCCGCCGCATACGCCGCAGTTTTTGAGCATAATTTCGGAAGCCGCCACGCCCATACGCTTTCTCGTAAACTCGACGAGCCCGAATTTGGACATAGGCAGAACGCGGCACTTTGCTTTATCCGCGCGGAGAGCCCTTTCGAGCTCCGCAACTATGGCAACGCGGTGGTTTTCCTCGGTCATATCTATAAAGTCGACGACGAACAGCCCGCCCATATTCCGAAGCTTTACCTGCCTTGCAATCTCCCGCGCGGCTAAAACGTTGGTGCAGTAAACGGTGTGTTCCAAGCTGTCCTCGCCCGTAAACTTGCCCGTGTTCACGTCGATAACCGTCAACGCCTCGGTGCGGTCTATCACAAGGTACGCGCCGTTATCGAGCTCCACTTTCGGCATGAGCGACGATAAAAACTGCCCGTAAATTCCCTCGGAATAGAACAGGTCGGTGTGCGGGTCGTGCAGTGTAAGCTTTACCGAATTGTGGTGCATATAGGTCGCCGCAAGCCCCTCGATGCTCTTATAGACCTGCTCGTCGCCGACGTAAATCTCGTCGCCGCCGCTAAGCATAAAATCGCGTAAAACGCGGATATGCAGGGGGGAATCGCTGTACAAAAGCTCCCCGACGGGCGCGTCTTTAAAGCGGTCGAGCATGTTTTTGTAAAATTTGCGGAAGTAGTTTATCTCGTTTATTTTGGTGCTTAAAACGGCGTAGGGGGCGGCGGTGCGCACAATCATGCCCTCGCCCTCTTTTAACTGTTTTTTCGCGCTGAATAAAAGGTTTTTGCGAAGCTCCTTGTCGGCGATTTTTGCCGAGACCCCGACGAACGGCGTGTCGGGCATATACACTATGTACTTGCCCACGAACGAGAGGCGGGTGGTGACCTTCGCGCCCTTTTTGCCCTGCGCCGCCTTGATTACCTGAACCAGAATTTCGTCGCCCTCGTGCAGATTGAGCGTCTGCGGAATGTCTATCTCGCCCTCGAATTTCGATTTGTCGGGGATTAAGTCCGCGGCGGAAATATAGCAGTGCCGCTCTAAGCCGCAGTCGATGAAAGCCGCCTGCATGCCGTTTAAAACGTTGGTCACCTTGCCCTTGTAAATGTTGCCTATAACCGCCCCGTCCACAACGGGTTCGGCGCTGTATTCGGTTATTTTTCCGTCCTCGATAAGGGCGTACGTCTCTAAACCGTACTGTCTGTCGAAATATAATTTTCTCTGCACGGGCAAAACCTCTTAATAAAAGTTACTAACCCATTATAGCACACCGCGCGTAAATTTCAATAAAAAAAGTTAATTTGCGGTTAAATATTGACAGCGAAGGATAAAAATGGTAAAATAATATGGTAAATTCAATTTGGAGATTTAATTATGAAATACGATTTTAAAGGTATAACCACGGAAGAGCTGAGCTACAAACTCAACAGAGTGCAGATAGCGCCCAACCAGAGGCTGGATATAAAGCCGCAGTTCGCGCGTCAGGTGCGCAAGCCCAACGACAACAAAAAACTCGTCTTTGTTTCGCTTGCCGTCAAGATTGAGAGCACCGAGCAGGAGCCCAAGCCCTTCAATCTGGACGTAGCTCTCGTCGGCGTGTACGAGCTCGAAAAGGAAGATTACACCCCGCAGGAAGAGAGGGCGTTCGTCATCGAAGCTACGCAGATGCTCTATCCCTATCTTCGCGCGGCGGTAACAAACCTTACGGCGCAGTCGTACGTGTCGCCGCTCAATCTGCCCGTCATAAGCGGACCCATCTTCCCCGAGGACAGGGACGTGTATGCGTTTGCCCCCGGCGACGTGAATTAAAACTTAATCAAAAAAGCGTAAAACCGCGGTGACTTTTTTCAAAGTCGCCGCGGTTTTACTTTGTAACCGCAACCTTGCCTTCCACCTTTCGCCTTGTCGTTATGCTTGTGTTTGCGTAACGTCATTGCGCCCGCCCGCGTAGCGGTCGCACGGAGCGAAGCGCAGTAGGAGCGTAGCGACGTGGCAATCCAGAATTACGGAGTTTGCGGGTGTTCGTCATCGTCATTCTGAACGCAGTGAAGAATCTAGGCGTAAGCCGCACGGGAGTATCGCCTTAAATTGCGTTGTAATGCGGCAAGGTTAGTTTTGCGCGAGTACCTTTACCCGCTAACGCGGGAGTTTCCTCTTTGATAATTCCTAACGGAATTCTAAAAGAAGACACCGAGGGCGCGCAAAAAGATTATACTTCGTGCGGCTGCCTACGGCAGACGGGCGCAATGACGGCATACCCATACTCTCGCCTTTCTCGCTCGGCGGGGGTATAAGCATAATTTATAACCTCCGTCGAAAATAATTATACCGCGCAACCGTAAAATTACTTGACATTATTGAATATAATACTGTATATTTAAATAAAATCACATATTTTTATTCATAAATGCGGCGTAAATATAAAAAATTTATGCAAAACGGCAATTTGTGAACGAAAAAATTTACAAGGGCGCGCCCTTGTTGGTTGTTAAGCAGACAGTGCTTAACAACCAAAAACATTTATCTGTAAATAATTTTAAGGAGTATATTTATGAAAAAGACAAAAAAGGCGGTGCTTGCCGCCGCGGCTTGTTTAGCGGTTTTAACAGCCGCGTTCGGACTTGCCGCCTGTGACAAGGGCAACGGAGGTACGGGAGGCGGTCATAACTGGTCGAGCGACTGGACGTACGACAGCGAAAACGTCTCTCTCGGTCACTGGCACGTATGCAATGACGATGGCTGCACCGAGGTCAGCGGAACATCAGGGCACACCTGGACGGACGACGACTGGGCGGCGGACGCGGACAATCCCGGCAACGATAAGCGCGAATGTCCCGATTGCCACGCAACCGAAACCAGACCTACGCCGCACACTCACGCATATACCGAGTGGACGATTGCCGAAGACGACCTGCCTACCGACGAAACAGAAGGTACGGCAAAGAGAGTGTGCAAGGGGTCGGCAGGTGCTTGCGAGGGCGCGGTTTTGGAATACATTCTGCCCGTGCTCGACAGCAGTGATTACACCGTTGAAACGCTCAGCGAATTGACCTGCCTGACAGACGGTATAGTAAAATATACCTTGGTTACCGACGACCCCGACGACGAGGATATCACCTTTGAAATCGTAACCGAATCTACGGGCGAGGAGCACGATTGGAATGAAGATTACGAGATTTATCAACCCGCGTCTTGCACCAAGGACGGTGTGGAGGGATATTTATGCTCGCACTGCGGCAAAATTAAAGAGGGGAGCGAGCGTACCATTACTCATACAGGTCACGTCTGGGACGAGGAGCCTACTGTGGACGTAGAGCCTACCTGCGAGAGTCAGGGCGTTAAATCTATTCACTGCAAAAACTGCGCCGAGTATAAGGACTTGGAAACTATAAACCCTCTCGGTCACGAGTGGGGCGATATTGAAACGTTTGAGGCGACCTGCGAAGAAGACGGTATGACCTTTAAGTCCTGCAATAACGATTCCTCGCATATACAGATTGTAGATAGCGCAGAAACTGCTCCCGCAACGGGTCACGAGTGGGGCGAGTGGGAATTAGGCAAGGCTCCCACAGCCGATTCGTCGGGTTATCTGTACAGAAGATGTACTCACGACAAAACGCATATCGAAACGTTGCCTTTGGCTACGCTTACTGCCGCTAATACAAGTTTTTATGAGGTGGACGATTCTAATGCGGCTACTTGTACGAGTGAGGGTTCGGTTAAATATACGTTGACGCATATCAATTATTATGACCCGGATACCAAAACAACGGAGAAAAAGCTTCCGAGTGAAATCGAAAAGCTTGCAGGCAGTAAATTTGCCGAGGAGGGCGCGCTCGTATTTACCGTGGAAAGCGGCGTTACTCCGCACAATTACGTTTGGGAGGTCGGGGATACGAATGCTTCCGCAATGTGTAAAGATTGCGAAAAGACGACCGAAGTTTCTTACGACAAAAAAATTGCCGCTGAAAAAACAGTTGCCAACGCTATTAAAAGCGAAAACTATAAACTTGAGCCAGGTTCAAGATATTACTTAAATGACGGCGGGGTTTCCAATACAAACGGCGCTTATCTTTGGCTTTCGGTAGCCGAGGCAGGGCAGTATACATTTAACTTTACTACCATTGCGGGTTCGACATATATCAATAATTTAACGGTCGTTAAAACTGCCTCGATAGGAACAACGGGTACGAAAATAATAGGTACAAGCGCTACAACTTTCGCAGGAGTGAAAGCGAAAACGGTCGGAGGAGACGACGTTTCACAGCTAACGTTTACTAAATCCGAAGGGAGCGAAGCAACCTTTATTTTCTTGCAGTTTATGTTGAATAAAGTAAAGGTTAACAATGTAGCTGTTAAATCACAAATAGTTATATCGGTTGAATATTCAGCGACGGTTACGGGCGGCGACACAGAGGAGCCCGAGCCTGTCGAAATCTCAACCGAGTTGAAGAAAGGTGACTGTACGGTTAAGTTGGACGCGGCGAACGTTGTTCCCGAAGCAAACACAGAGGGGTGGGTATTTGTCAATACAGATTCCGACGCATATTATCCTCTTTCAATCGCAAAGGACAGCGGCTTGACGGTTTATATTAAGGAAAGCGGCGAATGGGTTAAATTCCTCTCCGAGGACGAAGCCCTTTCAAGAAGTTTCCGCTCCTGGAGATTTGAAGAAGTCGAGTTCTATTTCAGCGGCGCGGCAGGCACTTATACGGTAAACATAGGCAACGCGCTTACGACTCCGAGGGGCGAATTGACCTTAGGCATAAACAAGGTTATGTTAAAGTCCGACGACAATATAGCAACAAATAATGAATTCGGCAGTACAGGCGTTGCGTATAAATTTACCGCTCCCAAAGCAGGAAAGTATATGCTCTCTATCGACAGCTCCAGCTTCGGCGTGGTACAGCTTCCGAGCAACGGAACCGCGCATCAGGACAGGACGGCGTTGAGTAAAAGCGACAACAAGTTTGTTTATTACTTTGACGCGGAAAAGTATCAGGACTTCACGTTCTATATGAACCTGCCTTATAATTATAAATTCACCGAAAAGTCGGGCGTGGCTCTTCCTGCGATATTTGTGCTCAACGTGTCCGAAGCCAGCTTCGACGAAATCACCGCGGGCGAACCCAAGGATATATCGTTAAATTACGGTAATTCTTCGGCATTTGTAAGCATTACGGTTGAAACGCCGGATACATACGTATTGAAACTCGACGTTAGCAAATGCGGACCTGCTATAGGACGAAACGTATACAACATTTATGTGAATGACGTAAAAGCGGGCGATTTGCAGTACCAGGAAGGCTTCGAGAACGGTATTTGGACGATTGAAATCGAGCTCAGCGCGGGCGAAAACGTAGTTGAAATAAAGAACGGTATGTTGCAGAACAATGCCGTTCCCTCGTTCCCCTTAACAATCGAGGCGAAAGCGTAAAATTTAAACACACGTATTATATACCTTCAAATAGACCGCGACGGCTTTTAAAGTCGCCGCGGTTTTACTTTGTAACCGCAACATAGCCTTCCCCTTGGTGGGGAAGGTGCCCGAAGGGCGGATGAGGGGAATATTGCTTTTCCACCTTGCGAAAGCCGCACGGTTACCGTCATTGCGAGGGCACTTGTGCCCGCGGCAATCCAGAATTACGGTTCGCCTTAAATAGCGTTGTAATGCGGCAAGGTTAGTTTTGCGCGAGAATACCTCTTCAAGGTGCGCAAAAAGATTATTACGGTTTTTGCGGCTAAATGTTAATACGTTTCAAACAAATCCGTAGTGCCGCAAAAACCTCATAATGACGGTGTATGGGTGCGTCATTTCGCCCGTTGCTTGCAACGACACGGAGCATTAGCGCAGTAGCGAAATGAGGAAAGAACGCAGTCGAGAAATCTTTTCTAATACTCTTTGACCACACTATTAATAAATTTAAGATTGTATTAAAAAATGAGTTGACAATGCGCGGTTATATGTGTTAAACTACCTATACACATCCGAAAGGGGTGTAATTTTTTTGTACGGAGACCCATTATGAAGGCATCAACCAGGGCTAAAATTACTTTCGAATGCACGGAATGTAAGCGCAGAAATTACGACAGCTATAAAAATAAGCGCAACGACCCGGACAGGCTTACTATTTCCAAGTACTGCCCTTTCTGCAAAAAACACACCGAGCATAAGGAATCCAAGTAATGGCTAAGGAAAAGGGTAAAGAGAAAAAACCCGGTCTGGGCAAAAAAATAAAGGACGTTTTTTCCGAGCTTAAACGCGTAACCTGGCCCACGTTCCCCAAAGTTTTAAAGGCGACGGGCGTGGTGCTTTTGGTCGTGCTCGTTTTCCTTGTCGTTGTGACGGGAATAAACTTCGGCTTGCAAAAGCTTCTCGAACTTATAACAAAGGCTTAAAGGGGGCGGATATATGGAAGAAAAACCTTGCTGGTATATTCTGCACACCTATTCGGGCTACGAAATGATGGTTAAAGATTCGCTGTTCCGTCTTATCGAGAACAACAATTTAAAGGACCAGATTTTCGACGTTAAAATTCCGATGGAGCAGACCATAGAGGAAAAGAACGGCAAGCGCAAGATTGTAGAGCGCAAATTGCTCCCTTGCTACGTGTTCATTAAAATGATTTACTCGAACCAGCTTTGGTATTGGGTAACCAACACGAGGGGCGTTACGGGCTTTGTCGGACCTCAGGGCAGACCTATCCCTATGAAAGAGGACGAGATACGCAAGATGCGCTTGGAAGAGGTTGTCGTCGACGCCGATTTCAAGGTGGGCGACACGGTGAATATCGACGCGGGTCCTTTGGAAGGGTTCGACGGCGTTATTACCGAGCTGAACGACTTGTCGCAGAAAGCGAAGGTAAATATTCAGATGTTCGGGCGTTCGACCGACGTCGAGGTTGAATATATACAGATTAAAAAGATAGAAGTTTAATTCGGAACTTATCTAATGCAGAATTATGAATGCAGAATGTAGAATTAAAGGTCGAATTAATTCAAATAATTTTTCCTTAATAATTCTTAATTCTAAATTCTGAATTCTACATTTCAAGTTATACGTGGGAGAACAGATTAAATCTTTTCTATGGTCTGTTCGCTACTACCACGACAGGAGGAACATTTAATTATGGCTAAAAAAATTACTGCGGTAGTTAAGTTGCAGCTCCCCGCCGGTAAGGCTACCCCCGCGCCCCCCGTAGGTTCTACGCTCGGCCCTCACGGTATCAATATCCCCGGCTTTACTAAGGAGTTCAACGCCAAGACGAGTGCACAGGCGGGGCTTATTATCCCCTGCGTTGTCACTATCTATCAGGACAGAAGTTTCACGTTTATTTTAAAAACGCCCCCTACGCCCGTACTTATCAAAAAAGCGCTGGGCATAGACACGGCAAGCGCCCGTCCCAACAGGGACAAGGTCGGCAAGCTCACCAAAGCGCAGCTTGAAGAGATTGCAAAGACCAAAATGCCCGATTTAAACTGCAACGATTTAGAAGCGGCTAAGAGCATGGTAAAGGGCACCGCCCGCTCTATGGGTATTACCGTAGAGGAGTAAGAAGGGCTTTATAGGAGCCTTTTCAAGTGGGAGAGGGATATAAAAATACAAAGTCGACCCCTCGGACGAACCACACGGAGGAATTTAAAATGAAAGTAGGAAAGAAGTACGCGGAGAGCGTAAAATCATACGACCGCACTAAGGCTTACGAGCCTGCCGAGGCTGTAAAGCTTGCAATTGATACCGCAAAGGCGAAATTCGACGAGACAATCGAACTTCACGTTCGCTTGGGCGTTGACCCCAGACAAGCCGACCAGCAGGTTCGCGGCGTTTTGGTATTGCCCAACGGCACCGGCAAAAACAAGAAGGTTTTAGTAATCGCCAAGGGCGACAAGGCTGACCAGGCACAGGCGGCAGGCGCGGACTACGTCGGCGCGGAAGAGATGGTTCAGCGTATACAGAAAGACAACTGGTTCGATTTCGACGTCGTTATCACGACCCCCGATATGATGGGCGTGGTAGGTAGAATAGGCCGTGTCTTAGGCCCTAAGGGCTTGATGCCCAACCCCAAGAGCGGCACGGTTACCATGGACGTCACCAAAGCCGTTAAGGAAGTTAAGGCTGGTAAGGTTGAGTACCGTTTGGACAAGACGGCTATTATTCACTGCCCCATCGGCAAGAAGAGCTTCGGCACCGACAAGATTGTCGAGAACTTCAACGCGCTTATGGAAGCTATCGTAAAGGCTAAACCCGCCGCGGCTAAGGGACAGTACATTAAGTCCGTTACGCTCACCTCGACTATGGGTCCCGGCGTTAAGGTCGTTTACAACAAGGGATAAGCGGTGAGCCACCGCGGGCAAGTCCTTTATGGATTTGGTTGACAGATTAACGAACGCACCGCAAAACTGAAAGTTTTAGTTCAGAATTAAGAATTAAGAATTCAGAATTAAGGTAAATATTTTAAAAGCCCCGCGCAAATTATTGCGCGGGGCTTTTAGCTTAGCTATCTAAACCTAATAAATAATCGCTCGAAACTCCAAAAAACTTAGATAGTATAATAATTGCTTGTGCACTTGGTATACGTGCACCGACTTCCCAAAAGGCAATTGCGCTTTTGGATAAGCCTGTTTCCTTTGCAAGTTGCGCCTGCGATAAGTTGTGTTCGCATCGCAATTCCTTTAACCGTTCCGAAAATACTTCCATAAAAATATTATACTACAATTGTGGGTAAAATGCTTGACTGCCCACGAATGTGGGTGATATAATTTGTTTGGAGGGTAGCGATATGAAAAAGCAAAAGACGGCAATATTGCAAATGTTTTACGGGCAAAGGGGCGACTGCGAAAAGGTAAAATGTACTCCCGAATACAGAGAATATGCGGATAAAGCGGACGGATATTATCAGCAGTTATTAAAAAAATTTGAGAGTATGCCCGAAATTTTGGAACTGTTTTCTGACTTTAACGAGTGGAAGGAAAGAGCGCACTGTCAGGAAATAGACGCTAACTATCAGGAAGGTTTTAAATTCGGGCTTTTGATAGGAGTAGAGGCGGGTGAAAGTAAATAAAAATATTTAAAGCCCCGCGCAAATTATTGCGCGGGGCTTTTACCTTATTTTAACCTTCCCCTTAGGGGGAAGGTGTCGCAACCGTAAGGTTGGGACGGATGAGGGGTTGGTTAATGTAATGAGTGTCAGTTCGGGACTTGGCAACCCCTCATTCGACATTTTCTCGAAATTCTCGAAAATGCCACCTTCCCCCTAAGGGGAAGGTTACAGTGCGGTTTTTTGTATTAGTTAAGCCATATGTGCGGGGGAACGGCATTATCTGAACGCCGCAAGTTCCTCGTCGGTGGGAATACGGTCGGTCATTTTGCCCGAAAGGTATTCGTCGTAAGCCTTCATATCGAAGTAGCCCGTGCCCGTAAGTCCGAACACGATAACCTTCTTTTCGCCCTTACTTTTGCACTCTAACGCGGCGTCCATCGCGCCCTTTATTGCGTGCGACGACTCGGGCGCGGGCAGTGTCCCTTCGATGCGCGCAAAGGTAACCGCCGCGTCGAAAACCTCCGTCTGCGCGTACGATTTCGCCGTCATATATCCGTCGTCGTACAATTTGGAAAGTATGGGGCTCATGCCGTGATATCTCAGTCCGCCCGCGTGGTTCGCGCTCGGCATAAAGTCGCAGCCGAGGGTATACATTTTGGCAAGCGGCGTAATTTTACCCGTGTCGCAGAAGTCGTAGCGGTACTCGCCGCGTGTAAGCGAGGGGCAGCTTGCGGGCTCTACTGCGATAATCTGCGGGTTGGCTCTGCCTTGCAGCTTATCCGCCATAAACGGCGCGATAAGTCCGCCGAGGTTGGAGCCTCCGCCCGCGCAACCCACGATAATATCGGGCGTTCTGCCTATCTTTTCAAGCGCGGTCTTGGTTTCCAAACCGATTACCGACTGGTGCAGAAGCACTTGGTCGAGAACGGAACCCAAAACGTAGCGCGTCTTGTGCTCGGGGTCGGAAACGGCAACCTCGACGGCTTCCGAAATGGCGCAACCGAGCGAACCGAGAGTGTCGGGGTGCTCCTTTAAAATGCGTCTGCCCGCCTCGGTGGTTGCCGAGGGGGAGGGGATTACACTTGCCCCGTAAACGTTCATAACGTTGCGGCGGAAGGGCTTTTGCTCGTACGAAACCTTAACCATATACACGTGCACGGGCATATCGAAGTACGCGCCCGCCATTGCAAGCGCGGTGCCCCATTGCCCCGCTCCCGTCTCGGTGGTCACCGCCTTCAATCCCTGCGCCTTGGCGTAGTAAATCTGCGCGGCGGCAGAGTTGAGTTTATGCGAGCCGGAGGTGTTGTTGCCCTCGAACTTATAGTAGATTTCGGCGGGTGTATCCAAATATTTTTCCAACCCGTACGCGCGCACCAACGGGCTGGGGCGGTACAGCTTGTAAAAGTCGGTGATGGGTTTGGGAATTTCTATGTACCCGTCGGTGCAGTTTAGCTCCTGCGCGGCAAGCTCCTCGCAAAAAACGTTGCAAAGCTCTTGTTTGCTGCACGGCTGCCTTGTCTGCGGATTGATAAGCGGGTCGGGCTTATCTTTCATAAACGCCTTTAAATTCAGCCATTCTTTCGGCAATTCCTCTTCGTTTAAGTAAACTTTATACGGCACGTCTTTCATTGCGCTGTCCTCCCTTTGGTAAATTGATAAAATTATAATACATAAAAATACGCGTGTCAACGGATTTAATGTATTATTATATAATTTTATGCAAAAATATGTAGATTTATTAATATTTATTCATTTTCGGACAGGCAAGCGGCAAAATAGATATTGCAATGCGGCGGAAAAAGTGATAAAATAAAGCGGGAGCTAATATGGAAGTTAAAGACGCAATCAGACAACTCGATATCGAAAAGAAGGCGCGGCTTTTGACGGGCGAGGGGTTTTGGAGCACGCGCGAGTGCGCCGAAATAGGGCTTTCCGCGGTAAAGCTTTCCGACGGTCCGAACGGAATGAGGGTGCAGGAAAAGCGCCCCAACCACTTGGGGCTGGGCGGGTCGCTTCCCGCGACGTGCTATCCCACCTCTTCGGCTGTCGCGTGCACGTTTAATCCCGCGCTCTGCGAAGAGCTCGGCAGACACATAGGCAAAGAGGCGGCGGCTCTCGGCGTTTCTATGGTGCTCGGTCCCGGACTGAACGTCAAGCGCAGCCCCCTTTGCGGCAGAAATTTCGAGTACTTTTCGGAAGATAGTTACCTTTCCGGCAAAATTGCGGCGGCGTACGTGAGGGGCATACAGAGCGTCGGGGTCAGCGCGTGTATCAAGCATTTTGCGGTGAACAGCCGCGAGTACGCGCGCATGTACTGCGACAGCCGCGTGGACGAGCAGACCTTGCGCGAGACCTATCTCACGGGCTTCGAAATCGCCGTCAAAGAGGGCGGGGCGAACGCGGTGATGACCGGTTACAACTATCTCAACGGCGAGCACTGCAACCAAAATACATACCTTTTAGGCACGGTGCTTCGCGGCGAGTGGGGGTTCGACGGGCTTGTCGTTTCCGACTGGGGCGGCAGCCGCGGGCAGGTGCAAGCTATCAAGGCGGGCGCTGACCTCGAAATGCCGATGTGCGATATCTCTGCGGCGGAAGTGGTTTCGGCTGTAAAAAACGGCGGGTTGGACGAGCGCGCGGTGGATAAGTGCGTGGAAAGAATTGCTGAATTTGCCGCTCGCTCGCAGAGCATTGTAAGGGATAATTTCGACAGGGAAGAGCACGCGGAATTTGCCGCAAAGGTCGCGGGCGAGAGCATAGTGCTTCTGAAAAACGAGGGGGACGCGCTGCCTTTAAGGGCGGACGAGCGGGTCGCCGTTATAGGCGATTTTGCCGCCGTGCCGCGCTATCAAGGGGCGGGCTCTTCGCAGATAGTTCCCACTTCGTTGGACAATATGTTGGGGGTAATCGAAAAATCGCCCTTAAAAATCGTAGGGTACGAGCGCGGTTTTCACCGTTTCGGCAAGGGCAGTAAGCGGCTTTTACGGCGCGCGGTCAAGCTTGCCGAAAGAGCAGATACGCTCGTTATCTGCCTCGGGCTCGACGAGGACAAGGAAGCGGAGGGGTGCGACCGCAGCGATTTGAATATCAACAAAAATCAAGTTGAGCTTTTAAAGGCTCTTTACTCTCTCGGCAAAAAAACGGTAGTCGTGCTCTCGTGCGGGAGTGCGGTTTTAACCGACTGGGACGTGTATTGCGACGGGCTGTTGCTTGCGCATTTGGGCGGGCAGAGCGGAGCCCGCGCGGCGGTTGCCGCGCTGTGGGGGTGGGACAATCCCTCGGGCAGACTTGCCGAAACGTACCCTTTAAAGCAGGGGGACGAGCCGTGCGCCGCCGTCTACTCTAAAAGCCCTTTCAAGAGCGATTACGCCGAGGGCATTTTCGTCGGCTACAAGTATTACAATTCGCTTGGCGTGCCCGTAAAATACCCCTTCGGGTACGGGCTTTCGTACACGTCGTTCGACTACGGCGGCTATTCGGTCGGAACCGACGGCGTTAAATGCACGGTGACAAACACGGGCAAGCGCGCGGGGGCTACGGTGGTGCAGGCGTACGTTCGCGCACCCCGCCCCGAGTTGGAGGTCAGCCCTTTCGAACTCAAAGCCTTTTTAAAGGTTTATTTGCGTGCGGGCGAGAGTAAAGAGGTATTTCTGCCCTTCGATAAATACGCCTTCCGCGTGTGGGATAAGCTTGCCCGCCGCTTCGTTGCGGGCGGCGTTTACGAGGTTACGGTAAACTCCGACAGCGCGCACGCTCTGTATTCGCAGACGGTGGAAATCACCGAAAATAATCTGCCCGAGGGCTGTACATTCGCCCTTTACTCAAACCCGAAAATGAGCTACAAAGAGTACTTTGACAGCCACATATCCCCCGACGAACGTGTTTATAGCCCGAAAAAGGGCATGACAGCGGATATGGATACGGTGGTTGCCGACCTCGTGTACTGCAAGGGGTTAGTGGCTAAAATTTTCGGCACGGTTGCAAGGGTGAGCAAAAAGTCGAAGGACAAAATAAGGTCGGTCGCTCTCGACTGGCTGCGCGTAAGGGCGCTTATGCAGTTTATGAATTTAAACGATGTTCAGGCGGAGGGCTTTCTGCTCGCGTGCAACGGACATTTCTTTAAGGGAATGAAAAAGCTGCTCTCTAAAAAACGGGTGAAAGTTGAGTAAAATAATTGATTTGCCGCCGTAGCGGTGGTATAATCGGTATGTTAAGAACAAGCTTTGCGAGGTGTGTTTTGCAGGAGATTTATTATCCTTCCCACGACGGTAAAACTACTATTCATGCCTGCATATGGCAGTGCGAGGGCGAGCCGAAGGCGGTCTTGCAGATAATTCACGGCATGGCGGAGTACGCCGCAAGGTATGCGCCGCTCGCTGAATTTTTAGCGGAGCGCGGCTTTGTTGTCTGCGCCGAGGACCATCTCGGGCACGGCAAGTCGGTGGCAAGCGAGGACGATTTGGGTTACTTTGCCGCCAAAAACGGCTGGCAGACGGTGCTTGCAGATATCCGCGGGCTCACCGAAATCGTTAAATCAAAGTACGAGGGCGCGCCCTATTTTGTGATGGGGCACTCGATGGGTTCGTTCTTCTGCCGCAAATATATAGCTCTGTACGGGGAGGAGCTCGCCGGCGCGGTGATTATGGGCACGGGCTTTAAAGGCGCGGGCACAACGGGCGGAGCTAAGTTTATGACGGGGCTGGTCGCAACTTTCAAGGGCTGGCGGCATCGCAGTAAGTTTATCGACAACGCGGCGTTCGGCTCGTACAACAAAAGGTTCGAAAAGCGCACGCCCTTCGACTGGCTGAGCACAAAGACCGAAAACGTCGATAACTACATTGCCGACCCGCTGTGCGGCGTCCCGTTCACGTGCAACGCGTTTTACGGGCTGTTCGGCATAATTTCGCAGGCGTGCAAAACCGCAACGATTAAAGCGGTGCCCGAAAAGCTTCCGCTGCTTGTGGTGTCGGGCGCGGACGACCCCGTCGGCGACTACGGAAAGGGCGTGGAAAAGTTTACCGACAAGCTTTTAAAATACGGCAAAAACGCGTCGATGACGCTTTACCGCGGTTGCAGGCACGAGATTGTAAACGATATCTGCGCGCCGCAGCTTTTTGAAGATTTGGTTGAATTTATCGAAGAGAATATCAAAAAATAATGGTTATACGCGAGCAAGTTGTAATTCCCTCTTTAACGGGCGAAAAAGAGAGGTGTTCGTACGTCTATCTTCCCGTCGGCTACGGTGAAATAAAGGAGCGGCGTTACCCCGTTCTGTATATGTTCGACGGGCACAATCTTTTCACCGACGAAGAGGCGACCTTCGGCAAGTGCTGGGGGCTTGAAAAATTTTTAGACGAAAATAAGGTGCCGCTGATTGTCGCCGCGGTCGAGTGCAATCACGAGGGCAACTGCCGCCTTTCGGAATACTCGCCCGTCGATTTCGATTTTCACGGACAGAAAGTTAAGGGGCGGGGCAAAAGGTATATGGACTGGCTGGTCACAAGCTTCAAACCGACCGTTGACGAAAACTACCGCACTCTGCCCGACAGAGCAAACACCTTTATTGCGGGCAGTTCGATGGGCGGACTTATGACGCTGTACGCGCTTTCTAAATACGGAAAATATTTCTCGCGCGGGGCGGCGCTGTCGCCGAGTTTATGGGTGCAAAACGGCAATGTGCCCTCGTTCATAGCGAACGCCTCGTTTAAAAACGACACGGTGCTGTTCACCGATTACGGCAGTAAGGAGTTTAAAAACCACTCGCCGCAGAGGGAGCTTTTCGGCGAAACGTTCAGAATTTTATGTGCAAAGGGAGTGGCGGTAACGGCGCGTATCGTCCTCGGCGGCACTCACTGCGAAGCAAGCTGGGAGAAGGAAATTCCCTATTTTTTAAGAACGCTTTTAGGTTAATGCGGAATAAGGAATTAATTCAGAATGTAGAATGCAGAATGCAGAATTGAGGTTATTATTTAAAATAATTTATTCCTCAGCTTAATTCTGAATTCTTAACTAACAATTTCCAAATTCCGCATTAACTGCGGCATATATGCCGCCCAATCATAAAAATAAAGGATTTGTTTATGAAAAATTTTGTGTTTATTTCACCCAATTTCCCCGAAAATTACTGGCGGTTCTGCCGCGAGCTCAAAAACAACGGCTTCAACGTTTTGGGCATAGGCGACTGCGAATATTTTCAGCTTTCCAACGAGCTGAGGGCAAGCCTCACGGAATATTACAGGGTGTCCTCGCTCGAAGATTACGACGAGGTTTACCGCGCGGTGGCGTTCTTCTCTTTCCGCTACGGCAAGATTGACTGGTTGGAGAGCAACAACGAGTACTGGCTCGAACAGGACGCGCGCCTCCGCACCGATTTCAATATCGAAAGCGGCTTTAAAACGGGGGATATTACAAAGGTCAAGTTCAAGTCGGAAATGAAGCCCTACTACAAAAAGGCGGGAATTAAGGTTGCGCGCTACTGCATTGCCGACGATATTAAGACGTGCAAAAAGTTCATAGCGCAGGTGGGCTATCCCGTGATAGTCAAGCCCGACAACGGCGTCGGCGCGAACGACACGCACAAAATTTCTTCCGACGACGATTTGAACAGGTTCTTCGAAAACAAATTCCCCGTTTCGTATATTATGGAGGAGTACATTCAAGCCGAGGTCAACTCCTACGACGCGATAGTTGACAGCAAGGGTGAGCCCATTTTCGAGACGGGCAACGTAACGCCCCTCTCGCTTATGGACGTTGTTACGGAAAACGGCGATTCCCTTTTCTATATATTAAATAAGCCGTTCGAGGACGTGCGCGACGCGGGGCGCAGAGTGTTGAAGGCGTTTCAGGTGAGAAGCCGTTTCGTGCATTTCGAGTTTTTCCGCTTGACGTGCGACCAGCCGATTGGCAAAAAGGGCGAGGTTGTAGCGTTAGAGGTCAATATGCGCCCGTCGGGCGGCATTTCGCCCGATATGATGAATTTTGCCAATTCCACCGACGTGTACAAAATCTGGGCGGATATGATTGCGTTCGACAAGACGGAATTAACGCAGGGCGAAAAGTTTTACTGCGCGTTTGCGGGCAGGCGGGACGGCAGACACTACACCTACCGCGAGCAGGACATACGCGACAAGTTCTATTACAATTTAAAGATTGTGGGCAGAGTGCCGCGCGCGCTGTCCGGCGCGATGGGCGACACCATGTATATAGCCAACTTCAAGACCAAAAAAGAGCTTGACGAGTTCTTCAAGGAAATGATTGAAGAGAGAAAGTGAACCGCGAGTAGCGGCGACGGCGTTTCTTAAATACTTGCGCGAAAATAAAAACTAATAAAAACAAATAGCGCCCGCGCGGAAAAGTTTTCCGCGCGGGCGCGCTTTTTGTTGTCAAAATAAAATTGTCGGCTGTCATAAATGCGCGGCGGGGGTCATATGATATTAAACGTAACGTAAAAGATTAAAAAGCGGAGGCGAATTATGTTTGACAGCGATATTTATAAGGACATAGCGGCAAGGAGCGGCGGCGAAATTTATATCGGCGTGGTGGGTCCCGTGCGTACGGGCAAATCTACGCTTATAAAGCGGTTTATGACTGAACTCGTTCTGCCCCACGCGGACGGCGAACGCTTAAATGAAATGGTCGACGAGCTTCCGCAATCGGCGGCGGGCAAAACGGTTATGACTACCGAGCCCAAATTCATTCCGGCAAAGGCGGCGGAAGTTAAGATTGACAACGCGGAGGCGAAGGTGCGCCTTGTCGACTGCGTCGGCTTTGCCGTAGAGGGCGCGGGCGGCTTTGAAGAGGACGGCAACCCCCGCCTTGTAAACACTATGTGGAGCGACAAACCGCTACCCTTTACCGAGGCGGCGGCTATCGGCACGCAGAAGGTTATACGCGACCACTCGACAATCGGGCTGTGCGTAACGTGCGACGGCTCGGTTACGGGGCTTCCGCGCGAGAGCTACGTGCCCGCCGAAGAGCGCACGGTAGAAGAGCTCAAACGAATAGGCAAGCCCTTTGTAATAGTTTTAAACTGCGCCGACCCCGCAAGCGGTAGCGCGCAGCAGTTAAAGGGGGCGTTGGAGCAGAAATACGCCTCTCCCGTGGTTGCGATAAACTGCGAAAAGGCGACCGAGGGCGACCTTTCTACACTTCTTCGCGCGGTGCTTTTCGAGTTCCCCGTAACGTGCGTGGACGTAAAAATTCCCGACTGGATACGCGTTATGCCCGCCGACAGCTCGGCAATCTCCGAGCTCTTGTCGAGGGTGCGCGAAACGTGCGAAAAGGTTGAGGTTATGCGCGAGTGCTCGCTGTTCGACGAGGCGTTCGCGGGCAGTAAGTACTGGAAGGGCGAGGTTTCGGTGAGCCTTTCGCTTGCGACGGGCAAGGCGACGGTGGAAGTCGGGTTGCAGGACGGCGTTCTGTTCGATATGCTCTCCGAAATCTCGGGCGAGGAGATAACCTGCGAGGGGGCTTTGATGAACTACGTTGCGGCGGCGAGCGAGGCAAAGCGCGGCTACGACAAGGTGAAGGACGCTTTCGAGAGGGCGAAGCTCACCGGCTACGGCATAGTGTGCCCCGGGGACGAGGATATGACGCTGGAAAAGCCGCGGGTTATAAAGCAGGGCGCGAATATGGGCATAAAACTCAGAGCGAGCGCGCCGAGCTATCACGTTGTGAAGGTGGACGTGAGCGGCGAGGTCAGCCCTATCATGGGGCTTGCGTCGCAGAGCGAGGATATGGTGAACGGCATTATGAGCGGTTTCGAAACCGACCCCGACGGCACCTGGAACACCGCGCTCTTCGGCAAGTCGCTTCGTTGTATGGTGAAGGAGGGGCTCGACGGCAAGGTGAACGCCATGCAGGACGACACCCGCGCCAAGATGCGCCGCACCATTACGCGGATTGTAAACGAGGGCAAGGGCGGAGTTATCTGCATACTGCTTTAATGCGTAATTCAGGTAATAGAGTATACGCCCCGCGCGGCGATAAGCCGCGCGGGGCGTTAAGTTTTTTCGATTTGTCAGCAATTAAAGGATTTGAGTACAGGGACGCCAGCCGTCTTAATCGCCCTGTTTTTTGTCGTTTTCTTCGGGCTTGTATTCGCTCGGGATAAGCATTTCGCCGTTGGCGCAAAATAATGCCGCGTCGTTTTTAAGGGCGGCTATATATTCGTTGTACTGTTCCGCGGAAAGCTTTTTGATTTTCTTCTTATTTTTGGACATAAAAATACCTCCGTAACCTTTTTATCATTATGTACGGAGGTATCAATTTATATTCAACAGCTTATTTAAATTACTCTCACGCGTAAAACTCCGTCTATCGCCGCAATCGCCTTTTCGAGGGCGGGGGCGGGAACGGCGTTCACGTCTATAATGCAGTACGCGAAATCGCCCTTTGATTTATCTGCCATATTCTCGATGTTCAGCCCCGCGGACGACACCGCCGCCGTAAATTGCGCTATCATATTTGCAATGTTTCTGTGGTGAACGCATATGCGCGCGGCGCCCTCTCTCGGGGCGTTCAGCGCGGGATAGTTCACGCTGTTTTTAATGTTGCCGTTGTCGATATAGTCCACAAGCTGCTTTGCCGCCATAAGCGCGCAGTTGTCCTCGGCTTCGGGCGTGCTCGCGCCCAAATGGGGCACGCATATGGCGTTTTTAACGCCGATTAATTCCGCCGCGGGGAAGTCGGTTATGTACCTTGCAAGCTTGCCGCTTTCCAAAGCCGCAATAACCGCTTTGCCGTCCGCAAGCTCCCCGCGCGAGTTGTTTATCAGCACCGCGCCGTCCTTCATCAAACCTATCGTCTGTTCGTTGAACATTGCCTTTGTGTCGGGCGTTAAGGGCACGTGCACCGTTATGTAGTCCGCGCATTTGTAAACCTCTTCGCGCGCGGTTACGACCTTGACGGCGGGATTAAGTAAGAGCGCGTTGGCGGTGGAAAGGTAGGGGTCGCAACCGACTACGTTCATACCCAGCGCGCTTGCCGCGTTGGCTACGGCAATGCCTATCGCGCCCAAGCCGATAACGCCCAGCGTCTTGCCGAAAATTTCGCCGCCAACAAACGACGACTTGCCCTTTTCGACGAGCTTGCCCACATTGTCGCCCTCGCCTTTCAGCGTTTTAACCCAGTCGATGGCGTCGCAGATTTTTCTGCCTCCGAGGAAGAGCTCGCAGATAACAAGTTCCTTGACGGCGTTGGCGTTTGCCCCCGGTGTGTTGAATACGACGATGCCCTTTTCGGTGTAGTCGGCAACGGGGATATTGTTCGTGCCCGCACCCGCGCGCGCCACGGCGACAAGTCTGTCGCCCGCCTTGTAGTCAGCCATAGCCGCCGAGCGCACCATTATGCCGTCGGGGTTTTCAGCCTTGTCGCTGTAATTGTACCCCGCGAACACGCCGTCGGCGAGGGGGGATATTGCGTTTAGTTTTAATATGCTTTTCATTTTTGCTCCTTTTGAGAATTAAGAATGTAGAATTAAGAATTCGGAATTGAAACAACCCCCATTCGGCACCTGCGGTGCCACCTCCCACTTTAAAATGGGTAAGGCTTGGATTGCGCGAAAGCAAAGGCTCATCCCTTTTTAAGGGGGGGAGCTCCGCATAGCGGTGAGGGGGGTATATAATTACAACAATTCTTCATTTATTTGTTTTCGAGTTCAAACTTTTTCATAAAATCAATCAGCGCCTTTACGCCCTCGACGGGCATTGCGTTGTAGATAGAGGCGCGCATACCGCCGACTATGCGGTGACCTTTAAGCGAAACCAAGCCCGCCTTTTTAGCTTCGGCGACGAACTTCGCGTCCAGTTCCTCGCTGCCAGTAACGAAGGGCACGTTCATAATAGAGCGGAACTCGGGCACAACGTTATTTTTGTAAAGTTTTGAGTTGTCGATAAAGTCGTACAACAGCTTCGCCTTATACTCGTTCTGCTGCTGCATAGTCGCAACGCCGCCCTGCGCTTTAAGATTTTCAAGCACTAAATTCGCCATGTAGATGGAGAAAGCGGGGGGAGTGTTGTACAGTGAGCCGTTTTCGTCCTGCACCTTCCATTTTAGCATGGTGGGGCAGATTTTAAGCGGGTTCTGAATGAGTTCGCGCTTTGCGATAACTATCGTAACGCCCGCGGGGGCTAAGTTTTTCTGCGCGCCGGCATATATCACGCCGAAGTCGGAAACGTTGACTTCGCGCGAGAAAATCTCGGACGACATATCCGCAACGAGCGGGGATTTGCACTTGGGGAATTTTGAATAGCGCGAGCCGAAAATCGTGTTGTTGGAAGTAATATGCACGTAGTCCGCACCGTCGGTGTAGGCAAGCGCGTCTACGTCGGGGATATAGGTGTAGGTCTTATCCGAGCTGTCGCCTATCTTGTTAGCCGTGCCGTAAATCTGACCTTCCTGCCATGCCTTTTTGGCGAAGTTGCCCGTAACTATGTAGTCTGCTTTCGCAGTGTGCATAAGGTTCAAGGGAATTGCCGCAAACTGCGTGCTCGCGCCGCCCTGAACGAATATCACCGCATAACCGTCGGGCACTTTCAAAAGCTCGCGCACGAGGCTTTCCGCGCTCTTTACGACCGCCTCGTAAGCCTTGTCGCGGTGGGAAATTTCGCAAACCGACATTCCCGTTCCCGCAAAGTCCAAAAACTCCGCCTGCGCCTTTTCAAGCACGTTTAAAGGCAAGGTCGAAGGACCCGCCGCAAAATTGTAAACTCTCATAAAAAAACCTCTTTTTTATTATATTCGGGCAAATGTACCCCAAAATCGCGCGCAAAACGTTCAAATTGCATATAATTTGAATTTTTACGCGAATTTATGCGCAAATTTGTATAAATTACGATTATTATACACCGTTATGAAAAAATATACAAGCATTTTGAATAATAAAACCTAATAAATATAAATTTTGCGGACGGGAATAAAGTCAGTCTGTGCGGCGCGGGGCGCGCGGGAGACAAAAAATTCTTTAAAAATGTCCGAAAAATTCCGTCAATTATATTTACAATTAATTAATTTTGGTGTAAACTAAATAGCGAGTACGTATCTTTTATACGGCAATTGGGGCGCATATATGCCGCGATTAACACATTTTCGGGCGTAAAAACATGCCGAAAAGAGCAAGTAGTTCGTACAGATGTTGCAAGAGTACTTATTTCCGCTTAAATTTCCCGCCGCTCATCCGGGCGCAGGCGGGGCGGAAGCTATAAAACGAGAGGTGTATTATGGGTGACAACAAAAACGCAAAGGGTATGACCAAAGCAGACGTTATACTCACGAGGATAGAACAGCTTACAAAGCAGGTCGCCTCGCTCGAAACGCGGGTTGCGCGCGGTTTGCAGGGCAAGGGCGGCGCCAAAAGCGGCGCAGAGCCCGCAAGCGACGCGGCTGTCGGCGCGGTTATCCGCAAGCTTACCGAGGAGAACGCTACTTTAAAAAAGGAGATTTCGTACGTTTCCGCTCAGATAGAGGGCTTGTACACCTCGCTTTCGAAGCTTATCAATAAGTTGCCCGAAAAGTTGGGCGCAAAGAACGGCGACCTCGTCTCCGACGTCGACGACCTTGCGTCCCGCGTGGCGGCAAAGATTATTATACCCGAAGCCGATTTCTCCGGTTTCGAGGGCGGCGGCACCACCGTCAGCGGCGAGGGGCTCGATTACGAAGCTCTCGGGTATGCCGTTGCAAAGCGCTTGTACGTGCCGCAGGCGATTACCGAAGAGATTGACTACGACAAACTCGCCGAAAAGCTCACGGGGAAGATGCCGCCCGTTGAAATCGACTATGCCGAGCTCGGCTATTCGGTTGCCAAAAAAATGTATATTCCGCAGGCGATTGCCGAGGACGTGGACTACGACGCGATTGCAAACAAGGTGCTCGAAAAGATGCCCGCGTATTCCGCCGTCGCCGACGAAACGGCTTACGCTTCCGCGGAGCCCGTGTCCGTGCAGGCTGAGATAGACTACGATTTACTTGCCTCGAAGGTTGCCGAGGCTGTCGCCGTGCAGGAACCCGTATCCCCCGATTATATCGCCGCGCGCGTTGCCGAACAGATTGTAGTTCCGCAGACGATGCAGGCGGAGGCGGTTGACCTCGACGTAGAAGAACTTTCGAGAAAGGTCGCCGACAAGATAGCCCTTCCCGCGTACGAGCCCGCGGAGAACGTAGACGAAGAGAGGCTTGCCGAGGCTATTGCCGAGCGGCTTAAAGAGAGCGAAGAGATTGAAGAGGCGACCCCCGCCTCGTTCGAAGCCACTCTCGACGAAGAGTCGCTTGCCGAAAATATCGCGTCGCGTCTCAACTTCTCGCTGTCCGACGAACTCATTGCGGCGGCTGTCGTTAAAAATCTGTCCGACGCTATCGACTCCGACGAGATTGCCGACTGCGTTGCAAAGCGCGTAGGCACCATTTCGCCCGAGCAGTTTGAGATTACCGTCGACGACGACGGGTGCGATTCGCTTGCAAAGGCGGTTGAAAGCCGCCTCGACTATGACTCGCTTGCCGCGGCGGTTGCCGAAAAGCTCAACCCCGCGTTTATGGCGGCGGACGTCACGGGCGAGATTGATACGGACGAGCTTGCAAGGGCGCTTTCCGACAAGCTTTCGGTCAACGCCGATATCAACGAGGACGTGCTTGCCGACAAGGCGGCGGCAATACTTTCCAACTATATGCCCGAGGTTGACAGCGCGGATATAGCCGACAAGGTTATAGCGGGCGTTATCCCCGCGTTGCCTTCCACCCCCGTAATCGACGGCGACGGCATTGCCAACACCGTTACGGAAAGGCTTTTGGAATATCAGGAAAACAGCGACTACGAGATTGTCATTGACGACGAGGGACTTTCGCGCATAAGCGACGGCGTAACCGAAGAAATTTCGAAGGACGAGGAAGAGCGCCGCGCTAAGCTCAACGAGGAACTCGACGGAATCAAGGAAGAGTACGGCAAGCGTTTCGACAAGATTGACGAAGATATCGAAGAGATTAAGCGCATGCTTCTGTCCGGCATTGTCGTTGCGGGCACGACCGAGACGGCGACCACCGAGGTCGTTGAAGAGGTTCAGCCCGAAGAGGAGCTTGTTACGGTGAGCGATTTGCTTATCGAAGAAGAGCCCGTAGAGGAGCTCGTCGAAGAGGTTACCGAAGAGGTAGTCGAAGAAGAGCGCGACGAGGTTATCGAGGAAATCGTAGAGGACATCGACGAAAACCTTTCGGACGAAGAGATTATGCCCGACGGCATAGAGGGTATAGACGGGCTGAACGGCGGCGTAGACTTTGCCAACATGATGAAATACAACCGCTCGTTCATCGCGAGAATAATTCAGGGCTCGGACGAGCAGAAGAATTACTACGGGCAGGTTAAAACGGCTCTGCTTTCGTACAAGAAGGTCAACTCCAACGTTGCCTGGGGCGCGGAGCGTTTCAACAAGGGCAGAGAAACCATTGCAAGGTTTAAAATCCGCGGCAAGACGCTGTGCCTGTATCTTGCTCTCGACCCCAACGATTACGAGACGAGCGTCTATCACCACGCCGACGTTTCCGACAACAAGTCTATGCACGGCACGCCCATGATGGTTAAAATCAAGAGCCCCCGCGGCGTAAAGAAGGCGATAAGGCTTATTGATGAAATGCTTGCAAAGCGCAACGGCGAAAAGCACAATGTTGCCGAGCGCGACTACGCGGCAATGTATCCTTACGAGACCATAGAAGAGCTTATCGAGGACGGCTTGGTTAAGGACGTAAATAAGTAATTCGGAATTAATCCGTCCTTAATCTTGGCTTCCACCTTTTGTATAAGGGGGAAGCTGTCGCAACCGTTAAGGTTGTGACTGATGAGGGATAAGGTTACTTTTAACCTCATTATAATAAGGTCAAAATTTGCACATCCCTCATCCGTCTTGCTACGCAAGCCACCTTCCCCCTTTATTAAGGTGGAAGGCAAGGAGAGGGTGCATAAATTCGACAATCGGCAAAACAAAAGATAAAGAAGGGGGTGTTATATAAAAACGCCCTCTTTTGTTTGGTTTAAGACATAATGTAAAAGGAAAATTTAATGGAAAAGGAAAAGAAAAACGCGCAGACGGCAAAAACACGGCGCGATAAAGTTCAGCGCGAAAAGCCGCCGCGCGCGGATAAGAGCGCAAGGCAGAAGCCTTCCGCCGACAATATAAAGCGCGGCAAAAATTCACGCAAAAATCTGCCCGCGCCGCAAGCAAAGGCGGTTGAAAAGCCCGCCCGCAATAATCAGCCCAAGGGCGAAAGAAAGCAAAAATCGCCCAAAAACGCGGTAAAAATAGTATTTTTGGGCGGCGTGGGCGAAATAGGCAAAAATATGACGGCTTTGGAGTGCGGCGACGATATCATAATTATCGACGCGGGGATTATTTTCCCCACCGAGGAAACGCCCGGCATCGACCTCGTCGCGCCCGATATTACTTATCTTGTAGAGAACAGAAAAAAGCTCCGCGCACTGTTTTTAACTCACGGTCACGAGGACCACATCGGCGGCGTGCCCTACCTTTTAAAGGAGGTTGACGTGCCCGTCGTCGGCACCAAGCTCACCCTCGCGCTCGTCGACAACAAGCTCAGGGAGCACCGCTTAAACAACGTTAAAGAGCGGGTAATCGCGCCGGGCGACACCTTTCAGGCGGGTTGCTTTAAGGTGCGTTTTATCAACGTAAACCACTCCATTGCGGGCGCGGTTGCGCTATGCATACAGACACCGCAGGGCGTAATCTTCCACAGCGGCGACTTTAAGATTGACTTAACCCCCGTTGCGGGCGAGCCCATCGACCTCAAATCTATCGCCGATATAGGCAGCCGCGGCGTGCTTTTGTATATGGGCGAGAGCACTAATATCGAGCGCCCCGGCTTTACTATGAGTGAGGCGGTCGTCGCCGAAACGTTGGACAGGCTGTTCGAGGAAAACGCAAAGCGGCGCATAATTATTGCGACTTTCGCTTCAAACGTGCACCGTCTGCAACAGATTATCGACCTCGCGGCGAAGTATAAGCGCAAGGTCGCGCTCAACGGCAGAAGTATGCTAAACGTCGTCGAGGCGGCGGAAAAGATAGGCGAAATGTCGGTTGCGGAGGGCGTTTTGGTCGATATAACCAAGACGAAAAACCTGCGCGACGACGAGATAGTTATCGTCTGTACGGGCAGTCAGGGCGAGCCTATGAGCGCGCTCACGCGTATGTCCAACGGCGAAAACCCGCTCATTTCCGTGGGCGAAAACGACACGATTATAATTTCCGCGTCGCCTATCCCCGGCAACGAAAGGGGCATATACGGGGTTATAAACAAGCTCTATCATTTGGGGGCGGACGTCGTGTACGAAAGCCTCGAAAAAATTCACGTTTCGGGGCACGCTTGTCAGGAAGAGCACAAGATTATGCACACGCTGTTAAAGCCGAAATTTTTCGTGCCAGTGCACGGCGAGTACAGACATTTGAAAAAGCACTCGCAGCTCGCGCAGAGCCTCGGCATGAACGAGCGCAACATCTTTATCGCCGACATAGGCAACTGCTTAGAGGTGACGGGCAAGTACGTTAAACGCCTTGCCGACGTGCCCTCGGGCTCCCGCCTTATCGACGGCGAGGGAATAGAGGACGAAAAGGCGTCGGTGGTTATGCAGGACAGGCGTCAGCTTGCCGCCGAGGGGCTGTTTATCGTTTCGGTCGCGGTATCCGGCGGCGAGGTGATAGGAGAGCCCGCGATAAACTCGCGCGGCTTCGTGTTCGATTTTCACCACGACTACAACCGCGAAATGCGCGAGGTCATAAACCGCGCCATACAAGGCTACGATTTGTCGGTCGGCTCGATTGACGAGCTTAAACGCACGATAAAGCGGGCTCTTCGCAACTACTTGCAGAAAAAGACCAAGCAGTCGCCTATGGTTGTGCCCGTCGTCGTGGAACTTTGAGAATTAAGAATTCAGAATTAAGAATTAAGAATTATGCTAAGGAATAATTAAAAGAACCAACCTCTTCCGTCTGCTACGCAGCCACCCTTCGCACACGCCGTAAGGGAAACGGCGTGTTTGGTCGCCGTTCGCGCGGGACGTATGCGCTCACTGCTCTCGCAACGCCAAAACAACCAGAGCAATGGTTGTTTTGAGAAATGCGTTGCTTGTCCTTCAAAGTGGAAGGCGAGGGGTTGCGCGTTACTCTTGCTTTCCCCTTTGAAGGGGAAAGTACCTCGAAGAGGGGATAGAGGTTGATAAATCCGACCTTCATTCTTAATTCTACATTCTACATTCTGCATTTTTTACGTTTGGTAAATTGAAATGGACGAAGATAAAAATAAATTTACTTACGCGCACAACGATACGGGTACGCCCGAAAGAGAGAGCCGCACGGCGGGGCTGAATAAACTTTGCGTTTCCGATAAGATAGCACGCTTGCGTAAGAGCGCACACGAGAGGGAAGTGCCTACCGCCTCGGAAGAAACGTTAAACTTTTTACTCACGCTCGCGCTCGCAAAACAGCCGAAAAATATCCTCGAAGTGGGCTGTGCGGAGGGCATAACCTCGCTTGCGCTCTTAGACATATGCGAAGGCTCTCACTTGTCTGCAATCGAACGTGAAGAGCAATTCATACGTGCTTTTAACGACAATCTCGGCGCATATGCGGGCAGATACACGTTGCTTTCGGGTGACGCGGCGGACATATGCAAGACGCTTGACGCGGGGGCGTACGACTTCATTTTTTTGGACTGCGCCAAGGTGCAATACATAAAACTTTTGCCCGATTTAAAGCGCATTTTAAAAAAGGGCGGCGTTTTGGTTGCCGACGACGTTTTAATGTACGGCTGGGTGAACGGCGAGGTCGAAACGCCGAAAAAGCGCAAAATGCTCGTCGAGCATATCCGTGAGTATATAACTGCGGTAACAAACGACGACGAATTGCAGACCGCGATTTTGAACGTCGGCAACGGCGTTGCGGTAAGCGTGAAAATTAATTAAGAATTATGAATTAAGAATTCAGAATTATGCTAAGGAATATTAAAAATATCACCACAATTCTTCATTCTGCATTCTACATTCTGAATTAAGTTGTTGTGCGAGGAACAAATGAAAGTAGAGCTTTTGGCGCCGGCGGGCGGCTATTCAAAACTTAAAACGGCTTTTTATTTCGGCGCGGACGCGGCATATATAGGGGGCAAAGCCTTTTCGCTCCGCTCTTTTGCCGACAATTTCGACGCGGAAGAGCTGAAAAACGCGGTAAATCTCGCGCATAATCTCGGCAAAAAAGTGTATGTTACCGCAAACATATTTGCGCGCAACGCCGATTTTGCCGCCCTTTCCGATTACTTTAAATACCTGTATTCGGTGGGCGTCGACGCGGCGATTATCTCGGATAGCGGCGTATTTTACGCGTGCAAAAAAGCCGCTCCCGACCTTGCCGTACATATCTCAACGCAAGCCAATTTAACCAACAAATATGCGGTTAAATTCTGGAAGGAGCAGGGGGCGGAACGTGCTATTTTGGCGCGCGAACTGTCCTTAAACGAAATTAAGGAAATTCACGGCTTCGTGCCCGATATCGAGCTTGAAGCATTCGTGCACGGCGCAATGTGTATATCCTATTCGGGCAGATGCCTTTTATCCGACTATCTTTCGGGTAGAAGCTCCAACCGTGGCGAGTGCGTGCAGGCGTGCCGCTGGAACTACGCGGTAAAAAAGCGTGACGCGGGCGCGGAGAGCGGCGAACTCGCCTTGGAAGAGGACGAACGCGGCACCTACATTTTCAACAGCAAGGACTTGAATATGTCCGCGCATTTAAACGAAATGGCGGAGGCGGGCGTGTGCTCGTTTAAGATTGAGGGACGAATGAAGAGCGAGTATTACCTCGCGACGGTCATAAACGCCTACCGCAGGTGCATAGACGGCGGCTTTGACGGAACGGTTGCGCGCGAGCTTATGACGGCGGCGCACCGCGACTATACGACGGCATATATGCTGGGGGAAAACCGCGCTACGGTCAACTATACGGACAGTCAGGCGAAGGGCGATTGCGATTATATCGCAAACGTTTTATCGGGCGGCGACGGCTTTGCGACCGTCGAAATGCGCGGGCGTTTTAAGGTTGGCGATATGCTGGAAGTGCTGTCGCCTACGGAAAATTTCGGCAAGGCTTTCAAGGTGGAGCGCGTGGAAAATTCCGCGGGAGAAGAGGTTACGGACTGCAAATTAGTGCAGGAGCATTACAAAATAAACTGCCCGTACGCGCTTTCCGCGGGCGATATTTTGCGAAGAAGAAAGAAAGAGAATTCAGAATTAAGAATGCAGAATTAAGAATTATGCTGAGGAATAATTAAAAGAACCAACCTCTATCCCCTCTTCGAGGTACTTTCCCCTTCAAAGGGGAAAGCAAGATTTCCGCGCAACCCCTCGCCTTCCACTTTGAAGGGGAAGGTGGCTGCGTAGCAGACGGAAGAGGTTGGTTCAATAAATATTTACCGCAATTCCGCCCCGTTGTTTGCAACGGCACGAAGTAGGGGGGGTATATAATTCCGCATTCCTAATTCCGAATTCATAATTAAAACAACTATGGACTATCAGGTTAAGACAATTTACGGTAAAATCAAAAACAGGAACGCGGTAGTAAAAGTGCCCGGTTCAAAGAGCATAACGGCGCGCGCGTTGCTTCTCGCCGCCTTGGCGGACGGCGAAAGCGTGCTGTACGGTGCGCAGCTTTCCGACGACTGCGCAACATTTATAGAGGCGGTAAAGATGCTCGGCATAGGCGTGGAAATCGACGGAACGACGGTCAAGGTGCAGGGCTGCGGCGGCAGACTGCCCGTCAGGAAAGCGGAAATTTATGTGGGAAGCGCGGGCACGGCGGCGCGGTTTCTGACGGCTATGCTCGCGTTATCAGAGGGCGAATTTGAACTCACCTCGTCGGCGCAAATGCAAAAGCGTCCGCAAGCCGACCTTATCGCGGCGTTAAAGACGCTCGGCGCGCATTTTACCTTTCACGGCGAAGTAAACTGTTTCCCTTTCACCGTGCGCGGCACGAAACGCGCGGCGGACGAAGTGACGGTGGATATAACCAAATCGAGTCAGTTTTTGTCCGCGCTCTTAATGGCGGGCGTGCTTGCGGGCAAGCCTTTAACCGTAAAGACGGCGGGCAGTCACGGCATGGACTACGTGAATATGACCCTCGATATGATGTGGTCGTTCGGCGTAAGCGCGGAGGAGAGCCGCGGCGCGTATACCGTGAGCGGCGGGTACTCGGCTAAAAAGTACGATATCGAGCCGGATATTTCTGCGGCGTGCTATTTCTATGCGGCAAACCGCCTTTTGGGCACGGATATCAAGGTCGCGGGCGTGTTCCCGCATACAATGCAGGGCGATATAAAGTTTGTTAATTTAATCAAAGATTTCAACGGCGGCAGGGTGGATATGTCGGCTTTTTCCGACCAAACTTTGACGCTTGCGGCGGTCGCGCCCTACCTTGAAAATCCCACCGAGATAACGGGCGTTTCGCATATCCGCGGGCAGGAGTGCGACCGAATTGCGGCGATAGTACATAACCTTTCGGCGATGGGCGTAAAGGTTGAGGAGAGGGATGACGGCGTTAAAATCTACCCTTGCAAAAGCGTGCGCGGCGCCGAGATAGAAACCTTCGGCGACCACCGCGTAGCGATGGCTTTTTCGCTTTGCGGACTTATGACCGATGGCATTATAATCAAGAACGCCGAGGTGTGCAGTAAAACGTTTAAAGAGTATTTCGAAACGCTCGATAATTTAATTGCCCGCATTACAACGTAATTTAAGGTGAGTTTTTGCAGACTCCGTAATTCTGGATTGCCGCGACGGCAAGCCGTCAGCGCAATGACGGTAATCGTGCGGCTTCGCCTAGATTCTTCGTTTCACTCAGAATGACAAGGTGAAAGAGTATTAGAAAAGATTTCTCGACTACGCTACTGCGTGCCGCCTACGGCGGGGCGAAATGACACGCTCCTATGTGTTCGCAAATTATTAAAAATTTCGTGGCGATATTTAAATATGACCGCAATTTGACCTTCCCCTTAGGGGGAAGGTGGCATTTTCGAGGAACGAGAAAATGCCGAATGAAGGGTTGGTTTGCTCAATGAGCAATAGTACAACTACAAGCCGACCCCTCATCTGTCTCAACCTTGACGGTTGTGACACCTTCCCCCTAAGGGGAAGGTTACAATGAGGTAAAAAAATTAAAATAAGCCGCGCGGCAATTTTGCCGCGCGGCTTCACGTTTTGTTGACGTTAGCTTCAACTATCTGTCAAGCAATTAAAGGATTAGGCAGAGGCGACACGCCTCATTACATCGCAGGTCCCGTTGTGCTTGCCGTGTAGACTCTTGCGCCGAGCTCTTGATTTAAGGAATACAAACCCTTCGCGTCGTGACCGAAAAGCTCGAACTTTCTGAGCATATCTTCGGCGTTCTTTTCCTCTTCGCCTTGCTCCTTTATAAACCAGTCCAAAAACTGCATCGTCTTAAAATCGTGCAGTTTAAACGCTTCCGCATAGATATTGTTTATGAGCGAGGTCACCAACTTTTCGTGTTCGTAGCCGAAAATGAGGGGGTCGTCGTGCTTTTTTGCCACCTTGTCGGGCTTTGCAATCGCGTCAAAGGTCACGCGCACGCCGTTGTCAATAAGATAGCGGCGCATCATCATTGCGTGGTCGCGCTCTTCCTGCGCCTGAATCTGGTACCAGTGCGCAAATCCGTCGAGCCCTTCCGCCTCGTAATAGTTAGAAAAATCGAGGTAAAGGTATGCGGAATACAGTTCTTTGTTCACCTGAACGTTTACAAGTTCGGCTATTTTTTTGTCAATCATTTTTTTGCCTCCGAATTTTAGTTCACGTATATTATAAACCTCTTTTAAAAAATTTCAACGCTTTTTATACAAAATTTTCGCGTTTGTGGTATAATTAAGTTAATGGAACGCATTGTATTACATTCCGATTTGAATAATTTCTACGCGTCCGTCGAACGCATTTTAAACCCCGACTTGCAAGGCAAGCCCGTAGCCGTGTGCGGCAACGAGGAGGAGAGGCGGGGAATAGTGCTCGCCAAGAGCGAAGAGGCGAAAAAATTCGGCATAAAGACGGGCGATACCGTGTGGCAGGCAAGGCGCAAATGCCCCGCCGTCATTATCGTGCGCCCGCATTTTAATGAGTATATGAGCTACTCGCGCAAAGTCAAGGCAATCTATGCGCGCTACACCGACCAGATTGAGAGCTACGGAATAGACGAGTGCTGGCTCGACGTGACGAAATCGACCAAAATTTTTCCCGCCTACGACGGCGAAATGTACGTTGAAGGGGGCGGTGCGGGCGGTGCGAACGGCGAAAGGCACTTTTCGGACGGGTTTTTGCGGCATATAGGCGATACAATCAGATTTGCCGTAAAAAATGAGCTGGGCTTGACCGTTTCGGTGGGCGTTTCGTTCAACAAAATTTACGCCAAACTCGGCTCGGATTTAAAAAAGCCGAACGGCACCTCGGTCATATCGCTTTTGAACTATAAAAACGTAATTTTCGGACTGCCCGTAAAGGAGCTTCTGATGGTGGGCGGCGCGACGGAGAGCAAGCTCTGCCAAATGGGTTACACGACGATAGGCAAGCTTGCGGCGGCGGACGATAGCAAGGTTATAAAGGCTTTGGGCAAGTTCGGGCAAACGCTTTTAACCTACGCGCGCGGCGAGGACGAAACGCCCGTCCGTACTCTCGGCGACGACAGGGAGTTGAAGTCGATTGGCAATTCTTTAACTTGCCCAAAGGATTTGACCGACTACAACGAGGTCAAACGCACGCTCTACGTTTTGAGCGAGAGCGTTGCCGCGCGGCTGAGGGAGTCGGGGCTCGGGCTTGCCGACACCGTGCATCTGTGGGTGCGCGACAGTGCGCTGAACGGCTATCAGGTGCAAAAAAAGGTGCGGCACACCTGCCTTTGCGGCGAGATTGCCGAGCACGCGTTTTTGCTCTTTAAAGAGAAGTTTTCGCCGCCCTTTGCCGTGCGGGCGTTGGGGGTCACCGTCTCGGGGTTCGATAAGGGCTTGTCGCAACTGACCTTCGACGAGACCGCGGGCGACTATTTAAAGCGCGAGAGGGCGGAGAGGTGCGTCGACGAAATAAGGAAAAAGCACGGCTACGCCGCCGTACAGCGCGGCATTGTCGCCGAGGACCCCGCCGAAATGCACAACGATATCAAGGGAACGCATTTAATCAAGCCCGCAAAGTTTGACGACAACGGGAATTAATTCGGAATTAAGAATTATGAATTCAGAATTGTGGTCGGAATAACCAATCTCTATTAATGTTTGCAGACTACGTAATTCTGGATTGCCACGGTTGCCTTGCAACCTCGCAATGACGGCATTCTCTCGCCTTCCACTTTGAAGGGGAAGGTGGCTGCGTAGCAGACGGAAGAGGTTGGTTCAATTAAATCTTCACCTCAATTCTACATTCTGCATTCTTAATTCTACGCTATCTATAACTTCCGCTTATAACAAGCATAACGAGTTATGAGGGCACATAAGTTGACAACCGCAAATAAATTATTTATAATTTAATTCGTTAATAAATTACAGGAGCAGACATATGAACCTTCCGGAAAAATTCGGCGAAAACGTATTTAACGACCAAGTTCAGAAAGAGACCTTGCCCAGCGAGGTGTACAAGGCACTCCGCGCTACCATTGACGCGGGCAAAACGCTCGATACGTCCATTGCGGGCACGGTTGCCTCGGCTATGAAAAAGTGGGCGGTATCCAAGGGTGCGACGCACTACACGCACTGGTTTCAGCCGCTTACGGGCTTGACCGCCGAAAAGCACGACAGTTTTATAGAGCCGGAGGGCGACAAGGTAATTATGCGCCTTACGGGCAAGAGCTTAACCGTCGGCGAGGCGGACGCGTCGTCCTTCCCCTCGGGGGGCTCGCGCGTGACCTATATGGCGCGCGGCTACACCGCGTGGGACCCGACTTCGCCCGCGTTCGTAAAAGAGGGTACGCTGTACATACCCACGGTTTTCGTCTCCTACACGGGCGAAACGCTCGATAAAAAATCGCCCCTTCTTCGCTCTATGACGGCAATCGACAGAGAGGCGAAGCGCATTTTGGCGCTGTTCGGCAAAAGCTGTAAAAAGGTATACACCACGGTGGGACCCGAGCAGGAGTACTTTCTGATAGACGAAGAGGAATATTTGCGCCGCAAGGATTTGCGCCTTTGCGGCAGAACGCTGTTCGGCGCGCCCGTTTCGCGCGGGCAGGAATTAGAGGACCACTACTATGGCATGTTGAAGCCGCGCATAGTCGGCTTTATGCACGACCTCGACAATGAGCTTTGGAGCTACGGCGTTTTGTCCAAGACCAAACACAACGAGGTTGCGCCCGCACAGCACGAAATGGCGCCCGTTTTCGGCACTGCTAACGTTGCCGTCGACGCGAATATGCTCACAATGGAAATAATGAAAAAGGTGGCGCAAAAACACCGGTTGGCGTGCCTTCTTCACGAAAAGCCTTTCGAGGGAATTAACGGAAGCGGCAAGCACAACAACTGGTCGGTATCCACCGACGACGGCTTCAACCTTTTAAACCCCGGCGACAAGCCCGAAGAAAACACCCTCTTCAAGCTCGTTTTGGCGGCGGTTATAAAGGCTGTCGACGACTATCAGGGCATTTTGCGCGCGTCGGTTGCCTCGGCGGGCAACGACCACCGTTTAGGCGCGAACGAAGCTCCCCCCGCGATTATCTCCGTATATCTCGGCGACCAGCTTGGCGCGCTCGTAAACGCCATAGTAAAGGGCGAAAATTACGTGCCCAAAAAGGCGGGTAAGGGGTCTATCGGCGTGCCCGAAAGCCCCATCTTCCCCAAGGACGCGACGGACAGAAACAGAACGTCGCCGTTCGCGTTCACGGGCAACAAGTTCGAGTTCCGTATGGTCGGCTCGCAGGCAAACGTATCCGACGCGAACATAGTTTTAAACACCATTGTCGCCGACGCGTTCTCGAAATTTGCCGACGAGTTGGAGGGCGCGAAGGAGCTTGAAAAGGCGGCTAACAAGATTGTCTCGCGCGAGCTCAAAGCGCACTACCGCATAATTTTCAATGAGGACGGTTACGGTCCCGACTGGGAGCACGAGGCGGAGAGGCGCGGACTTTTAAACCACAAGACAACCGCCGACGCCGTGCCCGTGTGCTTCGAAGAGGACAATATTTCGGTGTTCGTGCGGCAGGGCGTCTACACCAAGGGCGAGGCGATTGCCCGTGCGGATATTCAGCTTGAAAATTACGTTAAGATTATAAATATCGAGGCTTTGACCATGCTCGAAATGGTTAAACGCGACGTCGTGCCCGCCGTTTCGGACTATGTTGCCAACCTCTGCACCAACATTGCGGCAAAGCTTTCGGTCAACGAGGAGTTGCCCTGCAAGGGCGAAAAGCAGACGGTCACCGCGCTTGCAACCTTGAACGACGAGGCTATTTCGCTTTGCGAAAAGTTAGAGAGCGAGCTTAAAGGCATTAACCTTGCCGAGGTGCGCACCGCGTCGCAGGCTATGGCGCACAAAATTATTCCCGTTATGGAAGAGATTCGCGCCCGCGTCGACAAGATGGAAACGCTCACCTCGTCGGAATACTGGCCGTACCCGACCTATTTCGATATGTTATACAGCGTGAATAATTAAGTTCACGAAAATCTTTTGCGAGCAAAATATTTTCCGTGAGGTTGCTGCGGTCGTAAAACCGCTAAGCGGCGTAAGTGAATTACGCCTTGCGGTTTTTCGGCATAATTATTTTAAACTTTGCTAAGGAAGAAGCGTGCCTTGAAATTTTTAACGCAAAAGCCATTTTGCTAAAATTTCTGCGGCTTTAACGTGAATAATTAAGAATGTAGAATTACTAATTGATATTTAAGCCGCGGCGGGTATCGCCGCGGCTTTTTTTAATTTTTACCAAAACCTCTTGACAAGTAAACTTGGCAGTGGTAGTATATGTTTGACAATAAAACTTGGCAAGAGAGGTTAAGTATGGAAGATAACGAAAACAAGCCCGAAGAATACGTCGCGGCAACCGAAGCGGGCGGTGCGACCGCGGCGAATACAGCGGAAACGGTTGTGAAAAAAGACCCAGGACAAGAAACAAAACAGACGCTTTCGCGCGATGAAATTTTGGCAATCAGCCGTAAGGAAAACAAAAACGGCGACGAAAGAGAGGCTCAGGCTTTAAGAAAAGGGTATCAGCTCGCATTTTCGGTCGGCGTACTTTTAATCGGCGTAATTGTGCTGGTTAAAGTCATTTTAAGCGGCAAAATGCCCGCCGAGCTTTGGATAGTCTATATGGCTATGCTTGCAACCTGGTCGCTCTATTACAGCGTAAAAACGGGCAAGCATAAAGGGCTGTTTATTGCGAGCGGCACACTTTCCTTTATTGCCTGCGTGTTTTGGACCGTCTATTGGATATTGCAATTGTGCGGGGTGGCGTTGTAAATGAAAAAGGAAAATGCGCCCAAGCTGCAATTTAAAAACCGCATAAAGGAAGAGCGGCAAAGGCTCGGGCTTTCGCAAGGGGAGCTTGCGGAGATAGTCGGCGTTTCGCGCAACACCATATCGAGCATAGAAACGGGGCAGTTTAACCCTACGGCAAGGCTCGCGCTAATACTCTGCATAGCCCTCAACAAAAAATTCGAAGAGCTGTTCTATTTCGAAAATAATTAACTTGACTATACCCGCCGTTTATTTTATAATAATAAGGTAGTTTAAAATGCATTTAAATTAAGAATTAAGAATTAAGAATGCAGAATTAAAATTAAGGAACAATTATTTTAAATAATTTACCAACATTCTACATTCTGCACTCTACATTCTTAATTTGAAAGATTTTTACGCGAGGTGCAAAAATGCTTACAAGTATCTGCGGTATAAACTGGGGTGACGAAGGCAAGGGCAGAATGGTCGACCTTCTGTCGCGCGAGTACGACGTGGTGTGCCGTTATCAGGGCGGCAACAACGCCGGTCACACGGTAATAAACGACAAGGGCAAGTTCATTTTAAATCTTCTGCCCTCGGGCATTTTGCGGGAGGAAGTCGTAAACGTTTTGGGGTGCGGTATGGTAATAGATATCAAGCACCTCTGCGGCGAGATTGAAAAATTGCGCGACGCGGGCATTAAAATCACCCCCGAAAACCTTAAAATAAGCGACAAGGCGATAATCACCATGCCCTACAACGTGTTGCAGGATATTATGGAAGAGGACCGCTTAACCAAGGCTACGGGAAAACCGTACGGCTCCACCCGCCGCGGCATTGCGCCCGTGTACGCCGACAAATATATGAAAAAGGCGTTCCGCATGGGCGAGCTTTTAAACCTCTCGCTCTTATACAAGAGGTTGCCCGATATCGTCGCCTGGAAGAATATGACGATTAAGGCGTACGGCTTCGACCCCGTAAAGGTTGACGATATGATTGCCTACTTCGAAACGTACGGCAAACCCCTGCGCGATTATATAATTGACACGGGGATATACCTTAACGAAGCGCACAAAGCGGGCAAAAAAATTATGTTCGAAGCCCAGCTCGGCGCACTTCGCGACATCGACTACGGCATAGTGCCCTACACCTCGTCGTCGTCGACAATTGCGGCGTATGCACCCATCGGCGCGGGCGTGCCCAACTTAAAATTAGACAACTCGATAGGCATTATGAAGGCGTATTCGAGCTGCGTGGGCGCAGGTCCTTTCACCTGCGAGTACTTCGGCAAAAAGGCGGACCGCTTGCGCGAGCTCGGCGGCGAGTACGGCGCGGCGACGGGCAGACCGAGAAGGGTGGGACCTTTCGACGCGGTTGCCTCGCGCTATGGCATAATGTGTCAGGGCGCGGACGAGATTGCGCTTACCAAACTCGACGTTTTAGACGACTACGAAGAGATTGAAATCTGCACGCATTACGAGCTTGACGGCAAGATTTTGGACGATTTCCCGTTCACCGACGTTTTAGACGAGTGCAAGCCCGTGTTCGAAAAGGTGAAGGGCTGGCACTGCGACATTACCAAGTGCCGCAAAGCCGAGGATTTGCCCAAGGAGGCTTTGGACTATATCCGCCTTTTGGAAAAGCTGTGCGGTTGCAAGATAAAGTATGTGTCCGTGGGCGCGGAACGCGACGCGTGCATTACTCTTGAATAATATGACGATATTGTAACCTTCCCCTTAGGGGGAAGGTGTCACAACCGTAAAGGTTGTGACGGATGAGGGGTTAGTCGGTTTTAAATAACCAACCCATACTGTACTGCGCTCCGTGCCGACAAGTCGGGGTTACCGTCATTGCGAGGAGCGTAGCGACGCGGCAATCCAGAATTACGGAGTTTGCGGGTGTTCGCCTTAAATAGCGTTTTAATGCGGCAAGGTTAGTTTTGCGCGAGAATACCTCTACGAGGCGCGCAAAAAGATTATCACGTCGCAAACGGCTAATTACCAACGCGTTTCAAACAAGTCCGTAATGCCGTTTGCTCCTCATAATGACGGCGAGGTGTACTGTCATTGCAACCGCATTACTTTTGAATAATATTACGATATAGTGAAAAGCCGCGCGGCGAATACGCCGCGCGGCTTTTATCATACTCAAACTCCGAAATATGTATTCAGCAGATAATCAAACGAAGATGAGCTTGAAAACCAACCAATAAAATCAACGACCTTTCCGTCGGCTGAAAACGTTCCTATATATCCCGCAGAAATTATGTCGAAGCAGTCGTCGCCGTACCCTATTTTTATGCAAACGCCTTCCGGTGAATCGTACGCATAATATTTATAGAGGATACGCTTTTCCGCCAAATCTTGCATAAAACCGTCTATGCGGTCGGTTTCCAGCGTTGCCGTCGTCTGTATTTCCGAAATATTAAGCGGTTTTAATTTGCCGCTGTGGTCGGGAACCCACGAAGCAAAATGTTTTTGGCTCGGGTTGTCGTAATTAACCAATTCAACCGACTTAACGGGCGCTCGCAGATTGTCCAAATCGTAATTATACGAAGCGGGGTCGCACGCGGTGAAAAATATTACCGATAGTGCAAGTAGCATAGCGACAAGCAGTATGAGCGGTTTAATGAATTTCTTACTCATATTTTTCACTTTGAATTGCCTTGTTGACGAGGGTGACGAATTCTTGTTTGTACGGGTCGTCCGCGATATACTCGCTCAAAGCTTCCAAACGCGCGGCAACGCTTGATAAAGCCGCCTGCGCCTTAAATTCCGACTGCCTTAAAATAAGCCCGAATTCCGTCACGCACGAGGCAAAGTCCGCGTCCGTGCTGTATTCAAAAGAGGTCGTAACCGTCGTTTTAACCGAGCAGTCCGCGCTGTCGTTTTGCACGTCCTTATATTTAATTTCAACGTCCGCTATATCGCCCTCCGCGCCGCTCTTTAAGGTGAGCTCGTAAATTGCCGTGGCGCAAAGCCCGCTGCCTATCTCGCCTGCGTCCGTTTTACTGTCGTTAAAATCTTCCTCGGATAAGTGCTTGGTGTCGTAGCCGATAAGCCTGTATTTTTCGACGTTTTCAGAAAAAGTAACGCCCGCTTTCGCGTCCTTTGCAACCGTCTTTAATGTGCCGCTTAAATCGTGCGTGAAAACCTTCTGCGCCTCGGTTTGGTTGTCCAAATAGGCGTAATTGCCGTTGCCGCAGGTGGCAAGCGTTTCCAACATATCGTCGCGCGTGTTGCCCATTCCGACGCCGATAACCGAAAGATATGTGCCGCCCTTTGCCTTTTCCTGAATAAATTCCTTCATCTCGTCGGTCGAGCTTCTTCCCACATTGAAATCGCCGTCGGATATAATTATTACGCGGTTGTTGCCGCCCGTTATAAAGTGCTCTTCGGCGGTCTGATAGGCAAGTTCTAACCCGCCCGCGCCGTTGGTGGAGCCGTAAGCTCTGAGCCCGTTCATTGCGTTTTTCGCCTGCGCCTTGCCGCTTTCGGTGCACTCTATGCCGTCCGCGACGACCTCCATACCGCTCGCGTACTTGACAATGGATACGATGTCGCCTCCGCCCAAATTATCCACGAGTGTGTTGAAGCCGTACTTTGCAAGCCCCAACCTGTCGTCGCCGCTCATAGAGCCTGAAACGTCCACCAAAAATACGTAGTTGCCGTTCCCCGCGTCCAAACTTAAATATTCGGTGGTAACGCCCACGGTCAAAAGCACGTTTTCCTCGTTCCACGGGCAGGGGTAAAGGTTGGTCCAAACGCCCACCGCGCCGTCCTCGGGCTGGGGATAGGAGTAGTCGAAGTAGTTTATAAGTTCCTCCACGCGCACCGACGAGGGGGATATTTGGTAGCCGCGGTTAATCTGGGCGCGTGCGTAGGAATATCCCGCCGTGTTTCTGTCGAGCGAGAAGTAAGACGAGGCGTTATCGTCGCCCACCGTCTCGAAGGGGCTTTCGGTGACCGAGCCGTACTGGTAGTTGTTGCCGCCGACCGACGAGTCCGTGGTGTAGTCGTATATAAAGCCGCCGTTCGGGTAATATAAGCCGCCTTCGCCGCTGCCCATATATTCGCCATCGGGTGCGCGGCAAGCCGCCAAAGAGAGGCACAGAGCAGATACGCAAGCCGCCGTAATCAAATATTTTTTCTTCATAAATGTCGCTCCTTTTTTCGCGTTTTCATAATCTAAACGACGGCAATTCCGCGTTTGTCCCGCGGTTTATAAAATTTTTCCGCATTTTTCAAATTTTTCCGAAAAAATTATTTTATGAGCAAGTCGAGCCACATTCTGTACGCGTATTCGTCCGAGCTCGTAACGCAAAGGTAGTAGTTTACGCCGCCCCGCCTTATTACGATTTTCTTCACATACTCGCCGTTGTCCTCGTCGTTTAAATAGAGGTAGGTATACCCGCCGTAGTAGCTCTGCGCGCCGCCGTAGTACTCGCTGAACAGCTCGCAGGCGGAGTTTTCTTCCGCGTACTCGGCGTAAATTACCGCTTCGTGTCTGCACGCGTTCACGCTTGCGGTGATTTCCGTCCTCACGTAGGCGAGATTTTCGCCGTCACTGTACGCGTCGGCGGAAATTACCGAGCAGTTTTCGGCGAGGTAGAGATTTTTCATAAAGTCCAACCCCTGCGGCGCGCTCTGGGCGTATACGTCGAACGTGCTTTGGGAAAGGTCGGAAGGGGAGTAATAGACGATTTGCGTTTCGCCGTCGCCCGAGCCCGCGTCTATAAGCCCGCCGATTATAGCGGGCGCGGAGTACAAGCCGAACGCGGCGCCGCCTGCCGAAAGTACGCCCGCAATCGCAATCAGGGCGCGTTGATAGAGGGGCAGTGCCGTCTTTTTACTTTTTATTGAGTTTTTCGCGGCTTCGGTTACCCGCGCCGAGGGGGACGCGCCGCCCTCTGCGTATTCGTCGAATACCCGCTCTAAGTCAATATCTTTTTTCATTTATTTCACTTCTAAAACGTTTTAAGTTAGTCGTTTGTTCCGCTGCTTAGCAAATTTTTTAAGTTTTCTTCTGCCTTCTCGATAAGCCGTTGCGCCGCCGAGCGGGAGAGCTTTTCCGCCGAGGCTATCTCGCGCACGGTCATTTCCGAAAAGTATTTCAGATAAATTATCCGCCGTTCCCTGCCGTCCAGCTTCTTTAACGCCTGTTCCAAAAGGAGCGCGTCCTCACGCTTTTCGGGGGAGTAATTATCGTCGGTGAGATAGTAAAAGTTTTCTTCGCCGACCTCCGCACGCCTTTTTCGCTTCCGCAAGAAGTCGAGCGCGGTGTTGCGTACGATTTTGAGTATCCACCCGAGCGGGTCGCCTACGCCGTCGTATTTCTTTGCAAACCTCGCAATTTTCACGAAGCTGTCGGAAACGATATCCTCGGCTTCCTGTCTGTTGCCGCAAAGCGCATATGCCGCCGCATACATTCGCTTGCCCGCCAAAAGGTAAATTCCGTCAAGGCTGTCGGCGTATCCCGCGGCAACTTCGCATAAAAGACTATTAAGTTTACGCTTGTCGCCGTCGGTCATTATTCGCGCCTTTCTCCTTTCATGTCAGTAATATCTGCTTAGCCCCCCTCAGTCACCTGCGTGACAGCTCCCCCCTTAAAAAAGGGTGAGCCTTGTCCGCTGCAACCCGAGGCTTACCCCTTTATAAGGGGGAGGCTCCGCGTTAGCGGTGGTGGGGGTTCTGCCCCGTAAATGTAAGGGTTTGGGGGTAAATTCTTAATTTTTATTCTGTAACACATTTTTTATTTTGTCAACAACTTTTTTAAGGCGTTTTTTTGCGGCGCCGCTATTTTGTTGCAAGTTGCGCCGCCGTGTGATAGAATAAAGCTATGTTAAAAAAGTTCTACAAGTTGCACGGTATCGGCAACGACTATATCTATTTCGACTGCATGAAAGAGCCGCTTGAAAACGTTGAAGAGCTTGCGGTGCGCCTTTCGGACAGGCACTTTTCGATAGGCGGCGACGGCATAATTTTGCTGTGCCCCTCGGCGGTTGCCGACTGCAAAATGCGTATGTTCAACGCCGACGGTTCCGAGGGCAAAATGTGCGGCAACGGGGTGCGCTGCGTGGGTAAGCTCGCGCACGATTTGGGGTACGTTAGCGGGCACATATGCCGCATCGAAACGCTTTCGGGCATAAAAACGCTTGACTTAAAATGCGATGAAAACGGCAAGGTTATCTCCGCCAAAGTCGATATGGGCGCGGCGGTTTTAGAGGCGGAAAATATTCCCTCTGCGCTTACGGGCGAAAGGGTGGTCGGCTATCCCTTGACGGTGGACGGAAAGGAGTATAAAGTGACGCTTGTGTCGATGGGCAACCCGCACTGCGTAACGTTTGTGGACGACCCGTATAAGCTTGACCTCGAAAAGGTGGGGGTGTTGTTTGAAAATAATTCGCTCTTCCCCGAAAGAATTAACACCGAGTTTGTGCGGGTGAACGGCAGAAACGAGCTGTCTATGCGCGTGTGGGAGCGGGGAAGCGGCGAAACCTGGGCTTGCGGCACGGGCGCGTGCGCGGTTGCGGTTGCCTCGGTTTTAAACGGCTTTGCGGATAAAAATACGCCTATTACGGTGCACCTGCGCGGCGGCGATTTGACGATAACCTACACGGACGAAACGGTATTTATGGAAGGCGGCGCAACGCTCGCCTTCACCGGCGAAGTGGAGATTTGATTTTGTGCTTAAAAGAAGCGATAAACAGTGAAGCGACTAACAGTAAATTAGTAAATTGCTCGCCGTCATTGCGAGGAGCGAAGCGACGAAGCAATCCAGAAGAAAAATGAACGAACACGTTTCTTATGTATACATAATGTTTAATTTCAGAAATGGGACGCTATATACGGGCGTAACGAATAATTTAATTCGGCGGGTTGGGGAACATAAAAGCAAGACGGTTGACGGGTTTACGAAAAAATATGAAATTGATAAACTTGGTTATTATGAAATATATACCGACATAAAAGATGCAATAAATCGTGAAAAGCAAATAAAGGGCGGGTCGCGTAAAGCTAAGTTAAAGTTGATAGAAACAATGAACCCGAATTGGGAAGATTTATATAACGAACTTGTAAAATAACTTTAACGTCTGGATTGCTTCGCCTGCGGCTCGCAATGACGGATGCAAATCGACTTGCAATAATGAAAAGAAACGGTAAATTCTAATTTAACGAATTGCCTGCCGTCATTGCGTGCCGTTACAAGCAACGGGGCGCAATGACGGGTAAAATTTTATAAAATTTTCGGGCGGCATAATCTTGCAATTATGCCGCCGTTATGTTACAATAATTTATATTGTACGAAGGCGACAAATTTGCGAGAGAGGAATTTTTATGACAAAGTATATTTTCGTTACGGGCGGCGTTGTTTCGGGTTTAGGTAAGGGCATTACCGCGGCTTCCCTTGGCAGACTTTTAAAGTGCAGGGGTTATAAGGTTGCTTCGCAGAAGCTCGACCCCTACATAAATATCGACCCCGGCACCATGAGCCCCTATCAGCACGGCGAGGTGTTCGTAACCGACGACGGCGCGGAAACCGACCTCGATTTGGGTCACTACGAAAGGTTCATCGACGAAAATTTAAACAAGTATTCCAACCTTACCACGGGCAAGGTTTACTGGAACGTTTTGAATAAAGAGCGCAACGGCGAGTACCTCGGGCAGACCGTGCAGATTATTCCGCATATCACGAACGAGATTAAGTCGTTTATCTATAACGTGGGCGCAACGACGGGTGCGGACGTGGTTATCACCGAGATAGGCGGCACGATAGGCGATATCGAAAGTCAGCCGTTTATCGAGGCTATCCGTCAGGTTGCGCGCGAGGTGGGGCGCGATAACTGCTGCTTTATCCACGTAACCTTGGTGCCCTATATTTCGGGTTCGGAGGAATTCAAGTCCAAGCCCACCCAGCACTCGGTTAAAGAGTTGCAGGGTATGGGCATTAACCCCGACATAATAATTCCGCGCGTAGACGCGCCCATGCCTAAGGACGTCCGCGACAAGATTGCAATGTTCTGCAACGTTGAGCCCGAGTGCTGTATCGAAAATATGACTATGCCCGTCCTCTATCAGTGCCCCATAATGCTTGAAAAGAGCAACTTTTCCGAGATTGTGTGCAAGCGCTTGAAGCTCGACCCGCGCGTTATAGATTTGACCGAGTGGAACAAGATGTTGCAGCGCGTAGACGGCAGGGACAAGACGGTTAAAATCGCGCTGTGCGGCAAGTACGTTCAACTTCACGACGCATATCTGTCGGTTGCCGAAGCGTTGGCTCACGCGGGCTACGAAAACTATGCAAAGGTGGATATCGACTGGGTCGATACCGAAACGCTGACGGGCGAAAACGCAGAGGAAAGGCTGGGCGGAGCGGACGGCATTATAGTGCCGGGAGGCTTCGGCGTGCGCGGCGTCGAGGGTATGCTCGTCTGCGCCGAGTATGCGCGCAAACACAACGTGCCGTATTTCGGCATATGTTTAGGCATGCAGACGGCGGTTATCGAGTACGCCCGCAACGTTTTGGGTTATAAGGACGCGCACTCTTCCGAGTTCAACCCCGATTCAAAGCACCCCGTAATAGACTTAATGCCCGACCAGTACGGCGTCAAGATGGGCGGCACCATGCGTTTGGGCGCGTACCCCTGCAAGGTTTTGGGCGACATTATGAAGGAAAGTTACGGCACGGACGAAATTTCCGAACGTCACCGCCACAGATACGAGTTCAACAACGACTACCGTGAAGAGATTGAAAAGGCGGGTATGGTAATTGCGGGCACGTCGCCCGACGGCACTCTTGTCGAGGCTGTGGAAATTCCCTCGCTCGACTTCTATATCGGCGTGCAGTTCCACCCCGAGTTCAAGTCGCGCCCGCAGTCCGCGCACCCCATTTTCCGTGAATTCATAAAGGCTTCCGTAAAATACAGCCAAAAGTAATTAGGAATTCGGAATGCGGAATAATCTGCCCTTAGACTTGCTTTCCCCTTGCGTTTAAGGGGAAAGTACCTTGACCGTTAAGGTCAAGGGGATAGAGGTTTCGGTAATTTCGACCTCGTTATAATAAGGTCGGATTACACATCCCTCATCCGTCACGGCGTGACACCTTCCCCCTTTATTAAGGTGGAAGGCACGATTGCGGTTAAAATATTAAAATAATCCTTAAAAATAAGGAATAAATATATGAAATTTAACAGTAATTTTAACAACATAGCCGAAAGTTATCTGTTTGCCGAGGTGGCGGACAGAACGGCGAAATATTCCAAGGCGCACCCCGATAAAAAGGTGATTAAGCTCGGCATAGGCGACGTAACGTTGCCCCTTGCACCCGCGGTTATCTCCGCTCTGCACGAAGCCGTTGACGAGATGTCGAAAAAGGAAACCTTCAAGGGCTACGGTCCTTATGAGGGCTACGACTTTTTGCGCGGCGCCATTAAAGACTACTACAAGTCGTTCGGCGTGGAGGTGGGCGCGGATGAGATTTTCGTGTCCGACGGCGCGAAGAGCGATTTGGGCAATATCCTCGACATATTCGCCAAGGGAAATACGGTTTTGGTGCCCGACCCCGTGTATCCCGTGTACGTGGATACCAACGTTATGGCGGGGCGCAAGGTGATTTTCGCCGACGCGACGGAGGCTAACGGCTTCTTGCCAATGCCCGATTACGGCGTGGACGCGGACGTAATTTATATCTGCTCGCCCAACAATCCCACGGGCGCGGCGTATTCGGTCGAACAGCTTAAAGAGTGGGTTAAATACGCTCACGAAAAGGGTGCGGTTATATTGTACGACGCCGCTTACGAAAGCTTTATTACGGAAGGCGGGCTCGCCCGCTCGATATACGGGGTAGAGGGCGCGAAGGACTGCGCCATAGAGTTCTGCTCGCTATCCAAAATTGCGGGCTTTACGGGCACCCGCTGCGGCTACACGGTAATTCCGCACGCGTTGGGAAAGGGCGGCGTTTCCGCCAACAAGCTGTGGTTCAGGCGGCAGGCGACGAAGTTCAACGGCGTGCCGTACGTTATCCAAAAGGGCGCGGCGGCGGTGTTTACACCCCAAGGTATGGCGCAGATAAAGGAAAATCTCGCTGTATATCAGCGCAACGCAAAGGTGATTTCGGACTGTTTAGACGAGCTTGATATTTGGTACACGGGCGGCAAAAATTCGCCATATATCTGGCTGAAATGCCCGTTCGGAATGGGTAGTTGGGAATTTTTCGACTACCTTTTAAACGGCGCGCAGGTTGTGGGAACGCCGGGCGCGGGCTTCGGCAAAAACGGCGAAGGTTTCTTCCGCCTCACGGCTTTTGCAAGCGAGGAGTTGACGGGGGAAGCGGTGGAAAGAATTAAAAAATTAATTCGGAATTAAGACAGCATTGTAACCTTCCCCTTAGGGGGAAGGTGTCGCAACCGTAAGGTTGGGACGGATGAGGGGTTGGCGCATTAAAACCAACCAACTCTGATATCAAGCGAAAAAGACGGTTAATGAGGGGATAGTTATGAAAAGCGTTTTTGAAAAAGGCGATACGGCGGATAGCACGGATAAGAATAAACGTGCGCCCAAAACGTCGGCGGCGGATAAGAGAAAATTCAGACAACTGAAATTGGCTGTACGGGTTGTGGGAATATTTGCCATAGTTATCTTCATTGTCACGGTATTTCTCATTGCGCTGAACGGATACATACATCTTACTAAAACCGCGCCTTACTTATTCTATATTATGTTTGCGCTCATGGGAGTTTCGGTCGTTGTCTGGCTTGTCTTATTCTTATTCTCTGGCGGCTTGAAAAACGGCGGAGCGGGAGCGGTTAAAGAAAAGGAAGACGCGGCGGCAAGGGGTGAAATTTGGTGTACGCAGGAGCAGGTGGACGAGATAGGAAAGGTATTCGACAAGGATATTGTAAATTGTCCCGTATGCGGCGCGAAAATAGAAGATAGCAATGATTACAACTTGACTACCAACGTGTTGGTAAGAAGGAAAATCGAGGGTGTGTACGTTGCGAGAAATTACAGCCCGCAGGTTGAACAGGCATACGAGATAGTTACGGAGGAAAAAACTTTCCCAAATGTAAGAAGGTGCGCCTGTCCCAAGTGTAGATGGGAAGCGTTTTACGGAATTTACAAATCCTATTCGTCAGACTACCCGTCGGGGACCGTCGTCTGCAAACAGTTAAGAATGGGTAAACTTTACAGCAAAAGAAAGTTGCCTTCTAATATGAGCAAAATTGATTGCATTTTCGAAAAGAAAAAGTAAACCTAATTTTCAACACCAATTTAAACAAGGAAAACAAAGATGGAAAAACAAAGGGGTTTAGGCGTTCTGTGCCACATATCGTCTTTACCCAACGAGTACGGAATAGGCTCGCTGGGTAAGGAAGCGTACGAGTTTGTCGACCTTTTAAAAAAGGCGCACGTCAAATACTGGCAAATACTTCCGTTACAGCAGACGGGTTACGGCGATTCGCCCTACCAGTCGGTTTGCTGTACTTCTGGCAACCCCTATTTTATAGATATCGAGGCGTTGAAAAGTCAAGGGCTTTTGGACGACGAGGAGTTAGAGGGCGCAAAGGTGCCCGAGGGTGACGTCGACTATGCCGAGCTGTACGAAAAGCGTTACGCGCTTCTGCGCCGCGCGTACGCCCGCTTCAATATCCGCAGCGAAAAATTCGTGGAGTTTATCGAGAGCGGCGAGTTCGAGGACTACGCGCTGTTTATGTCTTTAAAGGCGCGCTACGGCGGCACGTTCAACCACTTCCCCGACGCGTACAAGTATAAGGAACACCTTGCGGTGTACGAGTTCCGCAACGCTGTATATCGCTCTGAATACTGCTTCTGGCTGTTTTTGCAGTACGAGTTTAAGTTGCAGTGGCAGGCGCTTAAAAGCTACGCCAACCAAAACGGCATAAAAATAATCGGCGATATCCCCCTGTACGTTGCGTACGATTCTTCGGATATATGGGCGCGAAGCGAGCTGTTTCAGCTCGACGAGGACTTAAAGCCCGTAAAGGTTGCGGGTGTTCCCCCCGATTATTTTTCCAAGCACGGACAACTTTGGGGCAACCCGCTCTACAACTGGGACGCCGTCCGCGCGGAAAACTACGACTGGTGGATTGACCGCATTGCCAAGGCTAAGGAAATGTACGACGTTATCCGTATCGACCATTTCCGCGGGTTCGACAGGTATTACGCCATTCCCGCGGGCGCACACAACGCTACGGTGGGCGAGTGGGAGGACGGTCCTGGCATAGAATTTTTCAAAGAGGTTGAAAAGCGGCTGGGCAAAACTGAGATTATCGCCGAGGATTTGGGCATTTTGGACGACGGCGTGACCGCGCTTCGCGACGACTGCAAGTTCCCCGGTATGAACGTTTTGATGTTCGCGTTCGACGGCGACGGGGACAACGCCTATCTGCCCGCGAATATGGTTGAAAATTCCGTGACGTACACGGGCACGCACGACAACGACACGGCGCTCGGCTTTTTGGAAAGAATGACCGAGGCGCAGTTCAAGGACTTTAAAAAGCAGCTCAGAAAAACGCTGAAAGAGCAGGACGCGTATATGCCGGTTGTGGACAGGCAGGACGCGGCGAAGGCGCTTTGCCGCAGTGCGGCGTTCTCGAAATCGTACCTTACGGTTCTGCCCGTGCAGGATATTCTGTGCTTAGACAACGCGGCGCGCATGAACGTGCCCTCGACCTCGGTCGGCAACTGGCGTTTCCGCCTTAGTAAAATGCTCGCCCGCAACGCTATGGCGGAGCTGAAAAAGCTGATAAAGGACAGCGATAGGGGCTGAAAAATGCGCAATTAAGGAAGAATTGAGAATTAAGAATTAAGAATGTAGAATTAAGAATTCAGAATTAAGGTAAAAGTCAAGCCGCGCGGCGTTAAATTAACGCCGCGCGGCTTTATAATTTGTTCCGTATTGTAACCTTCCCCTAAGGGGAAGGTTACAATGATGTAAAAACTGAGGGTTATTTTACTGCTTTGCGAAAATTCTTACACAGAGGACGGTCATATCGTCGGGCGTGCCCAATACGCGCTGGCGGGCGGCGGTAAGAATTTTGTCGGCAAGATTTTGAGGGTTTAAGGGCTTTAAGGTCTGCAAATAGTCGTATAAATCGGATACGCCGTTGAAAGCGGACGTCACTCCGTCGCTCATAAACACCACTATATCGTCCTTTCTGAGCTGCTCTTTCGCCGTCGCGGGGTGCAGATTGTCGAGTATGCCGAGGGGCAGAGAGCGGCTTTCCAAAACCTTTATTTCGCCCTTTCGCACAATCAGCCCCACGGGCGAGCCCACCTTTATAAGCGACGCGGTGAGCGTGTTCAAATCTATCGCGGCGACGTCTATGCACGTAAAACGCTCGTCGCGGTTAAAGCATAAAAGCTTATTTATCGTGTCCAAAACAATGTCCGTGGGCATTTCCGCGCGGTAGAAAGCTTCGATTAGCGATATTGCGGTGGTGGAAACCTTGCGCGCGTACTCGCCGCTGCCCATGCCGTCGGAGAGCGCCATCAAAAAGGAGTGCTCGTTTATTTTTATTACGGTGTGAGTATCGCCCGAAACGCGCTCGCCGTCCTTTACCGCGCACGCAACGCCGAACGCCGCGTCGTATTTGGGCGGCTCGACGAGCATATAGGCGACCTTTTGGTTGTCGTAAACTGTCTTGTCCTTTAATAAAAGCTTTACGCCAGTTATCTTTTCAACCGTCTTTTTTACGGCGGAAAAATTTTTGCAGTCGACGAGCGTCAAATTCACGGTAATCTTTTCCCGCCCGCGAACGCGTATTTCGGGGCACGAAACGCCGTTTGCGGCAAGGGCTTGCACAATCTTCTTTTCGTATTCCGAAAAGTCCTCGCTCTCGCGGCAGAACTCCACGGCGCGGTTCTTTAAAACCTCGGCGACGCCGCGCGCCTGCCCCGCCAGAAGCCGCCTGCCTTGCCGCGCGTTTTCCGCTTCCAAATTGGTCTTGCGGTACTCGTACAGCAGTCTGTTCACCGTTTCGGTGAGGGCGGTGGGGTTGTTGCAGTTGGCTGTTACGTCGCCGTTTAAATCGACAAAACTCACCTTGCCTTTAAGGCACCCCGCCTCGATAAGCGAGGCAAACCCGCGGTAGACCTTAGTCGCCTCGCAGGTTTTTTGCCGCTTGCAGTTTGCGCACATGCTCTGCTTACATTCCGCAATCATTCGCCTCTTCATTGCGGCGTCGTCTATTTTTTCGTCCAGCTCGCAGAAGGCGTTTTCAATCTCTCTGAACACCTCGCTCATGCGGTACAGCTTTTCGGAGACGAGCTCGCGGTACTGCTCCTCGCCCGTGCGCGGCAAAACCTTTTCGATTGTCAAAAGCGAGCGCAGCCCTTTAACCGATTTTTCGGTGGGGAAGAGGGGCAAAATACAGCATAGACCCAGCAGTATGCCGCAGATAACCGCGGTTGCGACCCCGTTTGTAAACGCGCCCCAAACGTACAGCGCGCCCGCCGAACAGATTAAGCTGACCGAGCATATCGCAAATTTTCCGAGCTCCGAAAAGGCGAGCGCGGCGACGGATATCAGCACGAAAGCCGTTAAAAAGTCAAAGTTCAACTGCGTTACGGCGCAGGGGAGAGCTATCACGCACGCGGCGATTACCGCCGAGGGCGACTTTAAAAGCCGCACCGCAAAAGCGGTTAAACCCGCGCCTATACATACGTACGCGTGCAGACCGGTAAGGTTGTTCAGACCCACGCCCGCAACGGCGAAAAAGGCGGAAATGCAGATTAGTTCGTCGGGGCGCAGACGGCATCGGCACAGCCTGAACATGAGCGCGTACACACTGCGGAAGGCGAAAAATGCGAACACCGCGACGGCGACGGCGGCAGCCGTCTTTAAGATATAGGGGTTGGAGGTGAAATACAGGCTGTCTATGCCGTGCCAGCGGGCAAACGCGAGGTACGGCGCGAGCGCGATGACTATGTAGAGAGCTGCCTCGAAGCGGATTTTTCTTCCCGTGCGGCGGTATAAAAAGGTGATTGCGGTCAAAAATCCGCCCTCGAAAACGCTTAAAACCACGGTTATCCAGTCGAGGTTTATCACCGACGCGGCTATGTAAATGAGCGGTGTTGCGATTATGTTTGCGCCGCAGACGAGCATCGAAAAGCACAGCCCGAGCGAAAAGGGAACGGTGGGCAGAGCGGCGTTCAGCATTACCGAAAAAAGCGCGTATGCGGCATAAAGAAGGATGTTTTTAAGGTTTATTCTAAGGTGCATAGCCGCATTATATAATAGATTTGCGCGCGCAATTTGTCTTTGTGTGATTTATTTTGTTATAAAAGCCCGCAACGGCTGTGTGCCGTTGCGGGCGTAGGTGTGCGTCATTTCGTCCCGACTTGTCGGCATAGAGTAGCGTAGTCGAGAAATCTTTTCTTAAATGCTCTTTTACCGCAATTAAGGCTTCCCCTTCGTTCGCGAGGGGGAAGCTCCGCGCAAGCGGTGATGAGGGTGCATACGGTGAAGAACAAAACAACCCCCATTCGTCTTGCTACGCAAGCCACCTTCCCCCTTTATTAAGGGGGAAGGCAAGGACTTGGGATGACGTTTCTGTTAATTGGAAAGTTACAAAAAAGTTAAGCCCGCAACGGCTGTATGCCGTTGCGGGCGGGAAAATTTTATTACTTTTTTTAACATCAGCCAGACGGGAAATTCTATCTTTTTAACGTCAGCCATACGGTTAAAACGGCTATATCCGCGGGGTTGACGCCCGAAATGCGCGCCGCCTGCCCCAATGAGCGCGGCTTTACTTTATTCAGCTTTTCCCGCGCTTCTAACCGAAGTCCCTCAATTTTAAGGTAGTCGGCGTTCTCGGGCAAAAGCTTGTCCTCGTACTTTTTCGCGCGGGCAATCTGCTCGGCGCTCTTCTTCAAATACCCCTCGTACCGCACGTACGTCACGGCGGATTCGAGCACGTCGCGCGGATAGTTAAGCCCGCCCAACGCCGAAAAAATCTCGTCGCGGGCAATTCCGCGCTTGATTAAATCAGCGTACGAAAGCGCGCCCGCCGCCCGCTCGAAGCCGCTCTCTTTCAACAGCTTTTCCGTCAAATCGGGGGTGAAGGTTGTCCTTTCAAGGGCTGTCAAAGCCTCTTCGTAAGCTGCTTTTCTCGCCTTGAATTTTTCGTACCTTTCGTCTGTCACAAGCCCCGCATCGTACCCCTTTTGCGTTAAGCGGAAGTCGGCGTTGTCTTGCCGCAACTCAATGCGGTACTCCGCGCGCGAGGTCATCATGCGGTAGGGCTCTTCCGTGCCCTTTGTGACGAGGTCGTCTATCAAAACCCCGATATATGCCTCGTCGCGCCCCAACACGAGCGGGGGGAGCCCGCGCAGTTTTAAACTCGCGTTCAAGCCCGCCATAAGCCCTTGCGCCGCCGCCTCTTCATAGCCGGAAGTGCCGTTAATCTGCCCCGCCGTGTACAGCCCCGCAACCTTTTTGAATTCGAGTGTGGGGTAGATATCGAGGGTGTCTATGCAGTCGTATTCGATGGCGTAGGCAAAGCGCATAATGTCGGCGTTTTCCAACCCCTCGATTGTGCGGTACATCTCTATCTGCATGTCGTGGGGGAGGGAGGTGGACATGCCCTGCACGTACGCCTCTAACGTGTTTTCGCCCTCGGGTTCAATAAAAATCTGGTGCCTTTCCTTGTCGGAAAAGCGGACGACTTTGGTCTCTATCGAGGGGCAATATCTCGGTCCCGTGCTCTCAATCGTGCCGTTGTAGAGGGGGGAGCGGTCGAGGTTGTTCAAGATAATTCCGTGCGTTTTTTTGTTGGTGTAACCGAGGTAGCAGGGGAGCTTGTTTTCGGGCGGATTTTCGCTTAAAAAAGAGAACGGACCCACGTTATCTTCGCCATATTGCGGGGTCAATTTGCTTAAATCTATCGTGCGGAAGTCCACGCGGGCGGGCGTTCCCGTCTTAAAACGGCGCACCGAAAAGCCGAGATTTATTAGATTTTGCGTGAGAGCGGTCGCCGCCGCAAACCCGTTGGGACCGCTCTTTTTTATGACCTCGCCCGTAATCGTCTGCGCGTTCAGATACACGCCCGTGCAAAGAATTACGGCGCGGCAAAAAATTACCCCGCCGTCGGTGGTGACTATTCCCGTAACCTCGCCGTTTTCGGTCGTAATTTCCGCCGCCTCGCACTGAATAATTCTCAGGTTTTCGGCGTTTTCCAGAACGCTCTTCATTCGCGCGTGGTAGGCGTTTTTGTCCGACTGGCACCGCAGGGACTGCACCGCCGCGCCCTTGCCCGCGTTCAGCATTTTAATCTGCAACGCGGTCGCGTCGGCGTTCACGCCCATCTCGCCGCCCAAAGCGTCAATCTCGCGCACAAGGTGCCCCTTTGCCGTGCCGCCTATCGAGGGGTTGCACGCCATAAAGGCAATGCTGTCCAAATTGAGCGTGAGCATTGCCGTTTTAAGCCCCGTCCTTGCAAGTGCGAGCGCGGCTTCGCAGCCCGCGTGCCCCGCGCCGACGACGGCGGCGTCGTATTTGCCTAATAAAAATTCTGTCATAATTTTTCGCTATTGTAACCTTCCCCTTAGGGGGACGAGCGTTGAATTATCAAAACAACCGTTGCTCCGGTTGTTTTGCAATGCGAGATGAGCAAACGCATACGTACCGCGTTTGCGGTGACCGTAGCAACGGTTGCCCTTACCGTTGCGGAGAGGTGTCTTAACCGTTCAGGTTAAGACGGATGAGGGGTTAGCGAGTTTAAACCAACCAACCCCTCATTCGTCATTTTCTCAGCAATGCTTTCGAAAATGCCACCTTCCCCCTAAGGGGAAGGTCTTATTGTGGTAAATTTATAAGTTTTGTTGTTATTAGTCAGTGCCACCGTCAAGTAATTAAAGGACTTGGCTAGCACGACACGCGGCTTACTTTTTTAAAATTATATTTTTGATATCGTCGATATCTTTCGCCATCTTGTCGCTGACGGCAATCATACCCTCGACTTTGTCGCGCGAGTATAAAATGGTGGTGTGGTTTCTGTCGCCGAGCTCCTTGCCGATAGACATTAAGGGGAGAGATAAAAGCTCGCACATTAAATAACAGCACACCTGCCTCGGCAAAACCAGTTCCTTTTTCTTGCACTTGCCTATAAGCTCGCTCTTTGTGACCTTGTAAAAGCCGCACACCGCGTTTATTACGTTGGCGGGGGTAATCTCTTCCGCGCCGCCCTCGGATACGGCTTCGTTCAAGGCGCTGCGGGCAAGCGATACGGTAATGGGGCTCTCGTGTAGTTTGCTTGCAAAAATTACCTTTGTAAGTCTGCCTTCGAGCGTCCTTACGTCGTCGCCCGAATCCTGCGCCAAAAAGGTTAAAACATCGTCGGGAACTATACATTTCTTTTCGAACGACTTTTTCTTTAAAATGGCGATTTTGGTTTCGAGGTTGGGCGGCATTACGTCGCACACCAAACCGCCCGAAAAGCGGGTGCGCAGTCTTTCTTCAAGCTCCGTAAGCTCCTTGGGGGGCTGGTCGGAGGTGATTACAATCTGCTTCCCGCGCGAGACAAGCTCGTTAAAGGTGTGGAAGAATTCTTCCTGTACGTATTTCTTTTTTGCGATAAACTGGATATCGTCTATGATAAGCACGTCGGTGGAGCGGTAGTGTTGCCTTAGCTTGCTTGCACGCTCGCGCGAGTCGGGACCTTTCGAGGTGAACATCGTGTCGATAATGTCGTTTACGAACTGTTCGCTCGTCGCGTAAACCACCTTCAGATTGGGCTGTTCGGCTAAAATCTGGTTGGCGATTGCCTGAATCAAGTGGGTCTTGCCCAAACCGGTGCCGCCGTAAATGAACAGGGGGTTGTAGACGCCTGCGGGGTCGTCGGCAACGTTTTTAGCCGCCGTGAACGCAACAAGGTTGTTGCCCGCGACGAAATTGTCGAACGTGAAGCGTTTATTTAAGTTGTTGGGCGGATTGTAGGCGGGCTCTTCCTTAGTGGTTTCGTACGCATAGTCGCGGCTGCCCTTTACCACAAGGCGGAAATCGGTGACGCCGACGTTGGCTTTTATTATCGCGTCGCGCATTTTTTCGGCAAGGTTGCCCGTAATGTACTGCGCAAAGTTTTCGGTAAGCGTTTCGAGCACGATATACCGACCGTCGATTTCGACGGGTACAAGCTTGTCTATGTACGTTAAAAAGGTGATGTGGGTAATGGTTTCCCGCATCTTTTCCTTAATTGGTTGATAAATAAAGTCAAGGTTCGAAGTATCCGCCATAATTCACCTTTTTTTTCTTTGAGTTTTCCTTTAAAGTGTGGTACAATTAAATGCAGAATTATGAATTAAGAATGCAGAATTGAGGTTGAATTATATAAATAATTTCACCTTAGCTCAATTCTTAATTCTTAATTCTGAATTCATAATTAAATTATATACTAAAATCGCGGCGAAATAAAGTGTTTTTTTGAATAAAATGTATATAAAAAATCTGGTTTTGAAAAATTTCAGAAATTACGGCGGCGAAAGCTTCGGATTTTCCCCCGGGCTCAACGTGCTTTTCGGCAAGAACGCGCAGGGCAAAACCAACTGTGCCGAGGCTGTCTTTTACCTCTGCACGGGTACCTCGCCGCGCACCCGCCGCGATAAACAGCTTATAAAGAGCGGCGAGAGCTGCGCCGATATCTCCTGCCTTTGCGAGGGGCGTTACGGCGACGTTACAATCTCCGCGCACATAACGGAAGGCGGGCGCGAGGTGCGCGTAAACGGCAACAAAATTACCCGCAACGCCGATTTGATGGGTAATATCTTCGCCGTCTTTTTCTCCCCGCAGGAGCTGCGGCTCATTCAGGACGGACCGGACGAGCGGCGCAGATTTTTAAACGTTTCGATATCGCAGTTGTCCCGCCCGTATTTCGTGGCTCTTTCCCGCTACAACAAAATTCTGGAACAGCGCAACAATCTTTTAAAGAACCGCGATTTGGATACGGTGTTCGAAACTCTGCCCGTGTGGGACGCGCAACTTTGCAAGTACGCCGCCGTGATAGCCAAAAACAGGGCGGACTATATAAATAAGCTCTCGCCGCTCGCCGCCGAGGCGCACGCCTATCTTACCGACGGCGCGGAGGAACTTGTAATCTCCCCCGAAAAGAAATATAAGGGCGGCGAGGAAGAGCTCGAAAAGCGGCTCTTCGACGAGCTCTCGAACAACTACGAGCGCGATATCCGTTTGGGCTACACTGTAAGCGGACCCCACCGCGACGATTTGGACATAACCATAAACGGCGCGGACGCCAAAAATTATGCGTCGCAGGGGCAGACGAGGACGGCGGCTCTTGCCATAAAGCTTGCCGAGGTCAATGTCTTTAAAGAGGCGTGCGGCGAATATCCCGTGCTGATTTTAGACGACGTTATGAGCGAGCTCGACCTGCCCCGCCGCAAAAAACTCGTCGGGCGCACTGACGGTTTGCAGACAATAATAACGTGCACGCACGCCGAGCGCGTTCTGTACGGCAAGAGCGTAAACAAGATTATGATAGAGGGGGGCGCGATAAAAAAATGATACGTGCCGATATGCACATTCACACATATTATTCCGACGGCGGTCAGTCGCCCGCGGACGTTGTTGCGGGGGCGAAGCGCGCGGGCGTCAACCTCATATCCGTTACCGACCACGACAATTCCAACGGGCGCGAAGAGGTGAAAAGTCTTGCTTTAAAGGCGGGCATAACCGCGGTGGACGGCGAGGAAATTTCCGCCTACGACGGCGACGTTAAAGTGCACATTTTAGGGTACGGCATAAACTATGAAAACCCCGCGTACACGGAATTCAACAAATTGATTTGCGAGGGCGCGGAAGAGCGCACGTTCGATATTTTGCGGAAGCTTTCGAAGGTCAACGTGAATATTTCCTACGGCGAAGTTTTAAGGGAAAGAAGGTGCGCCAAATCCCCACTGCACGCCGTGCACATAGCCATCGCGGGCGCGAGGAAGGGCTACGCGGGCTCACCTTGGGCTTTTTACGGCAAGTATCTAAATTACGGCACGGCGGGTTTTTCGTGCATTAAAAGACCGACGCCCGAGGGCACGGTGAAGATGATAACGGAGTGCGGCGGCGTGTGTTCGCTCGCTCACCCCGGGCGCATTTCCCTCGAAAAAGGGGGCGTGATTTCTCTTGTCGGGCGGCTTGTTCCGTGCGGGCTTGCGGGCATAGAAGCGGTGTATTCGGGGCATACTGCTACTGAAACGCAGTACTACAAGGAGCTGGCGGAAAGGTACGGCTTGTTGGTTACGGGCGGTTCGGATACGCACTATGCCGAGGGCAACAGGCGCATCGGCGACCCGCCGTTTTATCCCGACGAGAGGTTGTTGTCCGCACTGAAATTGCTTTGAAAAAATATGCACTGAAATTCATATGTACGTTTACTGCGCTTGTGCTTTGGGCAAGCGCGGTGTTTTTTTGTTGCGGCTTTTCCGTAAGGCTCCCCCGCGGCGTTTTCGTGGACGGAATAGCCGTCGGCGGACTTACCAGAGCAGAGGCGAAAAACCTTTTAAGGCGGGGCGTGGAAGAGGAATTAAAGACCAAACGCCTGCACATATGTGCCGATGAACGCGTTTTTACGTATGCTTTTCCCGAAATAGATTACGCCGACAACCTCGACGAAATGTTGCCGAAAATCACGCGCGGCGGCGACTATTTTTCGAGGGTAACATACAGACTGAACGGCAAAAAAGAGGTGATAGACGGCATATATTCCGCGCTTTACCGCGCGCCCGTCGAGCCGTATGCAACGTTCAATGCGGAGGGCGACCCGTTCACTTACTATAAAGGGAGCGACGGAGTTGAGTGCGATAAGGAGCGTCTTTCCGCCGCTATCGACAAGTCGCTCGAAGGCGGGTTTGAGGACGTGCGCATATGTACGCGCGTTTTAAAGAGACAGCTTTGCGACGAAGATATCAGGGCGCGCACCCGCAAACTTTACTCGTTTACCACGTACTTTGACGAAAGTAACACCGACCGTTCGGGAAATATTCGCCTTGCGGCGCAGAAAATCAACGGAAAAATGATAGAGAGCGGCGGTGTTTTTTCCTTTAACGCAACCGTCGGCGCAAGGACGGAAGAGAGCGGCTTTAAGCCTGCTAAGATTATAGAGGACGGCAAATTCGTCTTGGGCTACGGCGGCGGGGTGTGTCAGGTTTCAACCACCCTTTATAACGCCGCCCTCTTGTCGGGGTTGGAGATTGTCGAGTACCACCCGCACAGCTTGCAAGTGGGGTACGTCGCTCCCTCGCGCGACGCCATGGTAAGCGGCAGTTATTTCGATTTAAAATTCAAAAATACGCGATTAACCCCCGTATATGTGCGGGTCAACTGCGGTTTGGGCAGTATAACCTGCACTGTTTACGGCGAAAGCGACGGGTATAAATATTCGTTGAAATCGGCTGTTACGGGCACCGTGCCCCGCCCGCAGACGGTGATAGTCGAGGGGGACGAGGACAAAATTTTAACTTACGGGCGGGACGGCACCGAGAGCGAGGGCTATTTGATAAAGAGCGGCTTTGGCGGCGAAACCTGCACGCTTATCCGAAAGGACAGTTACCGCGCGGTTGCCGACGTCGTGCAAAAAAGCGGGAATAATTCGTAATGCGGAATTCGTAATGCGGAATTGTATACCCCCCTCAGTCACCGTTGGTGACAGCTCCCCCCTCTTTAAAGAAAGGTGAGCCCTGTCTACCGCAACCCAAGGCTTACCCCTTTTCAAGGGGGAAGCTCCCGCTTTGCGGGTGATGGGGGTTATCATTCTGCATTCTTAATTCTACATTCTGCATTTGCAAACTTCCTAATTCCTGATTAAATACGTTTGTCTTTTTGCAAATCTTATGATATAATCATAAGAGAGTATTTTTGTTCGAGGAAATTTACGCGTGGATAAACTCATTTTAGACGGTATGGGCGGCGACAACGCGCCCGCGGCGATTGTGGAGGGGGCGGTGAACGCCCTCAAAGCCGACAAACAGCTATACCTTATAATCACGGGAAGAGAGGCGGAACTTGCCGCCGAACTTTCAAAATACAAGTACGACAAATCGCGGCTGGAAATTATCGACTGCCCCGACGTTATAGGCATGAACGATATCCCCACCGAGGCGATAAGAAACAGGAAAGCGTCGCTCACCGAGGCGTTCTGGCAGTTGAAAAAGCAGGACGATATCTGCGGGCTCGTAACCGCCGGCTCGACGGGCGCGACGATTGCGGGCGGTCAGCTTATTTTGGGCAGAATAAGGGGGGTTAAGCGCGCGGCTCTCTGCCCCGCAATTCCAAACGTCAACGGCGGCGTTACTTTACTTTGCGACTGCGGCGCAAACGCGGAGTGCAAACCCGTAATGCTCTGCCAGTTCGCGGTGCTCGCTTCGGCTTACGCGCAGGCGGGCTTCGGCAAAACAAACCCCAAAGTCGGGCTCTTGAACAACGGCACCGAGGAGCACAAGGGCGACCCTTTAAGGCAGGAAACGTACAAGTACCTTTCTCAGATGAAAGAGATAAATTTTATCGGCAATATCGAGGGCAGGGACATAAATTTCGGCGATGTCGACGTGGCGGTTGCCGACGGCTTTTCGGGCAACGTGGCGTTAAAGTCAATCGAGGGCTGCGCCAAAATGATACTCGTCACCATGAAAAAGCAGTTCAAGTCCTCGCCGTTTTCACTGCTCGGCGCAGGCTTTGCAAGCGGCGCAATAAAGAGAATGAAAAAGGGGCTGGACTTCGATAAGCACGGCGGCGCGCTCCTTTTGGGCTTAAAGAAAGTGGTGGTTAAAAGCCACGGTTCGTCCAAGCCCTCCGCGATAACAAATTCCATAAAAAACGCGCTCTCAATCTACCGCAACGGGCTTATCCCCAAGGTGGAAGAAATGCTCGAAAAGGTTGATTTGGACAACCTTATCCCCGAGGAACAATGAGCGGTTTGGAAATCGTCGAAAAGGCGTGCGGCTACACGTTTAAGGATAAAGAGCTCTTAAAAAAGGCGCTCACCCTTTCGTCGTACGACAACTCTTTCAATAACGAAAGTTTAGAGTGTTTGGGCGACGCGCTCTTAACCTTTATCGTCGCCGAAAAGTATTACGCCGAAAACCTCGACGAGGGCGACATAACCGAAAAAAAGCAGGAGCTCATTTCGGACGAGGCTCTCCGCCCCGTGTCAGAGCGGCTGGGGCTGGATAGGGCTCTCATAAAAGACAAGGGCGACAACTGCAACAAAAAGGCGGTGCCGAGCGCGTACGAGGCGGTCACGGCGGCTATATATCTCGACGGCGGGTTAGACGCGGCAAGGAAGTTCGCGCTGTCAACGCTAACGCCGCTTCCAAACGCCGTAAACTATATCGCAAGACTGCAAGAGCTGTTGCAATCGAACGGCGAAACTCCGCCCGAATACGTTAAAAAATCGGTGGGAACGCCCCAAAGACCCCGACATATGGCGCAGATAACCGTGCGCGGCAGGGTTTTTAAGGGCGAGGGTGTGAGCATAGCGGAAGCGAAAAAAATCGCCGCCAAAGCGGCGTATGAATTTTTGATTAATTAGGAATTAGGAATTCGTAATGCGGAATTAAGAATTCGACCTTAATCGTGCCTTCCACCTTAATAAAGGGGGAAGGCAAGGGTGGCGCTTTCCCCAATTGCGAATTTAAACAAAGGGTTTACAAAATGGTTCAGTTTAAAAAAATCAAGTTAATCGGCTTTAAATCGTTTGCGGATAAAACCGAAATTCCGCTCACCGACGGCGTTACGTGCATAGTCGGTCCCAACGGTTGCGGCAAGTCGAACGTTGCCGACGCCATACGCTGGGTTCTCGGCGAGCAGTCGGCAAAGGTGATGCGCGGCACGCAGATGATGGACGTCATTTTCAACGGCACCGAAAAGCGCAAAAAGACCTCGTTTTGCGAGGTCACGCTCACTTTCGACAACTCAAACCGCATGTTCGATTACGACGCCGACGAGATTGAAATGACGAGAAGGCTCTACCGCGACGGCACCAGCGAGTACCTTTTAAATCAACAGCCCTCGCGCATGAAGGTCTTGACGGGGCTTTTGCACGGCGCGGGCGCGGCGAAAGAGGGCTACTCGATTATAGGTCAGGGTCGTATCGCGCAGATAATGAATTCCCGCCCCGAGGAACGCCGCTCGATATTCGAAGAGGCGACGGGCATAGTTATGTTCAAGGACAGAAAGGCGGAGGCGGAGAGAAAGCTAAGCTACTCGCGCGACAACCTCTTCGTGTTCGCACAGCGCATGTCGGAGGTCGAGCGGCAGTTGGGTCCGCTTGCCAAGGCGGCGGAAAACGCGAAAAAGTACAACGAGCTGTACGCAACCTTGCGCCTGAACGAAATAAATACCTACATATTCCGCCACGACGGCGCGGCGGGCGAAAGGCAGAAGATAAGCTTGCGCATAGATAAGCTCAACGAGCAGATAAAGACAAATTCCGACCTTGCCGCTTCCCTTTTAACCGAGTACGAGCAGTGCCGCGAGCTGCTGGCGGGCGCGGACGAGCGTCTTAAAAAGCTGAACGAAGAGCGGCTCGAATTCACGGTAGGATTGGAGCGCAGCACGGGCGAAAGCAAGGTGTTTAAGGAGCGAGCCAACGCGGTCAAGTACAAGTTACAGCAGGCGCAGGACGATATAGTTTTCGCCACCAAGCGCATAGGCGACGTCGACAAGGGCATACGCCGCTGCGAGGAGTACGCGGCGAAGAACGGCGAAAGAATAGAAAAACTGCGTTTAAGCTGTGCGGAATTGCAGGCGGATATCGCAAAGCTCACCGAGAGCATTGCAAGCTACGAGCTTTCGACCAACGAGCACAGAAAGCGCGTTTTGGAAACCTTCCGCGACCTTTCGGAGATGAAGGAAAACATCGGCTCGCTGTCGGCTAAAAAAGAGCTTTTAAAGGAAAGGCTTGCCGAAATGGACGAGGCTATGTCCACTGTGCGCGCCGAGCACGAAAAACTGAAAGCCGACTACGATAAGACGTTAAAGACGCAGGAGGATTTGAATACCTACCTCGGCGAAGAGAATGTGCTTATGGAAAACGCCGCGGCGGCGGTTGTGGCGGCTAACGAAAAGGTGCAGACGCTCGTTCGCCGCATTTACGACAGCGAGGCACAGATTTCCTCTCTCAATCAAAGTCTGCGCACCTACACGGCTCTCCGCGACAGGTTCGAGGGGTACGTGTACTCGGTAAGACGGCTTATGTCCGACGCAAAGGACAACCCCCGTCTTTCCTCTAAGATTATGGGCTTGATTGCCGACGTCGTATCGTGCGACAAGGGTTACGAGATTGCCATCGAAACGGCTTTCGGCGGTGCAATGCAGAACGTTATAACCGAAACGCGCGAGGACGCCCAGCATTTAATCGAATACTTAAAAGCCAACCGCGGCGGTCAGGTCACGTTCCTTCCCTGCGATGCGCTCCGCCCCCGCATGGAAACGCCGCAGATTAAGTCGGCAAGCAACGAACGCGGCGTTGTCGGGCTTGCGATAGATTTGGTTCACTACGACAAAAAGTACGAAAATGTCATACATAATTTACTCGGCAACACGCTCGTGTGCGAGGATATCGCGTGCGCGACCGTGATTGCAAGGAGATACCCCCGCGCGTTCAAGATAGTCACGCTCGACGGCGACGTTATCGCGACCTCCGGCTCGATGACGGGCGGCAGCCGCAGAGAAAATTCCGCCAACCTTCTTGCCAACGAGCGCAAGATTAAGGAGATTGAGGACGAGATAGCGTCCAAGAAAAATCTGCTCGAAAATTCCGAAACAAAGCGTGCGGAGGCGGAAAAGGAGCTCGAAAGGGCGCGCGCCTTCCGCGCGGAGCTCGACGGCAAACTGCAACAGGCGCGTTTGGAACTTGCCGCGGCAAAGGAAAAGCTCTCCTCGCTCACTTTCAACATTGCCGACAAGGAGAGCGAATACTCCGTCTACCGCCAGTCGAAGGCGCAGATAGAGGAAAAGCTCGCCGAGTTGGACGGGCAGTATTCCTCGACGAGCAAGGGCGCGAGCGCGCTTTCCGAGCAGTCGAGCAAGGCATCGTCCGAGATTGACTCGATGAGCGAAGCCAACGACAAGGTCATAAAGGAGCGCAACGACAAGGCGGCTAAACTCAACAATATGCAGGTGGAAATCGCCTCTTTGGAGAGTGCGATGAAGTCGAATATCGACTCGGCGGAGCGCACCAAAGCCGAAAAGGCGGAGCTTATCGAAAGGGTGACGAATTTGCGCACTCTGCTTCCCCAACTTCAACAGCAGTTCGACGAGTGGAACGACAAGGCGGCGCGCGCGGCTTTAACCAAGGACGAGCAGGTAAAGCTCGATGCGCTGAATGAAAAAATTGCCGAAACCGAGGACAGCAAAAAGCAATTAAACGCGAGGGTTGCGGATATCGACAAATCGCGCTTCGATACGGCGGAGCTTTTGGAAGAGCTCAACGGCAAACTGCATAATCAGGAGATGGCTATGCAGAAGATAGATTCCGACCTCGAATTTTTGCAGCAGCGTATAGACGAGGAGTACCACGAGGACTACGAGGGCTGCCTTAAATACAAGGTGGAAAACTTCGACGTCGGCGCGGCTTCGTCGGTTATAATCAACTGCAAGCGGCAGATAACTATGTTGGGACCCGTAAATTTGGCGGCAATCGAGGACTACGAGGCGGTAAAGGAACGCTTTGAAAAGATGACCGCCGAAAAGGACGACTTGCAGAAAGCCATCGACGATTTGGAAAAGGCGCTCGCGGATATCCGCAGCGAAATGCTCAAAATTTTCGACGAGGGCTTCAACAACATAAACGAAAACTTCAAGCGCACGTTCAAGGAGCTTTTCGGCGGCGGCAGAGCGGAATTACAGCTCGACTACACCGCGTGCGAGGACCCTTTGGAAGCGGGCGTGGAAATAGTTGCGTGCCCTCCCGGCAAAAATCTCACAAAAATATCACTGCTTTCGGGCGGCGAGCAGGCGCTTACCGCAATTGCAATACTGTTTGCTATCATACAAATGCGCCCCATGCCCTTCTGCGTTTTGGACGAGATAGAGGCGGCTCTTGACGATGCGAACGTAGGCAGGTACGCGGCATACTTAAAGAAGTTTGCCGAAAAGACGCAGTTTATCGTCATTACGCACCGTAAGCCCACCATGGAAAAGGCGGACGTTTTATTCGGCGTAACCATGGAAGAAAAGGGCGTTTCGAAGATTGTTTCGGTTAAATTGTCCGAAGTCGAAAGCAGGCTCGGCGGAGATACGGTGGCGTAATTAAGAATTTTGACCGCATTGTAGGCTTCCCCTCGGTGGGGAAGCTCCCGCGAAGCGGGTGATGAGGGGAATTTAAATAAATAGTACTCCCCTCATCCGTCTTGACCTTAACGGTCAATCCACCTTCCCCACCAAGGGGAAGGCTATAATAGGGTATATTTATGGGATTATTTTCAAAACTTGCAAACGCGCTAAAAAAGACCAAAAAGGCGTTGTCCGACGCTATCGGCGGGCTGTTTTCCAAAAATAAAATCGGCGACGAGTTCTATGACGGGCTCGAAGAAATTTTAATTTCTTCCGATATCTCCGTCAACACCGCCGCCGACGTGGTTGAAGAGCTTCGCGCCGAGGTCAAGGCTGAAAAAATCAAAGACAAAGATTTCGTTGTCGCCTGCCTTAAAGACATTTTGCAGGAAAAGTTAGAGGAGGCGCCCGTGCCCGAAATCGAATACCCCGCGGTAATTATGCTCGTCGGCGTAAACGGCGTGGGCAAAACCACCACGGTCGGCAAACTCGCTTCCTACTTTTTAAGGCAGGGCAAAACGGTCACGGTTGCGGCGGCGGATACCTTCCGCGCGGCGGCGAGCGACCAGCTCTCAATTTGGGCGGACAGAGCCAAGGTGCGCATTGTCAAGCACGAGGAAGGGAGCGACCCTTCTGCCGTGGTTTTCGACGCAATATCGTCGGCAAAGGCGCGCGGCACGGACGTCGTTATCGTGGACACCGCGGGCAGACTGCACGTAAAAGCCAACCTTATGGAAGAGCTGAAAAAGATGTCGCGCGTAGTGGGCAGGGAATTCCCCGCCGCCAATTTCTATAAGCTTTTGGTTCTGGATGCGACTACGGGCAACAACGCCTACAATCAGGCGCAGGTTTTCGACGGCGCGGTGGAGCTCGACGGCATAGTTTTAACCAAGCTCGACGGCTCGGCTAAGGGCGGGTTTGTCATTTCGCTGTGCGGCGAGTTGCAGATACCCGTCATTTTTGCGGGCGTGGGCGAAAAGATAGACGATTTGGAGCTCTTCGACCCCGAAGATTTTATCGACAATATTTTGTAAATGCGCAATTAAGGTGAATTCAGAATTAAGAATTCACAATTGAGATAAAAGTTACGCCGCGCGGCTGCTTGCCGCGCGGCGTATTTTACTTGTCCGTTTTAGGGGGAGACGTTGTTATAAGTTCGTTAAAAGACAAGTCGAGTGCATTTGCGAACTTTAAAGCAACAATAATATTTACTCGCTTTTGTTTCCAATGGTTCAAGTAAAAATGCAATCGCTTCACGGAAATATCCATTTTTTCCGCCAAAGCCTTTTCGGTCAGTCCGCGTTCCTGCATATTTTTTTTAAAAAGTTCGATGTTCAGATAGAGGCGTTCCATAATCAGTTTCCTTTATGTAAAATATATCTTACATTAATTTTAATATAAGACATATCTTATGTCAATACATTTTTGTAAAATATATCTTACAATTTGATTATGGAAAATTTATTTAAGAATAGATTATGCGAATATTTAAAAGACGAAGGGTTAAGTAAGCGTAAATTTGCAGAAAAGGTCGGCGTGTCCGCAATGAGCGTATCCGATTGGACAAATGGTAATATTCAACCGAACGCGGAAAGCATATATCTTATTTGTAAAGCGTGTAATATAAGTGCTGATTATTTGCTTGGTTTAAAAAACTGAAAAACAGCCGCGCGATTTTTTCGCGCGGCGTATTTTTATTTATCCTTTTCCTCGTTTTCGGTCGGCAGTTCTTTTTCGTTTTCTTCGGAAGGGGTAGCGGGGTTATTCTTTTTGTCGTAATCTTCCTGCAAGCTTTTAAAAAGTATAGTCAGCGCAAAAAACGCCGCCGCGGCAACTACCGAACATATTCCCCAAATTGTACCCGCGTAGACGAAAACAAACACGCACGCCGCCAATAAAAGCGCGCATATAATGCAGCAGATAATTCGCAATATCTTATACATATCATAATAATATACTTTTCTGCGCCGATTAGCAAGCAAATTATTTTAATTAAGAATTAGGAATTAAGAATGCGGAATTAAATTGCGACCGAAATGTAGGCTTCCCCTTGGTGGGGAAGCTCCGCGGAACGCAAGTGTAGCGGTGATGAGGGGAATTCTGATAATTTACCCCTCATCCGACACTGCCTTATGGCAGCGTCACCTTCCCCACGCAGGGGGAAGGCTTAATTGCGGAATATTTATTTAAAAATAAATTTACCTTAATTCTTAATTCTACATTCTACATTCTGCATTAATTTCGCATTGTACCGCAATTCCCTATTCCGATATATATATTATAATGAAAGGGCAAGTCGGCAGGTGCGCATACGTAAATATGTGAAAAAGTAACAAAAAATTTTACAATTTTTCGTTTGGTAAAAATTTTTTTAAATGTAAAAATAAAATTGACATAAAATTTGTAGTGTGATATTTTATTTAAGCTGTTGCGAAAAGAGTATCGCAAGCGAAAAAGTTGTTTAAAATTTTTAAAAAAGTTTTAAAAATCGCTTGACATTGTATTAACGGCTATGTTAATATAGAAAAGCTCTCGCAAATGAGCACCGAACGGACAAGTTCGGTAACGCAGTTTAAAAATTGAATAGAAGGA
>JAMPAF010000008.1 GCA_023667345.1 Clostridiales bacterium
CGACCGCCTTTGGCGGGCGGGCGCGACTGCACTTCAAGCGTGGTTTTGCTTGCTACGTTATTTATTTTTTGATATTTTCGCTATAATTCCGAATTACGAATTCCTAATTCCGAATTATTATTCAAATTTAAGTTTGTCCTCGTCGCCTGAAACGGGATAAGGATATTCGCCGTTGAAACAGCCCGTGCAAAAGCTACGCTTTGAGCCCGAACAGCTTTTAATCAAATCTTCAATCGTAAGATATCTCACGCTGTCCGCGCCCAAACTTTCGCAAATCTGCTCTTCGTTTTTGTACGCGCCTATAAGCTGCGAATAGGTCTGTATATCTATGCCGAGGTGACAGGGGTGTTTTATTATGGGGGAACATATGCGTATATGCACCTCTTTCGCGCCCGCGCCTCTGAGCATTTTTATAATTTTTCGCATAGTCGTGCCGCGCACTATACTGTCGTCTATCAAAATTATGCGCTTGCCCGCAACGTTTGCGCGCAGTGCGTTCATCTTTACGGAAAGACTGTTTTCGCGCTGGCGTTGGTCGGGCTGGATAAACGTTCTGCCCACGTAGCGGTTTTTTGCGAGGGCTTCGACGAAGGGTATTCCGCTCTCCTCCGCGTAGCCGCGCGCCGCAACATTGGCGGAGTCTGGCACGCCCGAAACCATATCCGCCTCCACGCCGTAGTTTTTAGCAAGCAGTTTGCCCGCCTCCATTCTGGCGTCGTACACGCTGCAACCGTCTAAAACGGAGTCGTGCCGCGCAAAATAGACGTACTCGAAAATGCACATTCCGCTTCTTTCGGGAACGCCTTCCATCATATATGAGTGCAGTCCTTCGCTGTCGATAACGACTATTTCGCCCGGCTCCACGTCGCGCAAAAAGTTTGCCGAAACTGCGTCGAGCGCGCAGCTCTCGCTTGCGACTACGTAGTCGTCCACAATCGTGCCTATGCACAAGGGGCGTATGCCGTACGGGTCGCGCACGGCGATAAGCTTGTCCGTCGTCATTATGACGAGCGCGTACGAGCCCTTAAACTTTTGGCAAGCCCGCTTAACGCCTGTTAGCAAATCGCCGTCCGAGAGGCTGTTTATCATAACCGCCATTACCTCGGAGTCGATTGTCGTCTGGAACACGGCGTTCGCCGCAATGAGTTCGTCGCGAAGCTGCTTAGTGTTTGTAAGATTTCCGTTGTGCGCGAGCGCCATTTTGCCGCACTTGCCCGTAAAAACCACGGGCTGCGCGTTTAAAAGCTGACTTGCACCCGTCGTCGAGTAGCGCACGTGCCCTATCGCAATGTCGCCCTCGGGCAGTTCGTCGAGCCTGCCGCCCGCAAACACCTCGGGAACAAGCCCCATGCCCTTATGGTAGTATATCTTGTTCGCAAAAGATACGGCAATGCCCGCGCTCTCCTGTCCGCGGTGTTGCAGTGCGTACAGCCCGTAATACACCGTATGCGCGACGTCGCGGTTTTCCTGCGAGTAAACGCCGAACACCCCGCACTCTTCGTGAAGTTCGTCCGAAATCTCTTCTTCCATACGTATCCTTATATTTGTAACTCTAAAACTAAAAGATGCAAGCAAGACAAGGAAAGCGAGCACAGACCGCAGGGAGTGTACACAGACGTACACGACCAAGGCGGCGCGGAGCTTGACGCCGTATTGCGACACATATTTTAGTTTTAATTACTCTTTGCCCGTCCAGCAGTAAGTGCACAGCTTGCACGGCTCGATGCCTATCGCCTCGATAAGCCCCTCTATCGACTGGAATTCCAGACTTTCGAACTGGAATTTGTCGCATATTGCCTTACGCATAGCCTTGCCGCGTTCGGTGGTGCCGTCGCTGTATTCGTCCATATGCTTTACCGCTTCGTCGCCCTCGAGCTCCGCCATAGTACGGCGGGTAATCAAATCCATATCGCCCGACGAGCGCGAAAAATTCAAATATTTACAGCCGTACATTATGGGCGGGCACGCCGAGCGCATATGCACCGCCTTCGCGCCGTGCGAGTACAGAAAGTCGACCGTCTCTTTGAGCTGTGTGCCGCGCACTATGCTGTCGTCGACGAGAAGAAGTCTCTTCCCCTCGATAAACTCGTGCACGGGAATGAGCTTCATTTTTGCAACCTTGTTGCGCTCCGTCTGGTTGACGGGCATAAAGCTTCTCGACCAGGTAGGCGTATACTTTATGTAGGGGCGGGCGAAAGGCACTTTGCACGCGTTTGCATAGCCTATCGCGTGGGGCGTGCCGGAATCGGGAACGCCGCCTACGTAGTCTATCTCGTGCATATCGTGGGTCTTTTCGTCGTTCTTTGCGAAAATTTCGCCGTTCTTAAAGCGCATTAATTCTACGTTCACGCCCTCGTAAGTCGACGTGGGATAGCCGTAGTACGACCAAAGGAAGGCGCAGATTCGCATCTCTTTGCCCGCGGGCGCAAGCTGCTTTATGCCGTCCGCGGAAATTTCGACGATTTCGGCGGGACCGAGTTCGCACTCGTCGGTATAGCCGAGCTTTTTATATGCAAAGCTTTCGAACGAGGCGCAGTAGCCGTCGGCGCATTTGCCTATATGTATGGGCAGTCTGCCGACCTTGTCCCTTGCGGCGATAAGCGTGCCCTTATCCGTCAGCAAAAGCACGGACGCCGTGCCCTCAATCTGCTCCTGCGCGTAGCGGATACCCTCTACGTAGCTGTCTTTGGAATTTATAAGCGCGGCGACGAGTTCGTTCGTGTTCACTTTACTGCCCGTCATGGCGTCGAAATATCCGCCGCCGTTAAGCACGTCTTTTATGAGCTTTTCCGCGTTGTTGATAACGCCTATCGTGCAGATTGCGTAGGTGCCGACTTTGGAAACCATTAAGAGGGGCTGCGGGTCGGTATCGCTTATACAGCCGATAGCCGCGTTGCCCTTCATTTCGTTTACTACCTTTTCGAACTTGGTCCGAAAGGGCGCGTTTTCTATGTTGTGAATTTCGCGCTGTAAACCGAGAGTTTTATCGTACGCCGCCATACCCCCGCGCTTTGTGCCGAGGTGCGAGTGATAATCGGTGCCGATAAACACGTCGAAAACGGCGCTGCTCTTTTTAACCGAACCGAAAAATCCGCCCATCTGTTACTCTCCCGTAAGACGCTTGAACACTTCCCTGTACGCGTCCTCAACGCCGCCGAGGTCGCGGCGGAATCTGTCCTTATCCAGACTTACGTGCTTGGTAGTATCCCAGGTTCCCGCTTCCCAGAAGCGGCAGGTGTCGGGCGAAATTTCGTCGGCAAGCACAATCTGACCTTTAAATCTGCCGAATTCAAGCTTGAAGTCGACCAAATCTATATTGAGGTGCTTGAAGAATTCCTTCATAGCCTCGTTTACCGCGAACGCCATTTTGGTTATGGTGTCAATTTCTTCTTTGGTTGCAAGTCCCAACGCGAGCGCGTGATAGGTGTTTATAAGCGGGTCGCCCAAATCGTCGTTTTTATACGAAAATTCTATGGTGGGATTTAAAAGAGCCGTGCCCTCTGCAACGCCGTATTTTTTGGAAAAGCTGCCCGCCGCCACGTTGCGGATAATAACTTCCAAAGGCACAATCTGCACCTTTTTGACGACGGTGTTTCTGTCGTCTATCTGCTCGACGAAGTGCGTGGGGATTCCCTTCTTTTCGAGCATCTGCATCATCATGTTGCTCATCTTGTTGTTGATTACGCCCTTGCCCGCAATCGTACCCTTCTTTAAGCCGTTGAACGCGGTTGCGTCGTCCTTGTACGATACGATAACGTAATCGGGATTTTCGGTCGCATAGACCTTTTTTGCCTTGCCTTCGTAAAGCTGCTCTCTTTTTTCCATAAATACTCCTTTCTCGCAAAAATCTTCCGCTTGGGGCGCGAAATATTATTTGCGAATTTGAAAGGCGCTGCCTTTCTGCCCGCGATAGTTAGGTGCCCTCGTGATTATATAATCGCGGGCATTCAAACCGCTGAGGCGAAAGTTTTCGCAAATTGGGTACTTCGCTACGCTACGTGCGACCGCCTTTGGCGGGCGGGCGCGACTGCACTTCAAGCGTGGTTTTGCTTGCTAAAATTATTATTTTTAATTTTTTGTAAAAATTAGTTAGTTAAACAAATAACACCCGCATTGTATGCGGGTAGTTTTGTTCGTTAAAATTCCGACGCTTCCGCTTGTACCGCGGCGTCGTCTGCGTTTATCTTGTCCTTCATTTTCTGCTTGTATGCAGCAAGTTTTTCGGCGATTTCGGGGTACTTTACGCCCAAAATCTGCGCCGCAAGTATGCCCGCGTTTTCGCCGCCGTTTACGCCCACGGTGGCAACGGGTATGCCCGAGGGCATCTGCACTATCGACAAAAGACTGTCGAGCCCGCCCATCATATCCGTCTTTATGGGCAATCCTATTACGGGCAGGGTGGTGTATGCCGCTATAACTCCGCCGAGGTGCGCCGCCTTGCCCGCCGCGCAGATTATGACCTCGATGCCGTTTTTTACAGCGTTCTTCGCAAAGTCGTGCGCCTCGTCGGGCGTTCTGTGCGCGGAAATTACGCGAACCTCGGTTTCGATGCCGAAGCCCTTTAACGCCGTTACCGCCGCCTTTACAACGTTCAAATCCGATTTGGAACCCATAATTACAGCCGCTTTTGCCATATTAATCTCCCGTATGAACTTTAACTTTTGCGGCATACTTAAAGTATGCTTTTGCTTTATATCGTTTTCGGCACGTACATTATAGCCGTAAACGTTTACTCGGTTATGCTACTGCTCTCTATCCGCAACGACACCATTATGGACGAGGATAAACTCAATTCCGGCGACGGAAAGTTGTTGCTTTCCGCGCTCCTTGGCGGTGCGATAGGCATTTACGTAACCATGTTTATCACCAAATTCAAAATGAAAAATATGCTGTTGATGATTTTACTGCCCGTAATTGCGGTTATTAACGTTTGGTTTTGCGTTGTCGCTATCCGTTCGGGCTTAACTTATGTTGCCGTTTGACACAACATTTACAAAACACAGCGTTATTATAACACAACATATTGCGAAAGAAAAACGATTTTTATAAAATTTTTTATTTTCCGCTCAAAAATTTTTACCGCCGTGCTGATTTTGCACGGCGGTAGTTTTTCGCCTTGAAATTATTCGGCTTTTTTATCAGTTTTACCGCCGTTCTGCGCGGCAAGCAAATCCCTTATCTGAGCAAGCAGCTCCTCGGTCGTGGGAGCCGCGGGCGCAGCGTTTGCGGCGGCGGCAGCTTCTGCGGCAGCCTTCTCCTCTTCGATTTGAGCCTTAACCACTTCCAAAGCCTCCTGCTTGGAAATACCTCTCTCCTTCTTTATAGCCTTTGCTCTTGCGTTGACTTCCTTTCTGTCGGCGTTGTTGAACTCGTCGCGCATTTTCTGGAAGCTCATAAGCACTTTTACGATTATAAAGAGCACCAACGCGATAAGCAGGAAGTCTATAATCGCCATAATAAACGCGCCCCAGTCTATGTAGATAGAGTTGGTAAAGTCAATCGACTGCGTAACCTTGCCCGCCTCGTCGACGGTGTCTACCATAACCTTTTTCATAAAGGTGTAAAGACCGAGCGATTTGCCGCCCGTCGCAAGCATAACTATCCAGTCTATAAAAGGCTTGATAATCTTGTTCGTCAACGCGGTAACAATCGCGCTGAACGCGCCGCCGATTATTACGCCGACTGCCATATCCACTATGTTGCCGCGCGAAATAAACGCCTTGAATTCCTGAAAGAATCCGGTTTTCTTCTTTTTCATAGAGTTTATCTCCTATTAAAAATTTTATTTTTCAAAGTTTGACAATCCGCCCGTACCGCCATTGCATATGCGTCACGCGACTATCAAGCCGCACGACATTAAAATCAATACCGAAATAAAGACGGTTAAGATTGAACAGACGCTCGTCCACACCACAAGCTGTGTGGCAAGTTGTTCGTCGCCGCCCATCTGCCCTGCCATAATCGCGCTCGAAACCGCGACGGGCGTTGCGAAAAGGGCTATGAGCGTGGGATAAATTTCCGGTCCGAACGTGAAAAGGTCGGTGCAGCCGCTTAAAAGACAGGCGACACCTATGCCTATAAGCGGAGCTAAAATTATGCGCCAGAGCGTTCCGACAATAATTTCTTTGGTCATTCCCTTTACCGCCGAAAACTCGAACTGACCGCCGAGCACGACGAGCGCCAAGGGGGACGCAATCGCCTTTAAATCTTTCGTGCAGACGTATAAAAATTTTAACTGCGTATCGAAGCGGAAGGGCACCGAGCCGCCGCAACAGGCGCGTTCGATTTCCCTTATCCCCACGAATAAAAGCCCGACGGCAACGCCGATTATGAGCGGGTTTTTAACTATGTTAAAAAGTATGCCGCCCACCCTCTTGCCGAGGCTCTTTTTCTGCGGCTCGCCCTTTTCAAGCTCAATGGAAAGCTGTTCGCCCGAACCCGCCTCTTCCGTCTCCCGCTTTCCGGCAAAAACCGAAAGCGCGATTACGGCGAGAATATTGAATACGGGTATCGAAAAGGCGGAAACAATGCCCGCAATTCCGCCGTCGCCGCCTATCCTTTCGACGAGCGACAAGCCGATAATGGCAAAGTTACTGCGGAAAGTGCACTGCAAAATCACGCCGCGGCGGCTGTTCTTTTTTGTCGTGAGCACAGCGGTTAAAAGCCCGAGCCCGAAAATTATCAGAATTACCGTTACCGAATAAATAACCACGTCCCAGCGGATATCGGCAAAGCTGTTCATACTGTTGTAGACGTTGACAAACAGCATGCACGGCAGACAGACGTTAAAGACGAATTTGTTCCCTATCTTAACGAAGCTTTCGCTCAGGAACTTTATGCGCTTTAAAACGTAGCCCAAAAGTATCAACAGCACTATGGGAAGAACGGCGTTTACGGACGTAAAAAAGATATCTGACATTTATTCCCCTCCGCCATAAATCAACCCGCCGCGGATATTTTTCGACAAGCATTATAGCAAACGCTTTTTACGTTGTCAAACAACGTATTTAATCATTTTTTATATTTTATATAAATTATCTCACGTTTCCGTCGCCGCGGACAACGTATTTGTATGCAGTCAGCTCTTTCAGCCCCATAGGTCCGCGGGCATGCAGTTTCTGCGTGGAAATGCCCATTTCGCACCCGAGCCCGAACTCGCCGCCGTCGGTAAAGCGGGTCGACGCGTTTACATAAACCGCCGCGCTGTCTACCGCTGCTACAAATTTTTGCGCCGCTTCGCTATCTTCCGTGACTATGCAGTCGCTGTGGTGCGTAGAGTGCGCGGCAATATGCGCGATTGCTTCCCCTACCCCGCCTACGAGCGCAACGGCGAGTTTATAATCCAAAAACTCGGTATCAAAATCGCTTTCGCCCGCAAGGCGGCAATTTTTTCTGCCCTTTAAAAGGGCGTACGCCCCCTCGTCCGCAATAATTTCCACGGGACTTTGCAAACGCTTTTCAACCAGCCGCTCCCACAAAAGGGGCAGAAATTTTCCGGCGATTTTTTTATCGACGAGGCACACCTCCGCCGCGTTGCACACCGAGGGGCGCGAACACTTGGCGTTTTCGATTATGTTTAATGCCTTTTCGAAGTTAGCGGCGCCGTCCGCGTAGATATGGCAGATGCCCGTGCCCGTCTCTATGCAAGGCACAGTCGCGTTTTCGACGCACGCGCGGATGAGCCCCGCACCGCCGCGGGGAATGAGCAGGTCGACGTACCCCTTTGCCTGCATAAGCTCGTTTGCGCTTTGGCGCGAGGTGTCCTCGATAAAGCCTATCACCGAGCCGTCTATACCGCACTTTTCAAGCGCCGCACGCATAGCCTTAACTATCGCGGCGGCGGAACGGTGCGCCTCTTTGCCCGTCCTTAAAACGCACGCGTTGCCGCTTTTAAAACAGAGCGCGGCGGCGTCGGACGTGACGTTGGGGCGGCTTTCGTAAATGATTGCAACCACGCCCAAAGGCACCGAAATCTTGCTTATTTTAAGCCCGTCGGGGCGGGTGTTTTCGGATAAAACTTCGCCCACGGGGTCGGGCAAGGCGGCTACCTTTTTAACCCCTTCCGCCATCGCCTTTATGCGGTCGGGCGTAAGTAAAAGTCTGTCGAGCATAACGGAAGAAATCTTATCCCGCGCCGCCAGTATATCCTGCGCGTTTGCGGCAAGAATTGCAGCTTCGCTCTCTATGAGAGCGGTTGCCATTTCGTGCAATGCGGCGTTCTTATCCGCGGCGGACAGCCCCGCCATAAAATTTTCAGCCGATTTTGCGGCAATCAAAATATCTTTCGTCGTCATTGTTTTTTACCCGTAAAATGCGTGCCGACGGACTTGCCCGCAACGATATCGTACAAAATTTCGGGGTTTGCGCCGTTGGCAATCACCATATCGCACCCCGCCGCCGTGCACAGCTTTGCCGCGTGAATTTTTGTAGCCATGCCGCCCGTGCCCACTCCGCTCACAGAGCCGCCCGCAAGTTTTTCAATTTCGGGCGTGATTTTTTCGACCGTGGGAATGAGTTTTGCCGTTTTGTCGGCGTGCGGGTCGGCGGAATACAGACCGTCGATATCGGACAGAAGCACCAAAAGGTCGGCGTTTACGTTTACTGCGGTAAGCGCGGACAGTGTGTCGTTGTCGCCCACCGAAATCTCGGCGGTGGCAACCGTGTCGTTTTCGTTTATGACGGGCAACGCGCCAAGCGATAACAGCCGCTCGGTCGTATTGCAGAAATTTGCGCGGCGGTCGGGACTTTCGAAGTCCTCCGCGGTTATCAAAATCTGCGCCGCCGTGTGGTGATAGGCGGAAAAAGCTCGGTCGTAAAAGCACATGAGCTCGCACTGCCCCACCGCCGCCGCGGCTTGCTTTGACGGAATATCGGCGGGGCGTTCCTTTAACCCGAGCTTGCTTCTTCCCAGCGCAATCGCGCCCGAGGACACCAAAATCACCTCGTTGCCCGCGTTTTTGATATCGGCGACAACCTTGCACAGATTTTCGAATAAATGCACGTTTAAATTGCCGTTTAAGTACGTGAGCGTCGACGTGCCTATTTTTATTACAATACGCATTTTTAACCTCTTTTGCATATTATAAATGTTTTTGCATAAATAGTCAAGCGACGAGGTGCCGCATTAAAGCGGTTAAAAAAAAGCCGCGCGGCGAGAATTCGCCGCGCGGCTTTTTAATATTCACTATTATAGCCTTCCCCCTACGTGGGGAAGGTGGCGTTTTCGTAGGCTTGCCGAGAAAAATGACGAATGAGGGGTGTTTTAAAATATTCCCCTCATCCGTCGCCGCGTTCAACGCGGCGACACCTTCCCCACCAAGGGGAAGGCTAAATTATCGTGAAATATTTCACCCAAGGGGAAGCCTATATTAAGGTATTACACCACGCCGTGAGCCATCATTGCCGTGGCTACCTTTATGAAGCCCGCGATGTTCGCGCCCATTACGTAGTTGCCCTCGTAGCCGTATTCCTTTGCCGCATCGTCCATATTGTGGTAAATGTTTACCATAATATTCTTTAACTTAGCGTCTACCTCTTCGAAGGTCCAGAACATTCTGCCCGACGACTGCGCCATTTCCAAAGCCGAGGTTGCAACGCCGCCCGCGTTTGCCGCCTTTGCGGGAAGGAACACCACGCCCGCCTTCTGGAATACCTCTATTGCCGCAAGCGTTGAAGGCATATTCGCGCCCTCACCCACGTACTTCACGCCGTTTTTGACGAGCGTCTTTGCGCTCTCTTCGTCAATCTCGTTCTGCGTTGCGCAAGGAAGAGCGATGTCGCAGGGAATAGTCCATATGCCCTTGCACCCTTCGACGTACTTTGCGCCCTTAACTCTGTCGGCATACTCCTTGATTCTGCCGCGCTTAACCTCTTTGATATCCTTAACGACGTCGAGTTGAATGCCGTTGGGGTCGTAAACGTAGCCGTTACTATCGTACATTGCAACGACTTTCGCGCCGAGCGACTGCGCCTTTTGGCACGCGTAGATTGCAACGTTGCCGCTGCCCGAAATAACCACGGTTTTGCCCTTGAAGCTGTCGCCGCGCATTTTGAGCGCCTCTTCGGTTATGTAAACCAAGCCGTAACCCGTAGCTTCCGTTCTTACAAGCGAGCCGCCGTAGGTCAAGCCTCTGCCCGTCAATACGCCGACGTGCTCATCGCGGATTCTCTTATACTGTCCGAAAAGGTAGCCTATCTCTCTGCCGCCTACGCCGATATCGCCCGCGGGAACGTCGGTGTCCGCGCCGATATGTCTTTGAAGCTCGGTCATAAAGCTCTGGCAGAACGCCATAACCTCTCTGTCGCTCTTGCCCTTAGGGTCAAAGTCCGAGCCGCCCTTGCCGCCGCCGATAGGCAAGCCGGTTAAGCTGTTCTTTAAAATCTGCTCCAAACCTAAGAATTTGATAATCGAAAGGTTTACGGAAGGGTGGAAACGTAAGCCGCCCTTGTAAGGTCCTATCGCGCTGTTGAACTGCACGCGGTAGCCCTTGTTTACGCGCACCTTTCCGCTATCGTCCACCCAAGGGACGCGGAACATTACCACTCTTTCGGGCTCGACAAATCTTTCGAGCAAGCCAGCCGCCTGATATTCGGGGTGCTTTTCCACAACGGGTGCGAGCGAAGTTAAAATCTCGGTCGCCGCCTGATGGAATTCGGGTTCGTTGGGGTTGGTCTTTTTAAGGTTTTCAAGTACCTCTTCTACATATGACATAATAAAAATTCTCCTGAATTTGTTTATTTGAGTGAATTATACTATAAATTTTATTATTATGCAAATTTTATGCAACCGTTCGGCTATTGTAGTTTATTATAGTTGCTATAAGCTGTGCTTATATTACTTAAAATACACACCGTCCGCCGCGCCGTACATTACGCTTTCAAGCTCCCTTTCGGTGAATACGCCGCTTTCGGTTATATAGTCCGTTAAATGAGCGTAGCTGTCGCGGCAGAGCGTCGAGGGCATATCGCTGCCGAATAAGAGCCTTTCCGAGCCCACCTCCCGCTTTGCGGTCATTAAGTGTTTTACCGCCGTCGGGTAGGGGTACTTTTCGGGCTTTTGGTTGGCGGGAAGAGCGGCTAAATCGAACCACGCGTTGGGCAGTGCGAGTTTGCCGAGAGTCTGCTTTAACAGCTCGTTGTCGCTTATCTGCGGGGCGAGAAGATGACAGATTACGAATTTTATCTGCGGAAAGTCCTTCGCCGCTTTTGCGAGAGCGTCGGGTTGCCAGCATGGGTTACGGGGTCTGCCTATATCTATCGTGACGGTCAAGCCGTTGTCCGCGGCGTAGGCGTACTCCCTGCGCATAACCTCGCCGTTCAGGTCTAAGGGCGGGTGATATGCCATAAGTCCCGAGCCGTTTGAAAGCTCCCACTTGACGGTTTTAAAACCCAAATCTTTGAAAAGGTGCGCCTTTACCGCCTCCGCGTTTACGCAAAAGGGGTCGTACGCGCCCGCACCGACAAAGCGGTCGGGGTATTTTTGCACTGCCTTTGCGGTGTACTCGTTCTGAAAGCCGAAAAACTGTCCCTGCAAAAGGACAGCTTTTTCAACGTTATTTTCATTCATTACCTTTAAAAGGTCGTCGGGGGTGACCTGCGTTTCGCCCATGCCGTCGGGTATCATTTTAAAGGTCGAGCCGTCGGCGTACACCGCCATTCCGCCGCCCGCCGCGCGCAGTTCCCCGCGCGAGGTGAAGCCCGCTATGCACTGCACAACGTGCGCGTGCGCGTCGATTATTTTAATATTCTTTGACATTCCCGTTCCTGTACGTGCAGAAATTTATTTTGTACCCGTTCGTTTCCACGTCGTCCGACTTATAAACGAGCGTAAAATTCGGGTTTGTATCGAGGTTTTCGAAGTACGCGTCCGCACCGCCGACCGCGTCCACTTTTGTGACGAGTACCTCGTCGCAATAGGGAAGAAGCGTTTTGTAGAGCATTGCACCGCCTATCACGAACACCTTGCCGCCGTCGTACTTTTTGATTTCGGAAAAAAGCCCGTCCAGACTTTGAACGACAGTGCAGTCGTCACGCACATCGCCGCCGGGGTACAGCACTATGTTGGTGCGGTTTTTTAGCGGCTTTCCTTCGGGGAATGATTTGAGCGTGTTACTGCCCATTACAACCACGTTGCCCGTGGTGGTTTCTCTGAAAAATTTCATATCAGCGGGGATTGAAAACATTAAGCCGTTGCTCTTGCCTATGCCCCACTCTTTATCTACGTGTACTATTGCTTTCATAATGTCATCTCACACAAAAATCTTTTGCTATCTCGCACCTCTCACTGTCATTCTGAACGCAGTGAAGAATCTAGGCGAAGCCGCATTCTAATTCTTTCAACTGCATTATCCCTAACGTGCGCGGGCATAGCCCGCTAGATTCTTCGGCAAGCCTCAGAATGACGATTGGATAGCGCTCTCGTTATTTCTTCTATCTTCTTGCGGCACTTCGGGATTACCGCGGTTGATTGGCAACTTATTCCGCGACGGGTATTATATACTTCTTTTCGTTGCACTTATAGTCAACCAAATTGAAGCTGTCGACGGTGAAATCGTAAAAATTCTTTATATCGGGGTCGACCTCTAAGCGGGGCGCGGCGTACTGCGGCTGCGCGATTATCTCCTTAACCATATCCACGTGTCTGTCGTAAATATGCGCGTCGGCAATCACGTGCACGAGCTCGCCAGCCTTTAAGCCAGAAACCTGCGCAAGCATAATAAGCAGTACCGCGTACTGCGCCACGTTCCAGTTGTTCGCGGTGAGCATATCATTCGAACGCTGATTTAAAATGCCGTTTAATGTGTCGCCCGAAACGTTGAAAGTCATAGAATACGCGCAGGGGTACAAATTCATCTCGTGCAAGTCGGCAAAATTATAGATATTCGTCATAATTCTGCGGCTTGTCGGATTGTTTTTAAGGTCGTATAAAACCCTGTCGACCTGGTCGAACTCGCCCTCTTTGTACTTGTGCTTAACGCCTAACTGATAGCCGTACGCCTTGCCTATACTGCCGCTCTCGTCCGCCCACGCATCCCAGATATGCGGCTTTAAATCGTGGATATTGTTGCTCTTTTTCTGCCATATCCACAGAAGCTCGTGCACGCAAGACTTGAACGCCGTGCGCCGGATTGTAAGTACGGGAAATTCCTTTTGCAAATCGTAGCGGTTGACTATGCCGAACTTTTTAACGGTGTGCGCGGGCGTGCCGTCCTCCCATTTAGGGCGCACGGGTCTGTCCGTATCCCATACGCCGTTTTCTATAATATCCGTCATATTGTCAACAAAAATTTTGTCCGCTATGCTCATAAAGCCGCCTCCGCTGTAATCTAAGCTATTTTATCACACCTTGAAGCCAAAAGTCAATATATCTTTACGCTTGTTATTGCGTCGCATATGGCGATTTGCAGTCTGCGCACGTCGTGCGAAAATATATAGCCCCCCGATGCGTCCGAGCACTCGGCTTTCAGCCTTTTCAAATCGTTCGTAAAACAGTTTGCCGTGTTAATATCCGCAAGCCCGCTAAGCCCGCTGCCGACGTCGCCCAAAAGCGACTTTGCCGAGCTTTGGCTTACGGAGTAACTGTCGAGCGAGTTGGCAAGGTCGTAGCAAAGGCGCGAAAGGGACAAAAGCGTATCGAGGTTGCCCTTGAACTTCTCGGCGTTGCGCTTTGCCGAGCCGCGCAGCTCGAAATCGCCCGCCTCCACCTTTACAACCGAACAGCCGAGCCCCTTTTTGCCGAGGGTTGCAACCACGCTCTGCGCGTCGCGGTCGTCGTAATAGCACGCGACGGTCACGTAGTATTTGCCGCCCGTTTCGATTATGTACCCCGCGCCGCCGTAGCTGTGCACGAGAGAGGATACCGAACTTGCCGACTGAGCGTCGGGCGGACTGTCGTAGCAGACGTAGTAAAAGGTAGTTTTAAAGCCGAGCTTGCCCGCGCACGAGGGCAACGTAAAGCACAGAATTATCAAAACTATTACTACCGCCGCCACCGCCGCGGCGATTATATGCCTTGCACAAAGTTTCATATATTATTGTATTGCGCGGACAGTGCTTAATATGAAAACCGCCCGTCCGTAATATTACCTATATTAACCGTAATATCGTATGTATACGCAAGTTTTTTCTTAGATAATTCGTTTTGCGTTTCCATGCTGATTTTTTGTGCAACGTCGGATAGCTTGCTCTGCGCAAACGTGTACGCATCACTTTCATAGTTATCTCTTACTCCGTGCAATTCGCCGTTTACGGTGTAGCTGATATAGCTGTAACCCGACAGCTCGCACGTAACCCTATAATTTATCGAAACGCCCGCGCTCATAAATGAAGAATCCGATTTATATGACCAGCGGTCAGCTATTTTTCGTATAATTTCCCTGACCTCGCGCTCGTTAAGCGCACGTTCCCCGCCGTCGGCTGCCTGATTGCCGCTGGTCGACTGTTCTATATTATTATTTTCTTCCACGTCCTTCGATGTGACAATCTCGCATTTCCATGAATAATAGTTTCTAAGCGCTTGCCGCGCCGCCCAGAAACCAAAGCCTATCAGAACTACGGCGATAATATCGAATATTGTCAGCACTAACCCCAAAATCATTATAACCCGATAAGCTACCGTTAAAGATTTCAATAAACGCATTTGTTTTTGTGTTAATTTTCTAGACCAAAAAACAAACTTATCGTCGCGTTTGTCGTCAAATAAGTATGTATTACTTTTAAGAATCGGAACTATCAAAGGAACGAGCAGAACTCCCGCGACAATCTGAGTAATAAAATCTACTGTACTTTGGTCGGACTCACCTATGAATGCCACAGCTAACATAGCCACGACAACGGCAATTGCTCCCGGTGCAACGAAAGTAAAAAATCCTCTGATTTTATTGTGTAAAGAATCATGTATATAGAAAATGGTATACGTCGCTCTGAAATAAATATGCGCGCATTCCGCTAAAATTAAGGCAACTAACGGATACGGGTGCAGACACAATGTCGAGAGTAAAGCAAAAAATATTGTACCATAATCAAGAATCATCTGCTTCACAAAAAATTTCTTCATCATCTTGTCTTGCAAAACTTTATTTTCTTCGTCTTGATTATCAAACTTTTCATTAGCCATAAAATAATACCGTCCGATTAAAATTTTCACTTAAAATATAATATATATTACGATAAAAGTCAACAATATAATGTATAATACGATATTTTATTGTTAATTTACTAAAAATGGTTTATAGACAAAGACTAAGTTTAAACGCCAATAATTTATACTAATAGCAGAGCAACGCGGAGGTTTAAACTCAATGGAACTGAATACGCTGATTGAACGGATAAGTTATTTAAGAATACGGGCTAATTTGTCGGCGAGAAAGCTGTCGCTTATGATTGGCAAGAACGCGGGCTACATTCATATGCTTGAACAGAACAAAAACTTTGCCCCTACCTTCGAAACGCTTAGCGCAATACTCGACGCGTGCAACAGCTCCACCGAAGAATTTTTTTATTACGACATAGAAGAATACAAAAAGGACAGCCAGATTATAGAGCGGCTCAAAAAAATCAAGGACGACGAAAAGAAAACGGCGATAATAACATTATTGGATAAGTAAAAAGACAGGTGTTCGGACCTGCCTTTTTTTGTATGCACTGCTTGAATATTTTGTCACAGCCCTATGCTGTTTTGATGAATGCGTTGCTCGTCCCAACAAGGGGAAGATTATATTACGGGCGAATTTACACATCCCTCATCCGTCTTGACCTAAGCGGTCAAGCCACCTTCCCCCTTTATTAAGGTGGAAGGCACGATTAGGGTAAGAGCGACTTGCTTTCCCCTTTGAAGGGGAAAGTGGCACCGTAGGTGACGATAGAGGTTGTTTTTTTATACTTTGACCTTATTAACATACAAATTCTTGGTCTCGTCCGCAAGTCCAAAAACACCCGCCGAAAAGGCGGGTGTTTTTGGAGCTTCTAGGCGGACTCGAACCGCCGACCTATTGATTACGAATCAATCGCACTACCGACTGTGCTATAGAAGCAAAATTAAATTGCTTAAACATATTATATCAATTTGAAAAGAAAATCAAGCGTTTTGCGCGTGCCTTAATACAATTTTTTTTAAAATTTACGCCGCTGCAAAATTTGGCGGCTTTGGGTAAATTTTGGTTTTTTGCTCAAAATAGGATTATGAACAGAAAAAACACCGTGCTCTGCGCGTTTTTACTGCTGTTTTTGTTTGTCGCCGTACAGTTTATTGCCGTCTGCGATAACTTCGGCGTGAATATCGCGCTCGCCGAAACTCCGCAAAAGTGCGTTTACCTCACCTTTGACGACGGTCCGAGCGACAGAGTGACGCCCAAAATTTTGGACGTTTTGAAGGAAGAAAACGTTAAAGCCACCTTTTTTATCGTGGGCAAAATGGCGGAACGGCGCAAGTACCTTATAGAGCGCGAGTTTGCCGAGGGGCACACCGTTGCCGTGCACTCCTACTCTCACGTTTACGGCGATATTTACTCGTCGGAAGAGAAGCTTTTAGAGGACATCGACCGCTGTAACGAGATTATACGCGGGATTACCGGCGCGTATTCGGGCGTGTACCGCTTCCCCGGGGGCAGTTTCGGGATTAAAAGAGAGCTTATCGACGCGGTTACACTGCACGGTATGCGGTACGTTGACTGGAACGCGAGTATGCGTGACGCGGAACTTATTAACCCCGCGCCCGACGACCTTCTGACGGCTGCCATAAACACGCCCGCCAACCGCGACCACATTGTTATGCTCGCCCACGACACCACCGACAAGACGGTCACCGCGCAGGCTTTGAAAAGCGTTATTAAGTATTATAAAGATAAGGGGTATGCGTTTGAAAAGTTTTAATGCGCTATCGCTTATCGGAAAGTACGCAAAAAATCTCTTGAAATTGCCAACCCCTCATCCGTCACAACCTTGACGGTTGCGACACCTTCCCCCTAAGGGGAAGGTCAAATTGAGGTATTACTCCACGCCGTAGGTTGCGCGGTATTCCTTCATTTTGCCGAGGTATTCCTTGCCGTCGATTATGCCGAGCTCGATTGCCTCTATTATGTCGCTCATTGTAACGATTGAATACACCTTTACGCCGAACTCTTTGTACACTTCCTGCACGGCGGAAAGGTCGCTTTCAAGTCCCTTTTCCATTCTGTCAACGGAGATTATCATGCCCGCAACTTCTACGTTTGCCGCCGCCTTTAACTTAGGCAGCATTTCGCGGAGAGCCTTGCCCGAGGTCATAACGTCCTCTATCAAAATCACCTTTTCGCCGTCTTCAAGCTGTTTTCCGACGAACAAGCCGCCCTCGCCGTGGTCCTTTACCTCTTTTCTGTCGAAGCAGTAGTTTAAATCCACGCCGTAGTCGTTGGCAAGAGATACCGCCGTTGTCACCGCGAGGGGTATGCCTTTGTAGGCGGGTCCGACCAACGTGTCGGCTTTAAGCCCGTTTTGCTGTATACACGCGGCGTAATATTTGCCGAGGCGGGCGAGCTGACTGCCCGTTTTATAGTTGCCCGTGTTGATAAAATAGGGCGCCTTTCTGCCGCTTTTCAGCGTGAATTCACCGAATTTCAGAACGCCGTTGTCTACCATAAATTTAATAAACTGCTGTTTGTATGTAAGTTCCATTTATTTTTCCTCTTTAATTAAATTTTAAAGTATCTACTATTTCGTTTACACTTTTTATGTTGTGCTTATCGAGCCAATCGCTCATTTCCGCGATTATGCGGGGCATTGCCGTGGCTTCGGCAAAGTTCGCCGTACCAACCTGCACCGCCTTTGCGCCCGCGCACATAAATTCGAGAGCGTCTCTTCCCGTCATAATGCCGCCCATGCCTATTACTGGAATTTTGACGGCGTGCGCCGCTTCGTACACCATTTTAAGCGCGATGGGCTTTATGCCCGCGCCCGAAACGCCGCCCGTGTTGTTGGCTATAACGGGTTTGCGCCTTTCCAAATCTATCACCATGCCCATAAAGGTATTTACGAGCGAAACGCAGTCCGCGCCGCCCCTTTCCGCCGCCTGAGCGTTGGTCGAGATGCTCTCAACGTTGGGCGAAAGTTTTACGATAAGCGGGGTTTTATTTAAATTGCTTTTGGCAAGCGAGGTGACCTCTTCGATATTTTTCGGCTTTATGCCGAGAGCCATGCCGCCCGCGTGCACGTTGGGGCAGGAAATATTCAGCTCCACCATATCGACGAGCCCGTCCAACTTTTTGCATATCTTGCCGTAATCTTCGAGCGTGTTGCCCGCGACGTTGGCAATAATTACTATGCCCTTGCTCTTTAAAAAGTCCAAATCGTACTTGATAAAGTGTTCTACACCGGGGTTCTGAAGTCCCACGGCGTTTAAAATTACGCTCTTGCCCTCGGCAATTCTCGGCACGGGGTTGCCGAGCCGCGGCTCGATGGTCAAGCCCTTTGTGGATATGCCGCCTATCGCGGATATATCGTACACCTCGTTAAACTCTCTGCCGAAGCCGAAGGTGCCGCTTGCCGCAATTAAAGGGTTTTTGAATTGCACTCCGCAAATATTTACGCTTAAATCAGCCATTTTTCACCTTAAATTCAATCTACCGCGGCGTTGCCCGTAAGAACGCAAAGTTTTCTGTACGCCTTGTCGGCGTCGGCAACGCCCGCTATTTCCTTTTTTTCGCCGTTTACGGTTAAAGTAATTTTATTTTTGCTCTTTTCGACAGCCGTAATGTCGTTGGGACTGCACGCCGCGCCGTCGGAAAATTTCAGTACGCCGTCCGTCAAAGTTATGAGCGCGTACGGGCGGTAAAGCTGCTTTATAAAAAGCATGCTGAAAACTATCAGGACCAATCCGCCAGCCGCAGTCAGACTGACCGTTACGGCTTGCATCGATACCGTTACGAGATTGAAACCGCTTGCGGCAAAGAGTATTATGCCCGCCGCCGCAAGAGCCACTCCGAACACCGCAAGCGCAAGAAACACGTAGGCTTTTACACGCGATTTTTCGGCTATTATTTCCGTTTGTTTTTCATCTGTTCTTTCGTCAATCAAGCGACACCTCGTCAATATCGAAAACGGGACCGTCCTTGCAGACCCTCGCGTTGCCGCCGTCCGCCTTTTTGCACACGCACACGAGGCACGCGCCTACGCCGCACCCCATGCGCTCTTCGAGCGACACGAGGCAGGGCGTTTTTACGCCGCTTTCTTTGAGTTTGTTTTTCAAAGCTTTCAGCATTACGGGCGGTCCGCACGCGATTATGAGGTCGGCGGGAACGCTTTCTATATCGTTAAAATATGCATTGACCGCGTTGTTCTTTTCGCCCAACGAGCCGTCGTCGGTAACCACCGTAAGCTTTTCGCTTCTTTTAAATTCTTCCAAAAGGCAAGCGCAACCGCTGTTGCGGAAGCCTATATACGAGTAGAATTTTTTGTCATTATTGCCGCAGATTACGGGCACGAGCGGGAAAATGCCCACTCCGCCGCCGATAATTACCACGTTTTCCGCGCTTGCGGGAATAGTAAAGCCGTTGCCGAGCGGCAATAACACGGCGAGTTTGTCGCCCGCCTTCGCCTCGGAAAGCGCAACCGTGCCCTCGCCCTTGACCTGAAAGCAGACGGTTATATCGTTACCCTCCGCTTTTACGATACCGAAGGGACGCTTTAAAAGGCGGGAATTATCGCCCGTGGCGATATTTAAAAACTGTCCGCCCTTAATTTCGCCCGCGCTCTCGGGCAACGTCACCGTCAGCGAATACGTATTGTCGGCAATTTTTTTTACCTCTTTTACCGTTGAAACGAGTTCTTTCATCTGCCCATCTTACCTATTGTCGAAGATAAATCTTTCTGCATATCTATGCACGCCGCTCTCGCCGCCTCGGCGTAGCCCATACCCGCATACGCGGGCTTTTTGTAGGCGCAGATTACGCCGCGGGAGTTGTTTACTATGCCGCCCAAACCGCGTTCGTCGAAGCAGCATTTGAGCATTTCGGCGTTGCCGCCCTGCGCGCCGTAGCCGGGAATCAGGAAAAACGTGTTCTTTAACTGCTTGCGAAGGTTAGCCGCCTCTTCGGGGTGGGTTGCGCCGACGACCGCGCCGACGTCCGAATAACCGTACTTGCCTATGCAGTCCTTACCCCACTCCGCAACGAGCTTGCCCATACGCTCGTAAAGATACTCGCCGCTCTCTAATTTGAGATTCTGCAACTCGCCGCTCGAGGGGTTGGACGTTTTGACGAGCACGAAAATGCCCTTGTCGTTCTTTTTGATATCCTCGATAAAGGGCGCGATGCCGTCCGTGCCGAGGTAGCCGTTTACGGTGAGCATATCCGCGGGGAACGCCGTCAGCTTTTTGCCGTTTATGTCGGTGTTGCCGAGATACGCCGTGGAATAGCACTTTGCAGTTGAGCCTATGTCGTTGCGCTTACAGTCGGCTATTACGTACATTCCTCTGCCGCGGGCGTAGTTTACCGTGCAGTCGAAGGCGCGCAAGCCGTCGAAGCCGTACTGCTCGTAATAGGCAACCTGCACCTTTACGGCGGGCACGATGTCGCAAACCTTGTCGATTATATTCATATTGAATTCTATAATCTGTTCGACGACGCCCTCGAAGGTCGCCATACCGTCGCGCATTTCGTCGGGCAGGTACGAAAAGTCGGTATCGAGCCCTACACACGTGGGATTTTGCATTTCGATAATTTTTTCGATTAGTTTATCAGTCATAATTCATTTCCCTCATTATATTTTTTCTCGCAAAAATCTTCCGCTTGGGGCGCGCCCCGTTGTTTACAACGGCACGAAGTAAATATTTTTTGCAAATATTCGCAAATTGGGTACTTCGCTACGCTACGTGCGACCGCCTTTGGCGGGCGGGCGCGCTGCGCAAAAGCGTGGTTTTGCTTGCTAAATTTATTTATTTTTAAAGTTTTGCACTCTTATGCAGTGTATTTAACTTCGCCGTCGACGAGCGTTAAGCATACTTTGCCGTACACTTTATAGCCGTTGAACGGCGTGTTCTTTCCTTTGGAAAGAAATTTGCTGCCGTCTATCGTGTAAGCCGCGTTCAAGTCGACTACCGCAAGGTCGGCAACTCCGCCTTCCCTTATCTCGCCGCCCTCTAAATCGAGCGTCTTTGCGGGGTTGTACGACATTAATTTCATCAGCCCGTCAAGCCCCATAATTCCGCTCTTTACAAGGTAGGTATACGAGAGCGCGAAGCTCGTCTCTATACCGCTCATACCGAACGCCGCGAGGTTGTATTCCACCTCTTTATCCTTCTTCGAATGGGGCGCGTGGTCGGTGACTATGCAGTCCAACGTGCCGTCCTTCAACCCCTCGGTTATCGCCTTTCTGTCGACCTCCTCTCTCACGGGCGGATTGACCTTCGTGAACGTGTCGAAGTCCGTGATGATATCGTCGGTCAGAATAAAGTAATGCGGGCAGGTTTCGGCGGTGACTTTAACGCCCCTCCTTTTCGCCGAGCGAATGATATCGACGCCGCTGTACGTGGAAACGTGACAGATATGCACGGGCACGTTCAAACTTTCGGCAAGCGCGATATCGCGGGCAATCATGATATCTTCCGCCGCGCGGGGACTGCCCTTTAAGCCGGTGAGAGTGGAATTTTTACCCTCGTTTACGACGCCGCCGTCGACTAAATTTATATCCTCGCAGTGGCAAAGACACTTTAAGTTAAAACCGCTCGCGTACTCCATACCGAGGCGCATTATTAGCGAGTTCATGACAGATTTGCCGTCGTCTGAAACTGCCACCGCGCCCGCCTTAGCCATCTTGCCTATGTCGGCAAGCGCCTCGCCGTTTTCACCCTTTGTTATCGCGCCTATCGGATTTATCTTGCAGAGGTTGACCTCGCTTTGGCGGGTCTTGATATATTTGACCACGACTGCGTTGTCGCACACGGGCGAGGTATTGGGCATACAGCAGACCTGCGTCACGCCGCCCGCCACCGCCGCCTTGGAGCCGCTTTCGATATCTTCCTTGCCCTCGAACCCCGGCTCGCGAAGATGCACGTGCATATCAATAATTCCGGGGATAACCGTCTTTCCGCCAGCGTCGATTACTTTGTAATCGGGTGCGGGTTTAATGTCCTTTGCAATCTTGGATATTTTGCCGTCCTCTATTAAAATATCGAGCTTTTCAACCCCGTTTAAAAGCACGGCTTCGCCGCCTTTAATCAATGTTTTCATCTATGCGCCTCCCTGTATTCGGAAAGTAATTTCAGCGCCGCCATGCGCACCGCAAGCCCGCTCGTCACCTGGTCCTCTATGCGGCTTTTATCGCCGTCGATAAGCTGCGGCGTGAGCTCAACCCCGCGGTTGACCGGTCCGGGGTGAACGACGATTGCGCCCTTTGCGGCGTGCTTTAAAACCTCGTCGTTTACGCCGTAAAAGCGCGAATATTCTGAAAGCGACGGGAACAGTCCGCCCGATTGCCTTTCGAGCTGAATTCTCAGCCCCATTACCGCGTTTGCGCCGTCGACGCATTCCTCGCGGGAGTTTGCTATGTGCGCGCCAAGCTCGTCAAAGCCCTTCGGAATGAGCGTTCGAGGGGCGTAAACCCACACCTCCGCGCCCATTTTCGTCAAACCGAAAAGGTTTGATTTTGCCACGCGGCTGTGCTTGATATCGCCCAAAATCGCCACTTTAAGCCCCTTTAACGTGCCGAATTCCTCGCGTATCGAGAGCATGTCCAAAAGGGCTTGCGTGGGGTGTTCGTTCATGCCGTCGCCGCCGTTTAAAACCGAGCAACCCACCGTTTTGGCAAGCAGGTGGGGCGCGCCTCCCATCGGGTGGCGTATGGCGATAAAGTCGGTGGCGAGCGCTTGAAGCGTCTTGCCAGTGTCGATGAGCGTTTCGCCCTTTTGCACCGAGCTCGACGACGCGGCAATATTTATTTCCGTCGCGCCGAGGTACTTGCCCGCAAGCTCGAACGAGGAGCGCGTTCTCGTGCTGTTTTCGTAGAAGAGCGTAACGAGCGTCTTGCCCTTTAAAAGGTCGAAACTCTTCTTCCCGCTCTTCACGGCTTTTTTGAACTCTTCCGCCGTGTCGAGAATTGAATTTATCTCTTCCGCGGATATGTCCCTTAATCCTAATAAATCTTTTGTTTTAAGCATCTCCTTAAATTCCTTAAAAAGTGTTATAAGGCATTAAAAAAGCGGCAACAATGCCGTAAAAAATACGACAGTTATACCGCCTTTAAACGAGTTATTAAATTGGCGCCGACGCAAATCTTACTACGTAAACGGCAATTTTCAAAGCCTTCATTTCGCCAAAACCTTTAATTTTTTAAAAGTATACCACAACTTATTTTCAAAGTAAAGAATTTAAAGCGCGATTTTCGCAAAATATTACAAAATGCGCTGCAGGGTAAAGGCGACTTTGTCGCACGAGGTGAGAATGTATTCTATGCCGTCTTTGACCGTGCGGAAAGGAAAATAACTTTGACCGTGGATATGCCCGAAAACTACCTTGTCCACTCCGTTTTCCTTGAAAAGGTCGGAAAAAAGCGTGTCCTGCAATTTGGGATTGACCGGCGGGTAGTGCGTCATAACGATTAAAATATCGCCCTCTTCACGCACCTTTTCAACCTGCTTAAAGCAAAGCTTAAACCGCTCGGCTTCCCTTAAATACAGTTTTTCATCGTGCTCGGTATAGTCCGCGCTGCCGGGGCACGACCACCCGCGCGAGCCGCAGATTATTACGTTTCCGAATTTTACGCAGTCGTTCTGCAAGAAATAAAAAGTGTCGTCGGGGGCGGCGTCGCGAAGCTTTGTTATACCGTTCCACCAAAAGTCGTGATTGCCGCGGATAAAGATTTTTTTGCCCTTTAACCCCTTTAAAGATTGTAAATCGACAAGCCCCTCTTTCAGCTCCGTGCCCCAGCTCGTGTCGCCGCACAAAAGCACGATGTCGCCGTCGGAAACCTTACTTTGCCAGTCGTTTTTAATCTTGTCGAAGTGACCTTCCCAGCCTGCACCGAACACGTCCATCGGCTTGTCGCACGTTCCCGAAAGATGCAAATCGCTTATCGAAAAAATTTTCATAAATTAATTATATCACCAAAAATTATAAAATTAAAGCGATTTGGCTTGTGGCATAAAAATTGTTAAAATTAGCGTATTTTAAGCGATTATGCGTGACATAGTACTATTCAATTTACTTAAAACGTGAAATATGGGCGGCAAAATCGTTAATTTTGCCGCCCGACTGTAATTGTAGCAAGTTTTAAAAGGTATCTTTAAAATCAGCCTTTTCGACCTATTTGCAGTTGCAATTTTTTCCCTGAGGATAGAGCGGCAGTTCGAAAAATCCCGCGCATACCTCCTTCGAATAGTCCTGTGCGGGGGGAATTGCACAGTAGCCGTAGCTGGGAATCAACAACTCGACGTCGATGGCGATTTTTAATATTACCGTCGTGCACGCGTTTACCGTAAAGGTTCCCGCTTCTGCATTGAAGGTACCCTCGGCGCAGACGACCGACCCTTGGGCAACCACCTTGAAGGGCATAATCGACGGCGCGGGCACGTACAGAAGAACGTCCTCGGTTATGGCTATGGAAGCCGTTCCGACCCCCTCCGCGCCGTTAGCGTCGGTGTAGACAACTTCGACGGGAATGTTGACCGTCGCCTGCACCCTTGCGCAGCCTTGCTTATCCGCAAGCCTTTCCACGTTCACGTTGGTGAGCGTTACGCCCGCATCGGTGGAGCGCGCGCTTATGAAAGTCAAGGGATATGTAGGGTTGGCGGGCGTGAAGGACGTAACCGTCATCGTGTAGTTTTCTATCTGTACCTGTTTAATACACGCGTCAAAGATTTTCTGTGCTTGTATGCACACCTTTTCGCACATGCCGTTTAACGGGTTTCCGTTTATTGTGCCGGGACATTTATCCGACTGAAAATTTGAAAAGAACGACATTTTTACCTCCGTTTATTTTATATGCCGCATGGTTTTATGCGAATATTTCCGTTACTCTAATATATGCTTACGCTTTCAAATGCGTTACGGCAGCCAGATTTTAAGCGTCGGGTATACGGCGCGGGCGCCGTTTTCCTTGCGAAGCAACTCCTCGTCTACCCCTTCCCTTCGGGCTATCGCCCCGTACGTGTCGCCCGCTAAGGCGTACACAAAGCGTTTGGGCGGGGAAAGCTCTATAATTTTGCCGCAGAAAACTTTGTCCGCGGGGCAACAAAAGGCTGCGGACACGTCTTTATCCGTTACTCCTTTGCGTATTCTCAGATACCTGCCCCTCTCCAAAGTAAGCGAAAACATACTATAATATACTCGGAAACGACATAATTTGTGAATAATCGGGAAGTTCGGTTTGTAGAATATTGTTGATGAAGAAGACAAAGACGAAAAAGAAGAGCAATATTTATAAATCGGCGGCTCAGGTTACCGTGTTTTCCACCTTCGAAAAGGCGCTGAGCTTTGTTTACAGAATTATACTTTCCCGCTCGATAGGCGCGGAAGGGCTGGGCATTTATCAGATATGCCTTTCGGTATTTTCGGTATTTTTAACCGCCGCGTCGAGCGGAATTCCCGTAACCGTATCCCGCCTTATCGCCAAAAACACGGCTATCGGCAACGCAAAGGGCAAGCACGCGGTGGTTACGGCGGGAATTCTGTGCACGCTGTTATTTACCGTGCCCGCCGCCCTCGTAATGTTCCTCGCACGCGATTTGTACGCATTTTTATTCCCCGACCGCGACTGCGTAAAAATATTTTTGTGGCTGCTCCCCGGGCTGATTTTAACCTCGATATACGCGATAATGCGCGGGTCCTTCTGGGGAAACAAGCAGTTTTTGCCGTACAGCATAATAGAGCTTGCCGAAAACGCCGTCATGGTGGCGTGCGGGTGCGCCCTTATCGGCTTTGCTCACACGGCAAAGGACGGCGCGCGCATGGCGGTTATAGCCGTGCTCGTTTCGTACATATTCTCGTTTGCCGTATCCCTCGGCTGGTACTTTTTCAAGGGCGGCAGAATAGTCAACCCCAAACCGCAGTTCAAGCCGCTTGTAAAGGCGTCGCTTCCCATTACCGCAATGCGCACTTCCACCTCGCTTTTAAATTCGTGCGTGGCGATGTTTTTGCCCGCGCTCCTCTCTAAAGCGTGCGGTTACACGGGCAGCGAAGCCCTCGCCCTGTACGGGACGGTTATAGGAATGAGCGTGCCCATGCTGATGATACCCAACTCGCTTATAGGCTCGATTGCCGTCGTCGTCGCGCCCGAGATGAGCGAAAACTTTTACGCAAAGCGTAACGAACTACTTAAAAGGGATATCGAAAGGACGATAAAGTCGTCGGTGCTGATTGCCACCGTGCTCATACCCGTAATGTTTACGTTGGGCGAGGATATAGGCATACTCTTCTACGCAAGCGGGCTGAGCGGCGCGGTTATGCGCAGATTTTCGTTTATGATGCTGCCCATGTGCATATCCATGATTACGACAACCATCTTAAACTCGCTCAATTTCGAGGTGCGCACCCTCATTTATTTCTTTATCGGCGCGATAGCTATGATTGGCACCATTTTCGGCTTTACGCACCTTTTGGGAATAAACGCGTATATGGTCGGACTGACTTTAAGCTTTGTTATAACCGCGGCTTTGAACCTCAGGCTGTTGAAGAAGAACTGTCCGGATATAAACTATTTGGGCTATCTTTTAAAGAGCATTGCGATATGCGCGGCGGCGTGCCTTTTCGGATGGCTTTTATCCAACCTGTTTGCAGGCGTTTTGCCCGCGATTTGGCGGCTTATTCTGTGCGGCGGCGCGGTTTCGCTGTTCGCGCTGGGCGCGTTCTGCGGTATGGAAATGCTGTCCGCGCGCCCCATTAAAAAACTGTTTTCAAAGGCTTAATGCGCTCTTTTAACGCGTTGTACTACTCGGAATGACAAATTGAAAATTGCGGATTAAAAAAGCTATGCTTTTTTATTCTGCAACTGCGTAACGAGCCCGAACAGTTGCTTGACGGCGAGGGCGACGAGGAAGAGCCCGAACAGCTTTTTTAAAACCTGCGTGGGCAACGCCGCCATCAAAAGCCCGCCGAGAACGGTGGTTATGAGCGCGGGAATAATAATTTCCCACACGTCGTCCGTCCTTAAAAGCCCGCTCTTTTTGTGCTGGGGCAGAACGAGCGCCGCCATGGGCAGAAAGGCTATGACGTTCGTCGCCTGCGCGAGGTGCTGGTTTACGCCTAAAATTAAGGTGAGCGCGGGTATTAAAATAGTGCCTCCGCCCATACCCATTCCGCCTAATACGCCCGCCGCAAAGCCTACTGAAAGATATACGATAAACGACATATCAGCCTATCACCATTCTTAACCCCGCCGCGAGCATTATCGCGATAAAGGTTATATCCACCCAGATTTTCGGCAGTTTACCCAAAAGCTTTGCGCCCAAAAGCCCGCCCGCCACGTTGCCTAACGCGGCGGGTATTATTATCGACAGGTCGCAAAACCCGTATAAAATATAGGTGATTGCGCTCACGATACACACGGGCGTTATTATCAAAATAGCCGTCGCGTGAGCCTGCTTTCTGGGGTAATTTAAAACGTCCGACAAAATCGGCACGGCAATCATTCCGCCGCCTCCGCCGAACAGTCCGTTTATCGCGCCGAGCGCAAGTCCTCCGCCCACCGCTTTTTTGTTTATTTTCAATGCCGAAACCTCTTAATTTTTCTTTTCTATATAATAAGTTTCCGCAAAATTTTTATAATAATGAATTTTTTTGGTTTACAGCCGCCATAATCAGTTGCAAAAAGCTTGCTTTTATATTAAAATAGTAGGGTATGAAATCTCAGCTTAGCTATTCGGACAAGCCGAGAAAAATAACACAGACAAACTCTTTTTTAAAGGTGCTAAATGAACAACAAAAAAAGAACCTTCTTAAAATCGGCGGTTATAGGCGTTACGGCTATTGCGACGTCGTTGACCATAGGCTTTTCAGCCGCATGCTCGACAGGTAGCGGCAGTTCCTCGTCCGATACCGACGACGACAAGACCACTACCAAAATCGACGAGCAGACCATAAAGAACGGCAACTTCGAATTCTACTCGGACAACAAGGGCATTTACCCCATAAGCAACCCCGATAGCTGGTCGAGGGGCTCTAACGGCAACTCTTCCTCTTCGATTTCGGGCGTTATAGATACGGGCAAGGAGCATTGGGATTACATTACCGACCCCGACCTTCCCCAGACTTTGGAGGACAATGACGACCTCGAATCGGGCGACGAGAACAAAAAGGACTACAACGGCGCACTCGCCGACGATTTGCCCTATAAAAACCCTCACGAGGCGACCGACTCTTCGAGCGAGGACGAGAACGCGAAGGACTATATCGAAAACCCCTTCACCCATAAGTACCGCTATGACGCGGACGGCAAAATTTTAGACGAAAACGGCGACGAGGTGACGACTTACGAGGACGACGACGGCAATCTCTACCTCGACGAGGAGCACAAAACTCCCCTCGAAACGTCGGTTCTTATGATTCACAACTACCGCAGAAACGACTACCACGGCGCGGAGACATATTTTTCGAGCTCCACCACCGTCACTTTAGAAGCGAACACCGCGGCGGAGATTTCGATGTGGGTTAAGACGACCGAGCTGTATTTCAGCGGCGCTGACACCACGAGAAAGCCCGTTACCTTCGACCGCGGCGCGTATATCAAGGTAAATACGCAGGTCGGCGGCAACAGCCTCGACGCGTTCGAAATCAAAAACATCAACACCGAACAGCTTATCGAAACTCCTTATCTGTCCACCGAAAACGAGGACGACGAAAAGGTTATAGATTATGCCAACTGGGAAAACAACGGCTGGGTTAAATACACCGTTTACGTTGCGGCGAGCAGCTTTTCGGCAACGAGCGTCAGCATTACTCTCGGTCTCGGCGAGGACGAAGCCAACACCGTAGAGGGCTACGCTTTCTTCGACGACGTTTCCATAAAAAAATACAAGAGCGTCGACGATATGAAGGACAGCGACGCATATAAGGGCGCAACCTTTAAAGAAGAAGATGACGAAAATAACGGCGTATTTGCCAACGTTTCGTACCCCCTTTCGCCCGACGCGAAGAGCGAGTTCCGCGTAGATAAGGAAAGCTACAAGACGAACGACACGACGGGCGGCGGAATTATTACCGACAAGGTATACGAGAACAACTTTGCGGACAGAGTTTTCTTTATCGACTTTGCAAGCTACAACACCGAAAAGAACAAGCCCGTACCCATCGGCTCGGAAAACGTTACGGCGGGGCTGACCGTCGACGACACCAACACGGGCAAATACGTGTGCACGGAGTACAATTCTGCAAGCAACGCATACAAAACTAACCTCGACGTGCCCGAATATGCGGGGCTGTATATACCCAGCGCGCTGAGAACAAAGCCTTTGCAAATCGGCGACGACATTATCGCTACCACCACCGTGGGAAGCGCGGCGGACTGGGAATTCAGCGCAATAGAAACGAAATATGCCTTGACTCTGACCAACGCGTTGAAATCGGCTCCCGATTTGCCCGGCGCGGGCGAAAACCCCGCCGCACTCGTAATGCTCAGTGCGAGCGGCGCGGCATACGAGGCGCACATCACCGACGACAGCTTTGTATTAAACGACGATGGGTATATGCTCATATCCTTCTGGATTAAGACCTCGGCTATGGACGGCAAGACGGCGGCTACGGTTACGGTTAAGGGAACGGAAGGCGACGACAAGGACATCACCTCCTCTTTCACCGTCGATTCCACGACGCTGAGCAAAGTTACTATCGGCGAGGGCGAAGACAAGATAGAGGACGCATACAACGGTTGGGCAAGGTGCTTCGTGCGCGTTTCCAACACCTCGAAAGACAAGGAAAACGCAAAGCCGTTCGAGATTGTAGTCAATTTCGGCAACACCTCGATAAGGGACACGAACAAGTCCGCCTACAATTACGGCTGGGTTGCGCTGACCAACATTTCGGTTATGGAGCTTGACGAGGACGTTTACGGCTACACCTCGAACTCGTCGCAGTCTGCTACGATAGAGTTTACGGAAGAGACGGAAAAGACCACGCACCTCTTCGACACCGAGCAGGGCGAAAAGAACGAGATAAAGGACGATTTGGCGACTCCCTCTTCCTACACGGGCGTAAACGGCGCGAGCAAGTCAATAAACCCCGACAGCGTTATCGAGCTTGACGGCTACCACGACAGCAACAAGAACGACTACGCGGGACTTTTAAGCAAGGATAACTTCGAAAATTACTCCGACTGTATGTGGTACAACGTATTGCAGACAATCGAGCAGGACAACCTTGCGGAGCACGACAACAACCTGTGGAACGCGGTATTCGGCGAACGCACCGTTCAGCCCCTTCTTATCGTAAACACTCTGAGAAAGAAGGCAGACAATTCCGCCTTCGGCGACAAGAGATATAATTACGGTTATATAGGCAATTCCGCATCGGTAAGCTCGGACGGCTACACCGCCGTCAGCGTGAGAGTTAAGGCGAGCGACGGCGCGGTTGCAAACGTTTACCTTGTAGAGAACAAGACGGGCGGCGAAGTACTTTCGTACAAAACACCCAAATACAACTTCTGGTACGACGCGGACGGCAACATTTTGAAGCACGAGCCCGCGGAGAACGAAACTCTTGCAGAGCAAAAGGAAAATATAGCCTACACTTTGAGAAAGGACGGCTTGTACGAGAACGGCGACGGAAAACTGTACGCTAACTTCTACAACCTTACCCGCCACTACGACCGCAGCTTCGAGCACGAAAAATTCTTCGACGAAAGCGGCACGCAGCTTGTGTACAGCGAAAAGAATATCAAGGACGACACAATCTACTACGGCGACGCGGCAAAAACCAAATACGCGCCCCACTACCTGATTGCGGGCGGCAAGGAAAACAACAAGGTTTACCTCTATAATAGCGGCATAGGCGACGAAGCGACCTACTACTACGTCGAGGACGGCGTTGCAAACAAGAACAAGCTCGTGTCCGGCATTGAGTACGGCGGAGAGACGGGCGTTGAGTTGCGCTACGACAACACTGAAAACGACGGCGTAATCTCCACCCCCTATCAGTTTACGATTGATACGGTTGAACACCCCGAGTATGCGGACAAGTGGATTACGGTTACCTTCTATATCCACGCCGGCGCGGAGAGCAAGGACTACAAGTTAGAGCTTTGGAGCGGCAGCCGCGATAAAGAGAGCGACTACGAGACGGGCGACTACGCGAAGGACAGCTACGTAATATTCGATTACAGTGATTTGAGCTCGTCTTTGAGCCAGACGACTTTCGACGGGCTTGTAAACGGGTACGTCAGCGACATTAAGGCGAAGTACAACGAGAAGATTTTCGAGCTCGGCAAAGAGTTGCCCGACAACGACGCGAACATCAACGAGCTTAAAGAGATAGCCGAGGGCGAGGTGGATATTTACGGCTACGAAGCCGATTACTACACCTTCTCGCTGTTCGACTCCGCGGCGTTTATCCCCTTCAACGGCGAGATAAACACCGACGACACGGGATATTCGTTCGACTACACCGAAAGCGTTGAGAGCCTTGCATTCCTTAAAGTTGTCGATAACTGCTTGCCTTACGGCTCAGAGGACGAGCCCGAAGCCTACACTATGTCGGCGTTTATCGACTACTCGGTAATCGACAAGGACGTCGATATTATCGGCGAGCCCACTGCTCCCGGAGCGGGCGACAGCGACAGCGAGACGACAGCGAGCGGAGATTCCGTGAATGTTTGGCTGCTTGCCTCCTCCATCGTGCTTGTCGTTGCGATATTCGTTGCGATTGCGGCAATCTTTATAAGAGATTTCGTTAAAAAGCACAAGGGCAAAAAGACGAGCGGAAAGAATTCGTACAATTTCAACAAAAACAAGCGCTATGTTAAAAAGTACGTTAAGGCTAACGGCGAGGCGCCCGTAGTTGAAGACGGCGAGATTGACGAGAGCCTTTTAAGCGACAAACCCGAGGAAAAGCCGACCGCTAACGACGGTGCGGCTGACGCGGTTGAAACCGTTGAAGCGGTTGAAGAGACCCCCGCGAAAACGGGTGAAGAGCCTTCCGACGAGCCCGCCGAAACTTCTGCCGAACCCGAAGAACAAAAGCACGACGGCGACGACAAGACTGACGACGGAAAAGAAGAATAATTAAAAAAAACAGCCCCGCGGCGAAAACGCCGCGGGGCTGTTTTTAATGCGCAATTTGCAATTATGGTAGGAGAAATCAACCTCTATCCCCTCTTCGAGGTACTTTCCCCTTCAAAGGGGAAAGCAAGATTTTCGCGCAACCCTCGCCTTCCACTTTGAAGGGGAAGGTGGCTTGACCGCCAAGGTCAAGACGGATGAGGGATGTGCACTTTTACCTTAACTAACGTATATTGCGGTCAGGTTTATTTTGCGCGAAAACAACCACGCAAAAAGATTGTCACGTCGTAAACGGTAATTGCTTTTACGTTCCATCATTGTCCACCGTCTCGTTTACTCCTCACAATGACGTAACCATCGCTTTCCGTCTATCGAACCGCCATTTCGCCCCCTTATGTCCTATAACGACACGAATTCTTAATTCTTAATTCTTAATTCTTAATTAATTTAAATTCTAAGTCCTTTCGGTAAATGGTTTTTTGCGAGCTTTTCGGTGAGCTTGCACCAGCCGAGCGGGTAACCCCCGTATATCGCGGGCATCCACCCGTAAACCCTGACATTGTCTTCATCGTCGCAGCGCACTGCGCGACCGCGCAAATAATCCCACGCGCTCTCTTCGCAGAAAGAGAAACACTTACCAAACTTATCGCCGAGCGACATTGCAAGCGCGTGAGCGGGCTCGGCGCGAAGAAGGCTGGAATATTCGCTCTTGATTATTTCGCAAAGGCGCAACCCGACGCGCAGGGTTTTAAACGGCAGTGCGGGGCAATTTTCGGGTATATCATACAGCGTTTCGCCCGTAAAATGCAGATTTTCGTCCTTAAATTCGCGGGTGATAAGCGTTTCGCCCTCCAACTCCGTCCACGCCCATTTTGCCTCCCTTGTCGGCGGTTTGATTTTAAAAAGCGGCACCTCGCGCACCTCGCCGTCCGTCTTTTTTAGGAGCGCGACGAAGTGCCCCTCGCCCGCGCACTCGTGCGGCAACAGCTTTTTCATCGACAAAAGTTCGAAATTCGGATACTTTTTTAAAAAATTTTCTATCTGCCCCTCGTCCTCTTCGGTCGCGAACGTGCACGTCGAGTAGACGAGTAAGCCGTTCGGCTTTAACGCCTTTTGCGCGCTGTCGAGTATGTGCGCCTGCCGCCGCGCGCACGCCTCTACGTTTTCGGGGCTCCACTCGGCTATCGCGCTCTCTTCCTTTAAAAACATGCCCTCGCCCGAGCACGGCGCGTCGACGAGCACCTTGTCGAAATACCCCTCGAAATAGCCGCATACCTTTTGCGGGTTTTCGCTTATGACCGCGGCGTTGGTTATACCCATCCGCTCCACGTTTTGAAGCAATATTTTTGCACGGGCGGGGTTTATCTCGTTCAGAACGATTATGCCCTCTTCGCCCATGCTTTGCGCAAGCTGCGTGCCCTTGCCGCCCGGCGCGGAACACAAATCGAGCACCCTCTCGCCAGCTTTCACCTGCAAAAGGGGGGCGGCGCACATTGCCGAGGGCTCCTGCACGTAGTAGAGCCCCGCCGCGTGCTGTATGGTTTTGCCCGCCCTTTCCTCGTTTACGTAAAAGCCGCAATCTTCCCAAGGAACGGGTTTAAGGCAGGAAAACGGCGATATCTTTTTGAATTTTTCGACCGAGATTTTGAGCGTGTTTACGCGGATTGCCTTGTAGGGCTGTCTTTCGTACGAAGAAATAAATTCGCCGTATTTTTCGCCGAGCTCGCCGCGCATGCGCAGTTTGAATTTTTCGGGCAAATCAATCATTTAACATACACCTCAGCCCGTCCAGCGAAACGACTTTCAGTTTGCCGTCCTTTGCGTTCTGCGTGCGCACCGTGTCGTCGGATTGGTCGCACACGTAAATATTGCACAGCGACAATTTTTGCGTGTATTTACCGCCGAGCTCGAAGATTTTATCGACGAGCGGCACGGAAATCTCCGTTTCGTATTCTATGCGGCGTGAAAAATTGAACACGCACCCCTTTAATTTGTCGGATTTTACCGTATGCTTGCGGTTGACGTGATTGTAAAATTTGCTGCGACTTTTCGCGAGCTCCGCCTTTTCGCGCTGACGCCGCGCACGGTATTCGCCGTACGCCTTTGCCGTGGGCTTTATTATTTTATGCTCCTTTATATACCCGCGTTTTATGCCGAGCAGCCTGTCGATTTCCGACCCCGCGCAGTTATGCTTTTTGCACAGAGCCTCCACAACGCGCATTGTTGCATAAGCGTCGTCGGCGGCGCGGTGGGGCGTGAACTCCACCTCTAAATCCTTGGTTATGTATTCCAGCCCGAACTGCCGTGAAAAGTCGCTTATCGACGTCATATACATAAGCTGACTGTCCGAAAAGCCGAACTCGAACGGCGGAAGATGAAAGCGGCGGGTTTCCAAATCGAGATAGTTTACGTCGTTTAGTGTTGCGTGACCGAAAACGAGATTGTTTTTGTCCTGCAAGAGCGCGCGTATCCGCTTGTATTCCTGCGGGAAAACCGGATAATTTTTGAACTCCGAGTACTCGTACGGAAGCACAAGTCCGTGCTCGCCTCGCCCGTCGGTTAAATGGAACTTGCCCTTTGGGTTGATTAGGATATCTTCTTTTTTTATAATATTGAAACGCTCGTCGCAGAGCACGTACCCGAACGCGCAGATTTTTGCGGTGGTCTTGTACACGCTCGCGCACTCGATATCGAAAAACAGTAAATTCATACCTCTTTATTATATCAGATTTGTTAAAATATGGCAAGAGTAAATAAGAAAAGAGCGCGGGGTTTATAAAAATTCCCATATGAAATTTTTCAACAAGTAGAAAAAGTGCGACGGTTAAGACATAATTAAATAAGGATAGCATATATACACATAACAAGAAATTGCTTGCTTTTGTTCCAGATTTAGAATATAATATATTTACTCGTCTATTAAGGTGAATTTTATGCTAAGTTTTATGTCGGCAAAAGAAGCGGCAGAAAAATGGAAAATATCGCAACGGCGCGTTTCAGTACTATGCAGTGAAAACAGAATTGACGGCGCTATGATGGTCGGCAAAATGTGGATCATTCCGAGCGATGCCGAAAAACCTATCGATAAACGCACTGTTAGGTATGAAAAGAAAAAAAATATTGCATTAAAACCGTTTGTAAAATGGGCGGGTGGAAAAAGTCAGCTTATTTCCGAACTTGAAAAAATGCTACCTGCGAACGGCGAAAAAGTCTTGACAAAATATTGCGAACCTATGGTCGGCGGCGGCGCTCTTCTCTTCAACATTTTGTCAAAATATAATTTCGAAAAAATATATATCAGCGATATAAATTCAGAACTTATTAACGCTTATAGGGTAATTAAAAACAACGCCAACGAATTGATTGCAAAATTGCAAGAAATGCAACTTACATTTTTGCCTATGGACGAAAACGGCAGAAAGCTCTATTATTATTCCATTCGTGATAAATTCAACACTACGGATTTGACGAAAAATACGGCAACTATAAAAGCTGCATATTTCATATTCTTGAATAAAACCTGCTTTAACGGTCTTTATCGCGTAAATCGCACGGGAAAGTTTAACGTACCTATGGGCGAATATAAAAACCCGACGATTTGCGACGAAAACAATCTTTTGAATATAAGCAAAGCTTTGCAAAATGTAGACATTGTTTGCGGCGATTACTCGTTATCGAAAAAATTTATCGACAAAAACACGTTTGTCTATCTCGATCCGCCGTACCGCCCGATTTCGGAAACCTCGGCGTTTACTTCCTACAATACCGATATTTTCGACGATAACGAACAAATAAGACTTTCAAAGTTTATCGACGGGATAAACGCTTCGGGTGCAAAAATCGTTTTAAGCAATTCCGATCCGAAAAACATAAATCCAAGCGATACTTTTTTCGACGATTTGTATAATGCATATAAAATAAAGCGTGTATCGGCATCACGTATGATAAACAGTAAAGCCGCAAACCGCGGCAAAATAAACGAATTACTTATTTGCAATTAAAGGAGATACTTATGATTAAAAACGGCAAAGGCGGCGGCAATACACGCACAGGTTTGGTTTTTGAGGGGAAAGTCGATTTATCAACCTTTTTAAGCCAACAACCGCATTATCACGTAATTGCTAATGACGTACTATACAACGGACAAAAAATTGCACGTGTTTTCAAGAAAAATTCTTTTTATTCGGTTTTCCTTAAAGAATTAAACATAGATTGGAAAAAATATATTTCTAAGCGCTTATTGCCCGACGACAGTATTTTCGTTTTGATGAACAATACTCTATTTATTATTGAGTGTAAACACCAGCAAGTTGCCGGATCGGTTGATGAAAAATTACAAACGTGCGACTTTAAGAAAAAGCAGTATAAAAAGCTTATGGCTCCCGCCAATATCGACGTTGAATATGTTTATCTTTTAGACGATTGGTTCAGACAACCTGCGTATAAAGACGTATTAGACTATATCCAGTCGGTCGGGTGCGATTACTATTTTGAATATATACCGTTAATTAAATTAGGGTTGCCCGTACCGCCCGAGTTAATCGAAGATTGATAATGGCAAAGCAAATCCCCTTACAGCCCGAAAATACTTATTTATAATTAAAAAACAACTCTTGGATGACAATTATCCAAGAGCTTTTTTTGACGAGCGCGGGGTTTATTTGCGCTCTTTTTAAGGGGATTTTATTTCTTTTTGGGGTAAATGTATTCCTTGCCGCCCATGTAGCCGCGCAAGACCTCGGGAATAAACACGCTGCCGTCCGCCTGCAAATGGTTTTCGAGGAAGGCAATGAGCATGCGCGGGGGCGCGACGACCGTGTTGTTTAAGGTGTGCGCGAACGCGTTTTTGCCCGTTGCCTTGTCCTTGTACCTTATGCCCAAACGCCTTGCCTGCGCGTCGGTCAAGTTGGAACAGCTCCCCACCTCGAAATACTTTTTCTGGCGGGGGCTCCACGCCTCGATATCGAGGCTCTTATACTTCAAATCTGCCAAATCGCCCGAACAGCACACGAGCGTGCGCACGGGTATTTGCATGGAAACAAACAGTTCGACGGTGTACGACCACAGTTTTTCGTACCAGTAGTCGCTGTCCTTGGGCTCGCACACGACAATCATTTCCTGCTTTTCGAACTGGTGTATGCGGTAAATGCCCCTCTCCTCTATGCCGTGCGCGCCCTTTTCCTTTCTGAAACAGGGCGAGTACGAGGTCAAGGTCAAGGGCAGCTTAGCCCCGTCTATGACGGTGTTCATAAATCTGCCTATCATCGAGTGCTCGGATGTGCCTATCAAATACAAGTCCTCGCCCTCTATTTTGTACATCATTCCGTCCATTTCCTCGAAGCTCATAACTCCCGAAACGACGTCGCTTCTTATCATAAACGGCGGTATGCAGTAGGTGAAGCCCTTGTCTATCATAAAGTCGCGGGCGTAGGTTAAAACCGCGGAATGAAGGCGGGCGATATCGCCCGTGAGATAGTAAAAGCCGTTGCCCGAGGTGCGCCTTGCGCTGTCTAAATCTATGCCGTCCAGACTCTCTAAAATGTCGAGATGATAGGGCACGTCAAAGGGCTTTTCCTTAGCTTCGAGGTAGGTATTCCACTGCACGTTTTGACTATCGTCCCTGCCGAGGGGCACGTCGTCCGCGATTATGTTGGGAATAGCCATCATATCCTTTTTGAGCTGTTCCTCAACTGTGGCGCACTCCGCCTCGATTGAGGCAACCGCATCGTTGTTTTCCTTGGAAAGGGTCTTGATTTTTTCTGCCTCTTCCCTCCTGCCCTCGCGCATGAGCGCGCCTATCTGCTTGGCATATTCGTTGCGCTTGGCTCTCCTCTCGTCGCCCTCGCGTTGCAGAGCGCGCTTCTTTTCATCGAGCGACAAAACTTCGTCTACAAGCGGCAGTTTTTTGTCCTGAAACTTCTTTTTAATGTTCTCTCTTACGAGGTCGGGATTGTTCCTTATGAGGTTAATATCAATCATTTTTTGACCTGCTCCGTGCATTAATTGTTAATTATGGAAATATTATACGGCAAAAAAAAGGCAAAAGCAATTAAATTGAGCTTTATTCTATTGAAAAATAGCGGCGGGTGTGATATAATTATTCGGTAGTATTATTTTTATCGCCGCGCCTTGCGGCTAAAAGGAAAATATGAGCAAAATTATTTATAGAGGTAAAAAGACGGCGTCGACCGCTAAGCCCGACGACGAAAACGCCGAGGTAAGCTCCGCTTCGGCGGAAGAAACCGCTTCCGCCGCGCCCGCCGAAGAGCCGAAAGCCGAGCCCGAAAAGTCTGCCGCGCCTGCGGAAACAAAGCCCGCTAAGACTAAGAGCGAAAGGGCTAAACCCGCGCCCAAGACGGAAGAAGTGACGGACGGCAAGAAAGAAACCGAAAAGCCAAAGCCCGCGCGCAAAACGACGGTTCGCGCAAAATCTTCCGTACCTAAGGCGGTTGCGGAAGAGATTGCCGTGGCAGAAGGCGGCGAGGTTACGGACGAGGGCGAAGTTTCCGCCGCCGAAACAGAGGAAGCCGAGGGCGAAACCGCCGCGTCGGTAGCTTTGGCGGACGACGAAACCTTAGAAAAGTCCGAAGAGACGGAAAGCGCGCCCGAAGAGACCTTCGATAAGGCGAAAATCATTAAGTACTTTAAGCGCCACCCCAAGATGACCATAAACACCAAGGTGGAAAGATTTACGCCCGATTTAAAGACGGGTCTTTTGCCCGAGCAGGTGGAAACACGCTTTAAGCAGTACTTATTCAACGACACGAACAAGAAGTACTCGAAGTCGTACGCAAGCATATTTATAGGCAATCTCTGCACGTTCTTCAACTTATTGTGCCTTATTGCGTTCATTTTCCTATTGCTTGCGGGCACGCAGGGACTTACGAACTACCTCGTAATCATAATCACCGCCGCCAACATAGGCATAGGCATTTTTCAGGAAATCCGCTCAAAACTCGCCATAGACAAGCTCGCCATTATGGCATCGTCCTCCACTAAGGTTCTGCGCGACGGCGAGGTTATCGAAATTCCGACGAGCGAGGTAGTGCTCGACGACATTATAATTATGGAGCTCGGCAATCAGGTTCCCGCCGACTGCATACTCGCCGACGGAACGGTTGAGGTAAACGAGAGCCTTTTAACGGGCGAATCGGTATCCGTAAAGAAGAACGCGGGCGACGTTTTATATGCAGGCAGCTTTATTGCGAGCGGCAACGGCAAGTGCCGCGTCGATAAGGTCGGCAAGGAAACCTTCCTTGAAAAGCTTACCGCAAAGGCGAAAAAATACAAGCGCCCCAACTCCGAACTTATAAATTCCATGCAGAATATTATCAAGTTCGTCTCGATTGCGATTTTCCCCATTGCGATTGCCGTGTTCCTCGTAAACAGAAACGCGAGCATCGAGGGCGTCGAGGTTTCGGCGTGGCTCTTATCGCTTAAAGACAGCCTTGCGCTTGCAAAGACGTGTTCGGTCGTTATAGGTATGATACCCTCAGGTATGCTGCTTTTGACCTCCGTCGCGCTTGCCGTAGGCGTTTTAAGACTTGCGAAAAACAACACGCTCGTGCGCGATTTGTACTCTTTGGAAATGCTTGCGCGAGTAAACGTTTTATGCCTTGACAAGACTGGCACTATTACCGACGGGCGAATGAAGGTAAACGACGCGGTTATTTTAAATACCGTGGGCGAATATCCGTTGGGCGATATTATGGGCAGTATGCTCTCCGCCCTCGACGACAATAACCAGACCTCTATCGCACTGTACAACCACTTCGGGCACAGCGACGCGCTCACGCCCACCGCGAAGATACCCTTCTCTTCCAAAAGGAAGCTTTCGGCGGTTTCGTTTGCGGAAGTGGGAACGTTCGTAATGGGCGCGCCCGAGTTCGTGTTGAAGCCCCTGCCCCCCAAGGTTGAGAGAATTGTTAAGCAGTACGCGCAGATGGGCTTGCGCGTTATAGTGCTTGCGCACTCCTCCACGCCCATAGTCGGCGACAAACTACCCGCCATTTTAAAGCCCATTGCGATAATTTCGATTGCCGACAATATCCGCGAGGACGCCATAGAGACCATAAAGTGGTTCAAGGACAACGACGTTCAGGTAAAAGTAATTTCGGGCGATAACCCCATAACCGTATCGGAGGTTGCCAAGCGCGCGGGCATAGACCACGCAGACAAGTTCATATCGCTTGAAGGGCTGAACGAAAAAGAGGTTGAAAACGTTGCCAACAAGTACACTGTTTTCGGGCGCGTCACCCCCGAGCAGAAGGCTATTTTGGTGCGCGCCATAAAGACCGAGGGCAACACGGTTGCAATGACGGGCGACGGTGTAAACGATATCCTCGCTTTAAAGGAAGCCGACTGCGCCATTTCGGTTGCGTCGGGCAGCGAGGCGGCGCGTAACGTTTCGCACCTTGTTCTGATGGACAACAACTTCGGCAATATGCCCAAGGTCGTCGGCGAGGGTCGAAGGGTTATAAACAACATTAAAAACTCGGCTTCGCTGTATTTAATGAAGACGCTGTTTACCGGCATACTTGCGCTGTTCTGTCTGTTTGCACGCACGGCATACCTGTTCATGCCGAGCAATATGCTCCTTTTGGAACTGTTCGTTATCGGCGTGCCGTCCTTCTTCCTTTCACTGCAACCCAACAACGAGAGGGTCGAGGGCAAATTTATAACCTACGTTATGAGCCGAAGTATTTCGGGTGCGTTGGTAATGATAGTCTGCGTCATTTCGATGTATCTTACCTGCACCCTCGGCGGCTCGGAATTCGACGGTTTCCAGACGGCTATGTGCATGATGGCGCTCGTCTTCTCGGGGCTGGTCATGCTGTACAGAGTGTGCCAGCCGTTCAACGGCTATCGGCTTGTGCTGTACGTTGTGATGGTCGTTCTGACTATACTTGCCTTGACGCTGCCGCCTATAGGCAATGTCGGGCACCCGCTCTATCTGCACATTGCCGACGAGCTGTGCAAGGGCTGGGCGAACCTGCATTGGAGCTACGCGAAAGTGCTTATCGTGGTCGTGGCAATTGAAGCCGCGTTCCCGCTGTCGTCGTCGCTTATCAAGATTATGCAGATTATTATGCCTTCCTCCACCGAGGGCGCGAAAAAGAAGCCCGAAGAGAAAAAGGATATACGGAAAAGGTAAGGCGCGGAATTTGCGCAGATTAGAGATATTGCATTCTCGCCGTCATTGCGAGGCAATTTATTGACGAAGCAATCCAGTAAAAACTACATTGTTAAGCATATACGTGTGTTTTGCTTTTCTTCTGGATTGCTTCACTACGTTCGCAATGACGACAAGTTAAAGCCGCGCGGCTGAATTGCCGCGCGGCTTTGTGTTATATTCACCTTAATTACGAATTCCGCATTACGAATTCCGCATTAATCCTCGTTGTTGCCGTCGGGTTCGTCGGGAACGTCAGCCGCGCTCTCTTCGGGGGCTTGCGCTTCCGCCTCATCGTCGCGCTCGGTCAAAGCAACGGTTGCAACTACGCCGTCCTTTAATCTCATAAGCCTTACGCCGCGGGACGCTCTGCCGAAGCGGGATATGTCCGCGCAGTGCATACGTATAATCGTGCCGCCGTCGGAAATTATCATTGCGTCGTCCTCGTCGGAAACCTGCTTTATGGAGACGAGCGCGCCCGTGAGCTCGTTGAACGTGCCCGCCTTTACGCCCTTGCCCGCACGCCCCTGCGAACGGAAATTTGACGGGTCGCAACGCTTGCCGTAGCCGTTTTCGCTGACAGTCAACACGTCCTTTTCTCTGTCTACGACGAGCATATCGACAAGGCGGTCGTCGCCGACGAGCTTCATCGCCCTTACGCCCGCGGTATCTCTGCCCATTGCCCTCACGTATTCCTGACCGAAGGTTATGCACTTGCCGCGGCGGCTGGCAACCATTACGTCGTCGCCCTCCGAGCAATACTGCACGGAAATTAGGTTGTCGCCCTCGTTGAGCTTGATTGCAATTTTGCCGTTGCGGTTTATGCTTGCAAACTGCGATATGTCCGTCTTTTTAATCATGCCGTTTCTTGTCGCAAAGCAAATGAATTGCTTTTCGGCGTTGTAGGGGAGCATTGTTTCTATCTTTTCGTCCTGCGATATCTGCACGATATTCACTATCGCTCTGCCGCGAGCCGCCCTTGCCGCCTCGGGGATATGGTAACCCTTAATCGAGTACACTCTGCCCAGATTGGAGAACAGCAGGATATCGTCGTGCGTCGAGCAGACGAACATATTCTCGACGAAGTCCTCCTCCTTCGGTCTGTGCGCCGTAATGCCCATACCGCCGCGGTGCTGCGCCCTGTACTCGCCGACGGGCAATCTTTTGACGTAGCCCGAGTGCGTGAGCGAGATTACAACCTGCTCTTCGGGAATTAAGTCCGCGTCGTCGATATCGCCGAAGTCGACCGCGATTTCCGTCTTTCTTTCGGAAGGGTACTTGCGCTTTATCTCCTGCAAATCGGTCTTTATTATGTCGAGCACTCTGCTCTCGTGCGCCAAAATGTCTTTGTAGTCGGCAATAGCCCTTTCAAGCTCGCTTAACTCCGCGTTGAGCTTGTCTACCTCGAGGTGCGATAATCTGTACAGCCTTAACTCGGCAACCGCGGTCGCCTGCTTTACGTCGAGTTCGAAGCGCTGGGTGAGCTTGGTTACGCAGTCGGTCTTATCTACCGCGTTGCGGCAGACCTCGACGACCTCGTCAATAGACGCCTGCGCGATAACAAGCCCTCGCAAGATGTGCGCGCGTTCCTCCGTCTTTTGCAAGTCGAACTTGGTTCTTCTGCGGATAACTTCCTTCTGATGTTCCAAATAGTAGTAAATGAAGTCCTTTAAATTGCAGATTTTGGGTGTGCCGTCGACGAGCGCAAGCATTATGAGCCCGTCGGAAATCTGCAAATTGGTGTGCTTGTACAAAAGGTTTAAAACGACCTGCGCGTTTGCGTCCTTCTTTATTTCGATAACTATGCGCATGCCGTCGCGGTCGGACTCTTCGCGGATATCGGAGATGCCCTCTATCCTCTTGTCCTTGACGAGGTTAGCCATCGTTTCGATAAGCTTCGCCTTGTTGACCTGATAGGGAATTTCGGTGACTATAATTCTCTGGCGGGTCTGGTTGCCGCTCTGGTAGTCCTCTATCTCGCAACGGGAGCGGATAACTATGTTGCCGCGCCCCGTTTTATACGCCTTGCGTATGCCGCCGCGCCCCATAATCAATGCGCCCGTGGGGAAATCGGGGGCGGGAATGTAATTCATAAGCTCGTCGACGTCAATCTCGGGATTGTCTATCATCGCGCAGACGCCGTCTATAACCTCGCCTAAGTTGTGGGGCGGTATGTTGGTCGCCATGCCCACCGCGATGCCGTCGGAGCCGTTTACGAGCATATTGGGGAAACGCGAGGGCAGAACCGTTGGTTGCATGCCCGTGTCGTCGAACGTCGGGTAAAAATCGACCGTCTCCTTGTCGAGGTCGCGGAGCATTTCCGAAGAGATTTTCGAAAGCCTTGCTTCGGTGTACCTCATTGCCGCGGCGGGGTCGCCGTCTACCGAGCCGAAGTTGCCGTGCCCTTCGACGAGCGGCAAATTTATGGTGAAGTCCTGCGCGAGCCTTACGAGAGCGTCGTATACCGAACTGTCGCCGTGGGGGTGATATTTACCGAGGCAATCGCCGACGATACGCGCACACTTTCTGAACGCCTTGTCGTTGTACAGACCGAGGTCGTGCATTGAGTACAGAATTCTGCGGTGTACGGGCTTTAAGCCGTCCCTTATATCGGGAATGGCGCGCGATACGTTTACCGCCATAGCATAGGCAATAAACGATTTTTTGAGCTCTTCATCCACCTCGACTTCGAGCATTTTCGTCATAGCCAGCGTCTTGACGAACTCCTCGGTCAATTCGGGGCTGGTCTGTTTTTTAGCCATTTGCGCATCTCCTTAATTATTTTTTAAATATTCTCTGAGTTCTTTTACGAACTCTTCGCGGGTTACGTTGGTTTTAACGGGGCGTTTTGCGGGATTCCAGCAATTACTGTGCTTAACCTGCACGGTGCTGTAACTCACGCCGCCGCGGTGAAAGTCGAACGCGTAGTCCTCAGCGGTCGTCACCTGCTCTTCCGTATAGTACGGCTCGCCGTCGAGCCAACCCTCTTTCGGTTCGCCCTCGCAGTAAACCGTAAGGATGTTGCAACCCCAAAAAGCGTCGTCACCGATAATTTCCACGCTCTTTGGTATGAATATCATTTTAAGATTTTCGCACTTATCGAAAGCGTGGGTACATATCTTTTTAAGACCGTCGGGCAGAACGAACGCTTGCGTTTTACACTGCAAAAAAGCAAACGACGATATTGTTTCTACACCGCCTTGCAGAACGAAAGCGTCATTTGACGAACGTGTATTATAATTATCGAAGCCGAATAGCGTTTTGTCCTTGATGTGGAAAAAACTATTACTGCGGTGAATCGAGCTCATATGTCCAACTCTTCGACAAGTTTTGCATTGTCTTCAATAAATTGCCTTCTAAGCTCGGGCTGTTCGCCCATAAGCAGCGCAAACATTTTGTCCGCCTCTACCGCGTCCTGCACGTTAATTCTTACCAAAGTGCGCTTTGAAGGGTCCATAGTCGTCTCCCAAAGCTGTTCCTTGTTCATTTCGCCCAAGCCCTTATAGCGTTGCAGCTCGAACTTGCCGTCGGGGTGGTCGGCGCGGAATTTTTCGAGTGCCGCGTCGTCGTAGAGGTACGTGTCCTCTATGCCCTTGCCGCTCACCTTGTAAAGGGGCGGCTGCGCGGCGTATACGTGACCGTTTTCAACCAGCGGGCGCATATAGCGGAAGAAGAAGGTTAAAAGCAAAATTCTTATGTGCGAGCCGTCTACGTCCGCGTCGGTCATAATTATTATGCGGTCGTAGCGAAGCTTGCTCTCGTCAAAATTTTCCTGTATGCCGCAGCCGAACGCGGTTATCATAGCCTTAATCTCTTCGTTTTCCAAAACGCGGTTTATGCGCACCTTTTCAACGTTCAATATCTTGCCGCGAAGGGGCAGTATCGCCTGAAAGCGTCTGTCGCGCCCCTGCTTTGCCGTGCCGCCCGCCGAGTCGCCCTCGACGATATAAATTTCGCACAGCTCCGAACGCTTGTCGGAGCAGTCGGCAAGCTTGCCGGGGAGCTTGGTGCTCTCCAAAACGCCCTTTCTTCTCGTTTCCTCGCGCGCGAGCCTTGCCGCGTCGCGGGCGCGCTGTGCGGTTATACAGCGCATGACAAGCTCGCGGGTTTCGGCGGGGTGCTCCTCTAAATAGGTGCCGAATTTATCCACCACCGCCTTTTGCACGAAGCCGCGAACGTACGTCGAGCACAGCTTGCTCTTCGTCTGGCTTTCGTACTGCGCGTCGGCGATTTTGACGGATACGACCGCGGTTATGCCCTCGCGCACGTCGTCGCCCGAAAGTTTGTCGTTTTCCTTTAAGATATTCAGGCGGTGACCCGCGTCGTTTATAACCTTTGTCAAAGCCGCCTTAAAGCCGTCTAAGTGCGTGCCGCCGTCGGGCTGACGGATATTGTTCGAAAAGGGGAAAATCTGCTCGGAATAGCCGTCGTTGTACTGAATGGCGACTTCGAGGAATTTGTCGTCCCCCTCGCTCTCCTCGAAATATACGGGCTGGGCAAACAGCACGTTTTTGCCCTCGTTTATGTCCTGTATGAAGTGAACTACGCCGCCCTCGTAGCAGAATGTGTCGGTGCGCTCCTTGTCGCCGCGATAGTCGGTTAAAGTGAGCGTTAAGCCCTTGTTTAAATACGAGAGCTCGCGAAGAAGCGTTCTGAGCGTTTCATAGTTGAAATCTATCGTTTCGAACATCGTAGGGTCGGGATGGAAACAGATAGACGTGCCCGTCTCTTCGGTGTCGGCTACTATCTTCAAGGGCTCTTCGGGAACGCCCTCATGATAGACCTGACGGAACTTATGACCTCTTTGGCAGACCTCGGCGATAAGCGTGTCGGAAAGCGCGTTTACGCAGGATACGCCCACGCCGTGCAAGCCCGACGAAATTTTATAGCCGCCCGCCTTGTTGCCGCCGCCGAACTTGCCGCCTGCGTTTAGGTTGGTCAAGGCAAGCTCTACGCCCGAAATGCCTTCCTCTTCGTTTATACCCGTGGGAATACCTCTGCCGTTGTCTTTAACCGTGCAATAGCCCTCGGCGGAAATGGTGACCTCTATCTTGTCGCAATAGCCCGCGAGAGCCTCGTCGATAGAGTTGTCGATAACCTCGCGCACGAGGCAGTGCAGCCCCTTTTCGTCGGTGGGTCCGATATACATGCCGGGGTGCTCCCTTACGGGCTCTAACCCTTTGAGTGCTTTTAAGCTGTTTGCGTCGTAGTCGGAACGAACTTTTTCGGGCATAATTTCACCTCTTTTTAAAGATAATTTTTACTTGAATTTATTATACCATATTATTAGAAATAACGCAAATGTTTAAGCAAAATTTAACGGCAAATTTATGCGAAAAAAGGCGTTTTTTACGGGCAAAAAAGCACATAAAAAATTGGCTTTCGGGATAAAATATTTCTATGGAAATTTGCAGTAAATCGAGTGATAAAAATTTGTGGACGGAAGGCGAAATTTACGAGTGCGAGACTTGCGGAAACCACGTTTGCAAGGAGTGCGCGCTACGTTGGAAGTACGTATGCCCCAACTGCTTCGGTCGGCTTTGGCGGATAAGCTGATGCAAGGTGCGGGCGGAATTACCGCTAACTCTTGCCTTCCGCGAGCGCAACGCACCTCTACCCGTGCCTTCCACCTGAATAAAGGGGGAAGGTGGCGCGGAACGCGACGGATGAGGGGTGTGCAAATTCGCCCGCAATTAAGCCTTCCCCCTACGTGGGGAAGGTGGCACTGCCATAAGGCAGTGACGGATGAGGGGTGTTATTATAAGAATTCCCCTCACCACCGCTACGCGGAGCCTCCCCACCGAGGGGAAGCCTATAATAAGGTAAAAAATAACCTTATCCCTCATCAGTCATTTTCTCATTACACTACGAAAATGACAGCTTCCCCCTTGTACAAAAGGTGGAAGCCAAGTCTAAGGTGATAATTCAGAAATTTTAAAAGACTGAATAATGAACGTCGATAAGCATTGACTTTATTTTTTAAAAGTGCTAAACTTTTAGGTGCGACATCAATTGAATAATTTTTAAGCAAAGCGATATAACTCGGTAGAGGTGTATCTTCTTTTTCATTACAAAAAAACTTTGCTTAAAATGTAATTAAAAATTGGTGTCGCAACCTACGAGAAGACTACATTTTCTATATGTCGCTTTCTTGTCAGGAAGCGGCATTATTTTTTTGCGAAAAATTTTATAAAAGAGGTACATATATGAAGAAAAGACTACTCACCGTTTTAACTGCGGCTTGCGCAATTTGCGGCACCTTTGCGCTTGCGGGTTGCGACTCGGGCACGGGCACGGGCTCCGGCGGCGGCGAAACCGCTACGGTTGCGGGCAACACATACACATACGAAAGTTTATCGTGCGACGATATGGACGCTGAAACGCTTGCGCAATATCATGAAAATTACGCCGGTATGGTGATTATTTTCAGCGAGAGCAACACCTTTACGCTTACAATGTACGAAGGCGCTACCGTACAGACGGGCACATATGTGCAAGACGGCAACGCAGTCACCCTGTCGGTAATGACGCTGACAGCGAACGGCAACCCCATCACAGGCTTTATACCAACGGACGTCGATTGCACGCTTGACGGCACTCAGTTTAATATGCCAAATCAGATAATGGAGTACACGCTCAATACCGTTATGAGATTGCAAACCGCGAAATAACGGGCAATTTTTAAGGCGTTCGCGCATTTTGCGCGAACGCCTTTTCTTTACTCTTTTTTATCGGCATTTTCTTCCGCGGATTGTTCTCCTTGTTCGGCGGGTTCGGCAGGCTCCGCGGCGGGCTGTTCCGCCGTTTCCGCCGTTCCGTCGGGCGGCGACTGCTCCTCCGTCCCCTCTTCGGGAACTTCCGTCCCTTCCTCTATGCGGGCGCGCTTTCTTCCGCCCGTATAGCCGTCGGGCAGATAGCGGATAATTTCCTTGTAGCGCAGAAAATATTTGTAAGCTTCGCTGTCGTTGCCCTTTGCCTCGTAATACTCGCACCGAAGCTGCGTGAGCATAATGAAATTCACGTCGTCTTCCTGAATCTGCGGCACGTCCAGAAGCATACTTTCGGGCACTTCGCGAAGAAGCAAGCCGCCGTTTACGAGCCCCTGCACCTTTAAAACGGCGAACATAACCTGCGCCGAGGGCTTATTTGCGATTGCCTCGCACACGGCGTAACCGTCCGTTTTGCCCGCCGCGTACTCGAAAGGTACAACGTTAATTACGAAAGAATAGAACGCGTACGGAAGCCCGAGCGAGAAAAACGCGGGTACCGAGGGAACGGTAAGCGCAATCACGCCGAGAATTATTATAAGAAGGTCGAAAAACAGACCCGCCGCCGCAGTGAGAACAAACCTTAAACGCATAGCCTTTGCGCCCTTGGGATACATTTCGACCGAGGAGCTTTTGAAAATGCGAATCTTCGGCGGCTTTACGCCCATCGAAAGCATTGCGCCCACCAAAAAATGCGCGCCCTCGTGCACGAACTCGTCGATAAACGCGCCGAGCACGATTAAAATTATATAAATGGGTATGAGCGCGTACAACTGCGCGTCGGCTATTGTGACCTGCGTGCAGAACACGTAGCCGCCCCACGCTGCGAGCGCCGCCGCCAATATTGCCGCCACTACCGTAATTACGGTAGGCAAGACGTCTCTTTTCATTTTTCCCCCTTTATGTAAATGCTGAATGCAGAATGTAGAATTAAGAATTGCGGCTGTTCACTCCCTAATTCCCCCGAGCAGACCACGAGGGGATTCTCTCGCTTGGTTGCCCGCTTCGCGGGTCTTCCTTCGGCTCGAAATGACACGCTCCTATTAGCTCGCAAATTATTTTAAAATAATGACCTCAATTCTTAATTCTTAATTCTGAATTATTTCGTGACAATGTCGATGTACTCGTCGTAGGTGACGTTTTTGTCGAAGCGCTTGGTGCCGTTTATCTCGATTATGCGGTTGGCAACCGTGTTCATAAGCTCCTGGTCGTGCGAGGTGAACAGCATACAGCCCCTGAAATTCTTCATGCCGTTGTTGAGCGCGGTTATGCTCTCCAAATCGAGGTGGTTTGTAGGCTCGTCCATTATGAGGAAATTGCCCCCTTCCAACATCATTTTTGCGAGCATGCACCTGACCTTTTCGCCGCCCGAGAGCACTTTTGCTTGCTTTAACGCCTCCTCGCCCGAAAATAACATTCTGCCCAGCCAGCCGCGCAAATACTCTTCGTAGTGGTCGGTCGAGAACTGCGACAGCCACTGCACGAGCGTTAAATCGCACCCCTGAAAATACTCGTTGTTGTTTTCGGGGAAATAGCTCGCGGATATGGTTTTGCCCCAGCGCACGGTGCCGCCGTCTGGCTGCGCTTTGCCCGTTAAAATATCGTACAGCATTGAAATGGTGGTCGACTTGTCGGAAACTATGCCTATCTTGTCGTCGCGCTGAACGGTGAACGAAACGTTTTCGAAATAGCCCTTTTTAGTGAGACCCTCCACCATTAAAATGTCGTTGCCTATCTCCTTTTCGTACTTAAAGTCGATATACGGATATTTGCGAAGCGACGGTTTGAAATCGGATATCGTGAGCTTTTCGAGCTCCTTTTTGCGCGAGGTTGCCTGCCGCGATTTGGAAGCGTTCGCCGCGAACCTTGCAATAAACTCCTGCAATTCCTTTGCGCGCTGTTCGTTCTTCTTGTTTACGTCCCTCTGCTGACGCGCCAAAAGCTGGCTCGTTTCGTACCAGAAATCGTAGTTTCCGAGCATCATATTTATCTTGCCGTAGTCGACGTCGCAGATGTGTGTGCAGACCTTGTTTAAAAAGTGGCGGTTGTGCGACACGATGATGACCGTGTTTTCGAAGTCCATTAAATAGTCCTCGAGCCACCGCACCGTCTTTATGTCAAGGTTGTTCGTCGGCTCGTCTAAAAGAAGGATATCGGGGTTGCCGAAGAGAGCTTGCGCAAGCAAAATTTTAACCTTGCGCTTTGCGTCGACGTCCGCCATTAAAGTGTCGTAGAATTCTTCGCCTATGTCGAGGGCGTTTAAAAGGGTCTGCGCCTCGTACTCGGCGTTCCAGCCGTCGAGCTCGGCAAACTCGGTTTCGAGCTCGCTTGCACGGACGCCGTCCGCTTCCGAAAAGTCCTCTTTTGCGTACAGCGCGTCCTTTTCGTCCATAATCTGCACAAGGCGCTTGTGACCGAGCATTACCGCGCGCAGGACAGTAACGTGGTCGAACGCGCTCTGGTTCTGCATTAAAACGGACATACGCTCGGTCTTATCCATTACGACCTCGCCCTTGTTCGGTTCTATCTCGCCGCTTAAAACCTTTAAAAAGGTGGATTTACCCGCGCCGTTCGCGCCGATTATGCCGTAGCAGTTGCCGCCCGTAAATTTTAGATTTACGTCCTCGAAAAGTTTTTTACTGCCGTATTGCAAAGATACGTTGTTGACTTGTAACATAAATTCTCCTATATATAAATGCTAAATGCGAAATCAGGCAGGTTGAAAATTCAGAATTAAGAATTAAGAATTAAGAATTATGCTAATGAATATTATTTTTAAATAATACCACAATTCTGCATTCTGCATTCTTAATTCTACATTCTTAATTAACCCTCAATTAACTCTCAAACTGGCTGTAATACAAATTTTTGTAAAAGCCGCCTTGCGCGATAAGTTCGTCGTGCGTGCCTTGCTCTATTATGTTGCCCTTGTTCATTACGAGTATTAAGTCGGCTTCCTTGATAGTCGAGAGCCTGTGCGCGACGATAAAACTCGTTCTGCCCTTCATAAGCTTTGCAAACGCATTCTGAATTTTAAGCTCGGTGCGGGTATCAATCGAGCTTGTCGCCTCGTCCAAAATGAGCATGGGCGGCAGGCACAGCATTATGCGCGTTATGCAAAGTAGCTGCTTTTGCCCCTGCGAGAGGTTGCCGCCGTCCTCGCCTATAACCGTGTTATAGCCGTCTTTCATCTGCATGATAAAGCCGTGCACATGGGTTGCCTTTGCCGCGGCAATCACCTCTTCGTCGGTGGCGTCGGGCTTGCCGATTGTTATATTGTCGCGCACGGTGCCGCTTTTAAGCCATGTGTCCTGCAACACCATGCCGTAACCCCTTCTTAAAGATTTGCGCGTTACATGGCGTATTTTGTTGCCGTCGACCGTTATATAGCCGCCCTGCACGTCGTAAAAGCGCATTAAAAGGTTGATAAGCGTGGTTTTGCCGCAACCCGTCGGTCCGACTATTGCAATTCTCTGCCCCGCCCTTGCGCGGATATTCAGATTTTCGATAAGCGGCTTGTCCTCTTCGTACGAAAAACTTACGTTATTGAATTCGACGTCGCCCTTGACATCTTCGAGCGTAGCCGCGCCGTCCGCGTCGGGCTGCTGGGCGGGCTCGTCGCAGAATTCGTAAATTCTGCCCGCGCACGCAACCGCGTTCTGGAATTCGGTTATAACGCCCGATATCTCGTTGAACGGCTTGGTGTACTGGTTGGAAAACTGCAACAGCGAGGAGAGCTTTCCGACCGTGAACGCGACGGGCAGTACCGCGGGATATATGAGCGTGAGCGCGCCCGAGAGCGCAACCGCCGCGTACACCACCGCGTTGACAAAGCGCGTGCACGGGTTTGTGAGCGAGGAGAAAAATATCGAGGAGAGCGACGCTTTGGTTAGTTCTTCGTTTATACCGTCGAACTTTTTTTGGTTTTCGTCCTCCCTGCCGAACGCCTGCACTACCTTTAAATCGCCTATCATTTCGTCGATAAAAGCCGTCTGTTCACCCCTTATTTTCGAGGTCTTTTTGAACATGGAATATGTGCGGCTTGCAATGAATTTAGCCACAAACAGCGAAAGCGGGGTGATTATGAACACCGCGAGCGCGATTATCCAGTTGAAAATGAACATTATAACGAGCGTTACGACTATTGTAATTATGCCCGTAAAAAGCTGTGTAAAACCCATTAACAGTCCGTCGGCAAACTGGTCTACGTCGGCTATACAGCGCGAGACCACGTCGCCGTAGGGGTGACTGTCGATATATTTTAGGGGCAGGTTTTGTATATGCGAAAAGGCTTCCGCCCTTATGTCGCGGATAACGCCGTAGACTATGCGGTTATTTATAACGCTCATAAGCCACTGCACCGCCGCGGTTGCAGCCACTATCCCGCCGATTGCGATAAAGTAGTAGGTCAGCGTTTTGAAATCCACCGCGCCCGCCTCTATTATGCGGTCGATTGCGTCGCCGAAAAGCACGGGAGCAGTCAGCGTGCCCGCCACCGAGAGCATTGCAAGAAACAGCGAGAGGACTATCGCCGGCGCGTACCTTTTAAGCTGTTTTAAAACGCGCTTTACCGTCTTTGTTTGGGAGCCCAGCTTTTTCATACCCGCGCCCCCTTTGCAAGCCCGTCGGCGCTTTCGCCGCCCGAGTATTGCGACATATGAATCTCTCTGTACACCTCGCAGTTTTCAAGCAGTTCTTCGTGCGTGCCGCACCCCACGAGGTTGCCGCCTTCAAGCACTAAAATTTTGTCGGCAAAGCGCACCGAACTCGTTCTCTGCGACACGATGAAAACCGTGGGATTATAGTCCAAAGAGCGCAGATTTTTGCGCAGAGCCGCGTCGGTTGCGTAGTCGAGGGCGGACGCGCTGTCGTCCAAAATTAAAATTCTGGGCTTTTTTACGAGGGCGCGGGCGATGGTCAGGCGCTGCCGCTGCCCGCCCGAAAAGTTTTTGCCGCCCTGCTCTACCTGCTCGTCGAGACCGTCGGGTTTATTCTTTATGACTTCCGCCGCGCAAGCCGTCTGAGCCGCCGCCATAATTTCTTCGTCGGATGCGTTCTCGTTGCCCCACTTGATATTTTCGCGGATTGTGCCCTTAAAGAGCACTGCGCGCTGGGGCACGATGCCGCAGCTTTCGCGCAAAATTTCGTCGCCGTACGCGTTTACGTTCACGCCGTCGACTAAAATCTCGCCCTCCGTCACGTCGTAAAAGTGCGGAATGAGGTTGACGAGCGTAGATTTACCCGAGCCGGTGCCGCCTATTATGCCCACCGTCTCGCCCGCGTTGACCGAAAAGGTTATGCCGCTTAAAGCGTCCGAGCCGCCCCCCGAATAGCGCATGCTCACATTATCGAACGAGATAAAGGGAACGCCCTCACGCTTTTTATCCTGCTCACCGTGTTTGAGCGCGGGTTGCATTTTGAGTATCTCGTTCACCCTTCCCGCGCACGCAAAGCACTTTGTTACGGTGATTATAAGGTTGGCAAGCTTTATAAGCTCAACCAAAATCTGCGACATATAGTTGTATAGAGCTATAACCTGCCCTTGCGTGAGTGCGCCGTCGTACACCTTGCCCGCGCCGAAGTGTATTAAAATTATTATGCCGACGTTTATTACCGCGTACGTTAAAGGGTTCATTAAGGCGGATATGCCGCCGACGAATTTCTGCGATTTTGTAAGGGCGTCGTTGCGCTTTTTAAACTCCGCAATCTCCTCGTCCTCTTTGCAGAAGGCGCGCACCACGCGGGAACCGACAAGCGTTTCACGCGTTGCCGCGGTAACTCTGTCGAGGTTGCTCTGCGACTTTTTGTACATGGGGATTGTGATTGCCATTATGCCGAAAACGACTGAAAAAAGTACGGCAATCGTAACCGCGAACACCCAACCCGCAGTTACGCTTATCACAAACGCCATTATAAGCGCGCCGAAAACAATGAACGGCGAGCGCATAAAAAGGCGCAACACCATATTCACGCCCGTCTGCACCTGATTTACGTCGCTCGTCATTCTGGTTATAAGCGACGACGTGCCCAAATTGTCTATCTCGTAATAGGAAAGCGACTGCACTTTTTTAAACATATCGCTTCTGAGTTCTTTCGAAAAGCCCACCGCAGCCTTTGCCGCAAAGTACTGCGCGCACACTGCGGCTACAAGCCCCACGACGCCGAGCGCAACTAAAATTAAGCACGCGTAGATAACGTAGCGCGAGCCGTCCGCCGCCGTCGCTCCGCCCGCGTTGACCGCGTTTATTTTGTCGACGACAGACGCTACGATTATGGGAATAACGAGCTCGAAGCCCGCCTCCAACATTTTGAAGAGAGGCGCCAAAATACTCTGTAATTTATAATGCTTTAAATATACGAGTAAATCCTTCATTACTGTAAAATTATACCAAACCTTATTATAAAAATCAACAGCAAAAAGGGCAAATTTCCGCTTTTGTGCGAAATGCTTGCAATCGGGGCGGCAAACTGGTAAAATTGTGGTATGTGTTATAAAATTTACCTTAAAAAAGGCGAAGAAAAACGCATCGTCGCGGGGCATAGCTGGGTGTACGCCAACGAGGTTGCAAGGATAGAGGGCAAGGACAAAAACGGCTCCCTCGCCTCGGTCTACGCAAGCGACGGGCGGTTTATCGGCAAGGGGTATATCAACCACGCGTCGAAGATTTTGGTGCGCATATTTTTGCGCGGCGACGGCGAGGACGGCAAACAGTTTTATATGAACGCGCTCTCCGCCGCGGACGGCTACCGTCGGCGGCTGGGCTATGAAAACTGCTACCGCATGGTGTTTGCCGAAGCCGACAATCTGCCTGCCTTAATCGTCGATAAATACGGCGATTACCTCGTAATACAATGCCTCTCCCTCGGGATAGACATGCGCAAAAAGCTTATCTGCGAGTGCCTTGCCGAGCTGTTTTCCCCAAAGGGAATTTACGAGCGAAGCGACGTTTCGGTGCGCAAAAAAGAGGGCTTGCCCGAGGTTAAGGGGCTTTTGTACGGCGAGGTGCCCGACTACTGCGGGATTGTAGAAAACGGCTTGAAAATGCTCGTCGACGTGAAGAACGGACAGAAAACGGGGTACTTTTTGGACCAGAAGGAAAACCGCTTTGCCGTGCGCAAATACTGCGCGAGCGCGGAGAGCGTTTTGGACTGTTTCTGCAACAGCGGCGGGTTTTCTTTAAACGCGGCTACGGTGGCTAAAAACGTCGTTAGTTGCGACATATCCCCGCTCGCACTGAAAAACGTTGAGGACAACGCGCGGTTAAACGGCATTGAAAACATTACGACATTGCAGGGGGACGTTTTCGAAATTCTGCGCTCGTTTAAACGCGAAAAAAGGCAGTTCGACACGGTGATTTTAGACCCTCCCGCCTTTTGCAAGACAGCGGACGAGGTTAAGGACGCGTACCGCGGTTACAAGGATATCAACCTTACCGCAATGAAGATTGTTAAAAGCGGCGGGTTTCTGATTACGTGCTCGTGCTCGCACTATATGACAATGCCGCTTTTTGAAAAAATGCTTATCGAGGCGGCAAGAGAAAGCGGACGGCGGGTGCGCAGTGTGGAAGTTAAAACGCAAGCTCCCGACCACCCCTCGCTCCTCTGCGCCGAAGAAACGCAGTACTTAAAATTTTTCGTCTTGCAGGTAGAGTGAAACCGACCGCATTGAAACCTTCCCCTTAGGGGGAAGGTGGCATTTTCGAGGAACGAGAAAATGACGAATGAGGGGTTGGCTATTTAAAACCGACTAACCCCTCATCCGTCCCAACCTTAACGGTTGCGACACCTTCCCCCTAAGGGGAAGGTCATATTGAGGAAATTAATAGCCGCGCAGCGAAAAAAATTTCGCTGCGCGGCATACTTTTTTACCTCAATTCTTAATTCTACATTCTAAATTCTAAATTCTTAATGAACTCAAACCGCCCAGTTGCCGTCTTTAAATATCTGCACGCGCTCGCCGTCCTTTGTCACGCCCACAATCGACATATCCTTACTGCCTATCATAAAGTCGACGTGTATCATAGAGCTGTTTACGCCCAACTCCCTGCACTGCTCGTTGGTGTAATTTTCGTAGTTTTCGAGGCAATTGTTAAAGCCTCTGCCGAGCGCTAAATGGCAGCTCGCGTTCTCGTCGAAAAGCGTGTTGTAAAAGAGTATGCCCGTGTTGTTTATGGGGCTGTCGTAGGCGATTAAAGCCACCTCGCCCAAATACGCCGCGCCCTCGTCCATGGCAATCATTTTTTCGAGCAGGTCCTGATTTTTCTCCGCGCCTACCTTCACCGCCTTACCGCCTTCAAATTCCACCCAGAAATTTTCGATAAGCTTGCCTTGATAGGAAAGCGGCTTTGTTGCCACTACCTTGCCCTCGGCGCGCCCGCGCATAGGGGTCGTGAACACCTCTTCCGTCGGGATATTGGGGTTGAAATACGTGCCGCCGCCGAGCGTGGTTTCGCCGCCGCCGCAGAATATCCCCTTTTGGTTCAAGCCGACGGTAAAGTTTGTGCCGTTGGACGACTTGTATTCCAGCCTGTCGAACTTGTACTTATTCAAAAACGCGCACTTTTCGGCAAGCGTTTTGTTGTGCTTATCCCACTCCGCGACGGGGTCGTCGGTCACGCGCGAGGTATACAAAATCGCTTCCCACAGCTTTTCCACAGCTTCGCCTATCGGCAGGTCGGGAAAGACCTTGTGCGCCCACTCCTTGCCGGGCACCGCCGCAATGCACCACTGGTATTTGCATTCGAGCGCGTCGCGGTAGGGCTTGATTATCGGATACCGCGCCATATTCGCCTTGGAAATCTTTTCGTTGTCCGTGCCCGAAAGCCCGTCGGGGTCGTCGGAATCGAGCCATATAAGGCAGGTTAAATTGTCCACCTTCGACTGCCACTCCGCCTTTTCGATATCCGTCACTTGCGAAAGAGTTTCAAGGGTGCGGTAGTTGTAGTTGAGCTTTGTTACCGGCATATAGCTCCACTTTACCGTCACGCTCTCCGCGCCGAGTTTGTAGCATTCCTCGACGACCATTGCGACGAATTCGGGCTGGTCGAGCCCGCACTGAATTATTACCTTTTGCCCCTTCTGAACGTTAATTCCGCTACCCGCGATTAACTGCGCGTATTTTAAAAGTTTAGTTTTCTCCATTGCCCTCGTGAGCCTCCTTTACAATCTGATATGCAACCGCGATAAGCTGCTCTTCGGTCGCGTTCGGGTTCTGACCTATGTACCAGGTCATATCGTCAATCTGCCCGTCATTTTCGAGCACCATCATAATCGTCGCCATCGTCTGCCTTGTGACCTTTTTGGCGTACAGTGCAAAGCCGAGCGCCTTTTGCTTTTGGGAAAGTTCGTATTTTTTCTCGCTCATTAATTTATACCCCGCGGTTGACTTTTTGTAATTGCATTATACCGCTTTTTGCCGCTTTCGTAAAGGATTTACGGGGGCGTGCGGGGAAAAATAATGAACAAACTGCTTTATTGTAACCTTCCCCTTAGGGGGAAGGTCATATTGCGGTGAAAAGAGCAAGCCCGCCGCGATAAGCGGCGGGCAAACCTTATTCCCAGATATTCAATACACAAAATCAATCGTACACCAACACGGCTTGCGCGTTGCTCAAAAGTTCGGCGACCATTTTATTCGACTGCGCCTGCAACGCATTACCGATATTTACGCTGTTGTTTATACTTTCGAGCTGCGCCGACATTGCGCCCAGTCTGTCGCTTATTTCTTCGCAGCAAGACCGTATTGTATGCTGTAAATTTCTGAACCCGTGCTGTAACGTATAGCAGACCGATTTTGCCGCCTCGCTCATTGTGCGCTCTAACCTCTCGGTCTGCAATTCGCGGTCGACAAGCTGCAACGCTTCCTTTATGCTGTCCGCGCGGCGGGTTTCTATTTCGTATATCACAAGGTCGAGGTGTTGCCAGTCGCGCAAATCCAATATCGGCGAAAACTCCGCCACAAGCGCCTTGTAATAGGCGTTGCAATTTTTCACGGAAGATTTTACTACCGAATTCCTTTCGCCTAATATTTCGCGTGCCTCTTCTTTTACTTGCGGCAAAAATTTGAAATATTCACGGATTGCCTTACGCGCCGTTTCCGCGCGGTTATGCTCTTCGTCTATTTCTCTTTGCAGTTTTAGTTGATATTCCTGCAACTCACGTTTTAATCTGTTTATTGAACAAGCGTAACGAATACCTTGATACATCGACACCAACGACGCAATTAACATTGCAAGCGGTGGACATAAACACATACCTGTTAGTATTAAATACCCGTTAATATTCAAAATTGCATCAAAACCTTTTTTGCCATCATATTCTACAAGCATTATACCAAAATATAATGCGGCTAAAATAATTCCGGTTATGAGAATTAATACCGCCATAGCCACAAATTTTTTTACGGCATTTTTGTGGGCATCTATAATTTTGTCCTCATAATCTGCGGATTTATCTTCGATTTCTTTTTCTTGAATTTGATTATACCGCCTATGTAACTCGTCGTCGAAACCGCCGTTGCATATCCACATAGCATACTCGACGGTGCCCTTCGGGGCTTCATATCTCGCGCCGCCCGCTTGGTCGGCTACCGTATTGAGTTCTTCGTGATATTCCGCGTCTGCTTTGCGTACTCTTACGTATTCCGCCGATATTGCCGAAAGCCCGCCGCGCAAGGCGTATAAACTGCCCAACACATCCTCTTCCTTATCAAATTCCATAATTTTCTCCTTTTGTTTTATTTTTTGATTAATTAATATGTGTAACTTGCCTTCCCCTTTGAAGGGGAAGGTGTCTGCTATGCAGACGAAAGAGGTTGATGCAATTCGATGGCGTAACCTCTATACTGCGCTTCGCTCCGTGCGACCGCTACGCGGGCGGGCGTCATTGCCTAATGGCAATGTCACTTTCCCCTTTACGCAAGGGGAAAGCAAGGGGCTGTATACCGTCATTATGAGGTTTTTGCGGCATTGCGGACTTGTTTGAAACGTTTAAACATTTAGCCGCAAAAACCGTGCCCGCCCGCGTAGCGGTCGCACGTAGTATAATCTTTTTGCGCGCTTTTTTTCGCGCAAAATAATCAATTCCGCATTACAATGCTATTTAAGATGATACTCCCGTGCGGCTATCGCCTAGATTCTTCACTGCGTTCAGAATGACAGTAATGCGGGCAAAAAATAATGCCGCCCCAAACGAGACGGCATATAGAAAATGCAACTTCTCGCTTGTTGCGACACAGTTTAATTACAGAGATAGCAGAAATTTGCTTTACTTTTTACTTGTAATTGAGAAGAAGCACTTCTACCAAATATTTAGTAAAAAGTAACAGCATATAAACCCACAAACAATAAAGTGAGCTATCCGAAGATTTTATTAAACTGTATCGCAATAAGAATTTTAGCATTTTAGGATTTAAATGTCAAGGGATAGTCGTTTCGATTTTTATAATACCTTCCATTGTTATTTTTGCGGGTAACGGCGATAATTTGTTTGACTAATAATTTACAAAATAATATAATACACATATGCGGCGAGGCGTAGCGCAGTTGGTAGCGCGTATGGTTCGGGACCATAAGGTCGTGGGTTCGAATCCCGTCGCCTCGGCCAAACACACGGACACGCATTTTTGCGTGTCCGTGTGTTTTTCTCGGCGGGCAATACGGGATTCGAGGGGAGGCAAACAAAACTTGTTTTGCGCAGGTCTGCGGGCTCTACCGCAGACTTGACAGCCCTCGGTTTGGGCTGTCAACCGTGCGCGTCCGCCCAAGGCGCGAATCCCGTCGCCTCGACCACAAAGAGGACACCCCATTTCGGGGTGTTCTTTTTTGGTTGAACGATTGGTAGGCAGAAGCCACGCGGTTCGCCCCGCCGCCTACATTTTTGTAGCCGTTGTTTTTGTTAATGACAAAATAGCACAACCCTCATCCGTCTGCTACGCAGCCACCTTCCCCCTTTGTTAAGAGGGAAGGCAAGAAAGAGGTGCCAAATTTATAAAGCCGCGGGCAGAATTGCCCGCGGCTTGTTTTTTTTAGCCTTGCAACAGCCCTGCCGCCCTTAAATTGGCAAGCAGTGTGTTGAATTGCGTTACGACGTCCGCATCACCCGTCGCGTCCGCCACGGCTGCCGCCGCCGTTACAGTAGCGTCTGCGCCCGTCGGACCCGTCGGACCTGTTGCGCCTGTTGCTCCTGTGCCTTAAGGGACAGTTTTTAATCTTTTTTGCTGATATTCAGCAAGGCTTTCGCCTGTTTGAAACTTATAATGTATATGAATTATACGTTCTTGATTCTTTGCGACCTTTTCCCCTACTGTAATGTAGTCGATAAGCTGTAAACACATCTCACGGGAAAGGCTCTCACAATTACTATACCGCTTTATTTTCCGCACATACTCCTCTGCGTTCTCGTCGTCTTTACTAAATTCAGACAGCCTTTGCTGGATTTCAATTATTTCCTGTTGTAAGGACTCTTTCTCAGCTTGGTACTTTTTACAAAGACTTACACAGACACTTTCAGGCATACTTTTTAAGACTTTTTCTTCAAATGCGGACTGTATCAATTTGTCTAATTCAATAAGTCTATTTTTATTTGATTTAAGTTGTTTTTCATCGGAATACCGATTCTGTTCGCTACGCTTTGCGCGCTCTCTCAAATACTGCTCTTTAAATTTTGTTTCGTCATGCTCAACAAATTTAATTAATGAGCGGATATCGTCTAACACTGCGGCTTCAAGCTGTTTTTCGGTTATATGGTGTGAAGAACAGTATTTCTTGCCTAAATTTACATAAGTGCGACAAACGAAACAATCATGGACGTCTTTTGCCGATTTGAGCTTGAATTTCTTTCTGCAATCAGGACAAACGACTAAGCCCGATAGGATATGCACCAAGTTGGTTTTGTCTGCCCTCCCTCGCGTGGACTTATAGGTTTCTTGAACCATGTCCCATATTTCCTTACTTATAATAGGTTCATGCGCGTTCTCGTTTATTATCCACTCGTTCTTTGGTATACTTACCACCTTATGGTTTTTATAAGAAACCGTCGTCGTCTTATGCTGTACCATGTGTCCTATATACGTAGGATTTGAAAGTATCCACCTCACAGTCTTTGGAACCCAATAGACGCTACAATTTCTGTCCCACTTACCACCGTCGAGTTTGGTGAAATAAGTCGCAGGATTAGGTATACCGTCGTCCGTTAAAATTCTCGCAATGGTTCGAGCTGAATTACCTTGTAAGCGCAAATCAAAGATACGTCTTACTACCATTGCAGCTTCCTCGTCTATTACAGCCGTTCGACTTTCATCGTTACCCGCTTTATAGCCGTAAGGATAATTCCAATTTGTGTATTTACCCGCACGCTGATTCGCTTCAAATACCGCTCTGATTTTTTTACTGGTATTAGCAGCATGCCACTCGTTAAATACGTTCATTATCGGCATCATATCCATTGCAGTGCTACTTCTGTCTGCTGTATCAACATTATCATTGAGTGCAATAAAGCGTATTCCGTAAGCGGGAAAGATGTAATCTATGTACTGTCCGACTTGAATATAGTTACGCCCGAAACGAGACAAATCTTTTACTATAATCGTATCTATTTTTCCCGATTGAGCATCCCCCAACAATCGTTTTACTTCGGGGCGGTCAAAATTTGTTCCCGACCAACCGTCATCAATATATTCGTCTACAATATTACCACCATGTTCTTCTACATACTTACGCAGAATTATACGTTGGTGGTCTATTGACATAGACTCGCCCGCTTTTTCATCATCACGCGATAACCGCATATATATTCCGATTTTATTAAGTTGTTTTTGCTTTGACATTCGTACCTCCTTTTCTGTCAAAGCTATTAAGTTATGGTAGTGTCATTATACCATAACAAACTTTACTTTGCAAGATTATTTTAATAATTTTACGAATAATTAAATACCCATTTCTCTGTTAGCTCGATTGACAGCAAGTTCCATAATTGTGGCATTTAAATCTTTATCACCTTCAAAGTGCCTAATAATTAAAAATTGTTGCCCCTCAATTACACACCTACGTTGTGAAGTTGGATAATTATCTATTCGCTTATTTGAATCGTCATTATTTTTATTCGTCCTTATATCCCCCATTTTGTGTCATTTTTAGTCGAATTTTGCAACTAATATATGTATATGAACGGACTGCTCGTCCGTAATCACACGAAATAAAAAACTATGCCCTCACTTAAACAGGCATAGCTCCTCTTTTATAAACAATAGCGAGAGCTAAAAGCCCTCGCTACTGCTTTTATATTTAGTTTTATTTGTTTTCGCACCGACTTTTCAATGCTTCATACCCTGCCACAACCAGTTCAACCTTTGTTAGTTTATTTTCTTTCAAAAACTTATTTATCGTTTCAGCATATTCGCGGTCAATACTTGTTCCCCAAACCAAGTGCCGAGCTTTACGCTCTTCTTTGTGCTTTTCCTCATACCGCTTATCAATTTCAGATTTAGGCGATTTCATACTGCCTCCGTATAAACTATTTCGCTTAAAATTTCTTCTTTAATTGCGCGCTGCATCGCGGTCAGTCTGCGGTAGTCCTCCATAAACTCACCTGTCCGCTTATACTGCGTGGAAACAGAGAGTTTTGCAGAGAGAGTATTATACATATCATCAGCTTGCGCATCGATACCATAGAGATAAGTCGGCAAGTCTGCTATCGTCCAATCAATACCTTTATCTTCCAAGTATTTCTTTTTCAATGTTCCGTATTTTCCATAAACGTGCTTTTCAGGTCTTACCGCTTCTTGATAGATTTTGATTTCATCTACCGTCAGTCCCTTCCCTTGCTCTACTTTCTTAATTACTTCATCCTTTATTATCATAATGTTTACCTCCATAAATCGTATTGATACGATACAACACCATTTTATGTTTGTCAATAGGTTTAACAAAAAAATCGACATTTTTTTATTTATATCTTGACAATTCTCCTTTTTTTGATAGAATAAGACATAAGGAGGTGCTTTTTTTAATTTACAGAAGAACATTGAAGTACATATTGAGGACAATTTAATAAAACAATTAGGAGGTGTTAATTATGAATATTACACTTGCACTAATGATTTTAGAATTACTCGTTTGTACAGGTTCATTTATCTGTTCAATACTGCAATTTAAGCTGAGAAAATACAAAAGAAAACAGAATAATAGAAAAAGCAGCAGAAATAATAAATCACCTAAAGATAAAAAACATAAAGATTAGTTAGCCTGTCCTTGATGGACAGGCTATTTTTATATTATTAATGCTACTATCCCCTTATAATGTTCAATTATAATGTTCAAATTTTTAAAATCGCCAACAAATTATGTTAAAATTTTTCAACCAACTTAATGTAAAACACAATTTTATGCTTTTAGAAAAACACATTGCAAAAGCGTTTACCTCTTATAACATATTGTGTTATAATATATACAAATAAAAGGAAGCCATTGTCCGGACTGGCGTTATAAGGAGGAGCCATGCACGACTTAACCCCAACGCATAATTTACTTTCAAGGCGCATTTTTATATGTTTCTAAACCTATAAAGTGTGTCTGAAGCTAGGTGGGAATTTTAAAAAGTTAGGTGTATTCAATAACCGCACACAATTAAATAATAATCTGCGAATTATGGGAGGCGCAAAAAATGCAAACTACAATATTTGCATTACGAATCACAGAATTGGCGATTAAAATTCTCATTGCAATTGTTGCTTTGATTTGCCATATAATCAAAATTGCTGCGATTCGACAACAACTTAATAAAGATTTAACTAGCTCCACCCCTCAAACAAATAATTCAAAAGTAAATAAAATCGATGACGAATTTTGCAATGCGTCTAGCGATAATATTGAAGAATAAATTTGTTTAACCTATATCAACTATTTGAGCCTATCCGCAAGGATAGGCTCTTTCGTTTAAATTAATGTTGCAATTCCACGGATAAGGAACGGGCAAGCGACAACTATTACGGCTATCACTACCAAACCTATAACGTAGTTCACGAGCATCTTTTTCGCCTTTTCTTTGTCCTCGTTCTTTTGGGCTATGGCAGTCATAACGCCTATTGCTATACTCCAAATTCCTGCCGAAGCAAGTAGCACCAACCACATGTACGGGCTATACTGCTCAAATAAGTATTCCACATAATTGGCAACTTCTTCGTATTGGTTACCCAACTCTTGCTTATCTGTTTCGTTTCCATTTCGCCGATACACTTGTCTATGCGGCGAATCGCCTTGAACTTATCTACGGGCTTAACGTGCATTACAACTTTTGTGTTTGGTATATTGAAAAGTCCCGCGCCCCAAGCGTTCTTGACACGCAAAGGATAATCTGACACCGCCAAAACTGCGGCTTCCGTTCCGTCTACCTTATATCTGTTTGCGTGGAATATAATCTCTTTGGGCTTTACCCAAGCAAGCAACTCGTCGTCCTTTAAGTCCTTGATTTCCCTCTCGTCAAAGTTACGGGAATAACTGTACTTTAAGAATACCGCCGTATCACGCGAGCCGAGAAGCTGCGTACCGAGTCCGCACTTAGCAATTTCACTTGCCACGTTCACCGCCATACTTTCCAAGTCAAGCTCGTTTTTGCCGTAGATTATTATGTAGTAATCCGATAAGTACTGTTTGCGGATATTATTCAGACGGTCTATTCTGTCTATGCGCTCTTGCAAAACGCTTTCCTTAATCTCCTTAATTCCGTTTTCCTCATCACTCTCATTTACTGCTGTTAATCGTCCGAACAGTTCACCTGCAAACCCATCCAAGTTTACGGGGCGGTCTATCTTTACAATATCCGCGCTCTGATTTTGGTCTAACAATTTAAGCGCGTTTGCAAAATAGTTGATGTCTATATTCTGCTGAACAACGTTCTCAATGCCGAAGTTCTTTTGTCCGATTTTAATTACTCTACCGTATGTACCGCCTTTAAATGAAACCAAACCGTTCTCGCTTATGTCTTTCAAATCAACGAGCGCGTCTACGTTCTCCTTTGCGTTTTTCGCATTAGCTGTATACTTCTTTTTCGCTAACAGAAATTTTATGTTATCGAATATGCAAGTATAGAAAATTCCGTCGGGCGTAGGCATAAACATACCCACCGCCATTAGCCCCAAGATAACCGCAAGCACCCATTGTCCTGCCGTTATTGTTATAAAGATAATTGCGAAAACTATAAGAGCTACGATAACGTCTGCCATTGAATAGCATCGGTATAACCGTAAGATACGCACGTTGATTCGTGTAAGATTTCCGTGTGCAAATGTCCATTAGCTTCGGTATAGTCCGCTATGTAACTGTCGCCGCACGTTGAACAGGTATAGGTCGTATATCCGCCCTCGAAACAGTCCGGCTCGGTAACGACCGCTTCGTAGCTATGACCGAGCGCGTCCACATAATTGTCGAAATAAAAATCGTCGCATATACCGCACGTGTGTTTCGTATAACCTTTATCTTCGCATGTAGGGTCTATAATCTCTTCACTATAACCGTGTCCGTATTCGTCCAAGAAGTTGTCCGAATATTCATAGCCGCAAACCGTACAGAAATGGGTTGTGTATCCCTTATGCGTACAGCTCTGCGGCACGACTATTTCCTGAAAGCTATGTCCGTTTGCCGCGGCGGTTGTTTCGGTATATGTATGACCGCAGTCGGCGCACTCATAAAGAATATAAGCACCCGTTGTGCAGGTTGCCGCAACCTGAGTTTCGCTGTAATCGTGTCCCTTTGCTTCCGTAAAATTATCCTTCTTTTTGTCGCCGCATTCCGTACAAGTGTAGAGTGTATACCCCTGTTCCGTACATGTTGCCGCAATCTCTTGCGCTTCGTATGCGTGGGTACAACCCGTGTCGGCATTTGCCTTTGTAGTGAATCCCGTACATAAAAAACCCGATAAAAATAGCGCTATGCCTGCCGCTAGCGTTACCGTCTTTATTTTATTTGTTCTTGTCATTATTTTCCTCCATAATTATTTTTTATTTGGTGTTGACATTTTAATTTTAATTACGTATAATAAAGTAAAGAAAGTAAAGAATTTCAAAAAATTCAACTTTCCAAAAACCAGAAGCAGCAATTTTTAAGACTACTCGCAAAAAAGTACCAAAAGAGCTA
>JAMPAF010000009.1 GCA_023667345.1 Clostridiales bacterium
TAGGACTGTTGTAGTATATATCTGCTCGGTTATCAAATAAAGTTATTTCTTTTATTAGATAATTGATAAGCATTTGCGGCTCTAATTTTAAAGCGTCTTGATAATATTTCCGTATTTCCTTTTCGCTTATCGTAACCGTTTCTTTGCTCTGTTCAATGGCTATCAGCTTTGTAATTTCTTCTTGCCGTTCTTCGTATTGCTTTCTCTATATAAAATTGTAAACGCACTTTAAGCGTGCATAATAGTTATAAACACAATAAAAAGCAATTAAACAAATGTTTTCTATATTTTTTAAACTTTTTTTCGTGTTACATAACGCAAGACAATTTTACGCCTTTGCACGCTAAAAATTATGACAGTATAAGCAGAATTTTAACAAGTGTTGCCGAAAATGGAAAAGCCGCACACCCCCCCCGAAAAATAAAAAATCAACCTTACACTAAAAAGCATAAGGTTATGAATTACGCCGCCGCACGAAGAAGGGGGCGATTTGCAAGCGGTTTAGCGGCGGACGCCCGTCCTTGCGGCGTCCAAATTATTTTTTTAGTCGATTTCTTTCATTTTAAGGTGTGAGCTTGTCCGCGCCGCGAAGCGGCGCGCTTGTCAAGACAAGCTCACACCTAACTGCCAAATTAAATATTTTAGCAAAGATTTTGCTTGCTTTTATTCGGGTTTTAGAATATAATGTCTTTATCAGTTTGAGGTGCAAAATGTAAAGTTTTATTTCCGCAAAAGAAGCGGCAGACAAATGGAATATTTCTCAAAGGCGCGTTGCTATTCTCTGTTCCGAAAATCGCATTGACGGAGCTATGATGGTCGGCAATATGTGGATAATACCGAGTACGGCGGAAAAGCCCATTGACAAGCGTACTGTAAGATATGAAAAGCAACATACTTTACAATTAAAGCCGTTCGTTAAATGGGTTGGCGGTAAAAGTCAACTTGTAGACGAGCTTGAAAAAATGTTGCCTGTGGACGGCGAAAGGGTTTTGACAAACTATTGCGAACCTATGGTCGGTGGCGGAGCATTGCTCTTCAATATATTGTCTAAATTCGATTTTGAGCAAATTTATATCGGCGACACAAACACCGAGCTTATTAATGCATATAAAGTCATTCAAAATAACGTGGATAAACTTATAGTAAAGCTCACAGAAATGCAACTTTTGTTTTTGCCTATGAATGAAAACGGACGCAAATATTTTTACTACACGGCAAGAGAAAAGTTTAATAAACTTGAATTAAACGATAAAAACGCAACAGAAAAAGCGGCATTGTTTATTTTCTTAAACAAGACCTGTTTTAACGGCTTATACCGCGTAAATAAAAAGGGGCAATTTAACGTACCTATGGGCGCATACAAAAACCCTACTATTTGCGATGAAAATAATCTTCGTAATATTTCAAAAGCGTTGCAAAACGTGAAAATTGTTTGCGGCGATTATTCGTTATCAAAACAATTTATTGATAGTAATACTTTCGTTTATATCGATCCGCCTTACAGACCTATTTCAGAAACTTCGGGCTTTACTTCTTACACTACCGATGTTTTTGACGATAACGAGCAAATAAGGCTTGCGAATTTTATAGACGAAATAAACGAAACTGGGGCAAAAATAGTTTTAAGCAATTCAGATCCGCAAAATGTAAATGCGGACGATACGTTTTTCGAAGATTTGTATAAATCGTATAAAATCAAAAAAATCGAAGCAAGCCGTATGATTAACAGCAAATCAGAAGGGCGCGGAAAAATAAGAGAATTACTGATTTGTAATTGAGGGGTAAAATATGACTATACTTGAACTCACAAAAGAGGAAATAGATAAATACATAGACGAATTATATTCCTGCTTTCCGACCGGACGGGAATTTGAAATATTTCTTAACTCTTTTTTGACCGCTCTCGGTTTTGAAGAAGTTGTTACTACTCAATATGTCGGCGATAAAGGAATTGATTTAACCTGCATTAAAAGCGGACTTGACATAAACGGTACCGACACGATGAATTACTACGTTCAAGCTAAAAGATACGCTCGCAGTAATAAGGTTCAGCCCAAAGAAGTCCGTGATTTAAAGGGTACAACAAAACGTGATAAAAACGGCAATATTTTAAATAGCAATTACATCAACGTTTTTATAACCACGTCCACTTTTACGCCTGCGGCATTATCCGAAGCAACCGACAATCCGAATATGCCTGTTATTACTATTGACGGCGCACAGCTCATTCAATACTGCATTGAAAAAGGCATAGGCTTCAATTACAAGCCAGTGTTCTCTAAAAATGAAATTATTGCATTAACCCAAATTCAAAATTCTGTTAATGTTACTTCTACCGAAGATCGTAAATACCTTGTAGAAAGAGAAATAACCAAAAATGACATCAGAGCAAAAATACTGGTAATTCCGCAAGTTGTTAAAAGTGAACTTGCAGAAAATAAAGATAAATTTACAGTTGTGTTCAACGGCATCCAAAAGCAACTTAAAGTCGATAAGACAAGACGGTATTTTGGCGGTGTTACCGAGCTTTATAGGCAATTCGGCTTATTGACAAACGATGGTGCGTTTGTCTGCAAAAAGGCTAAATGGAACATTGACGGCGATAAAATTGTAATTGACTTAATATAAAGGGTGTACTTATGAAAAGAGATTTTAACGAATGGTTTAAAACGTTCAGAAACAGTATTTGCGATTATAGTTATTATGTAAATTTTGAAAAGGTTTACGGAAATGTTGACAGCATAAAAGTTGAATTGAATATTCTCAACTCTTTAATCGGTTCAAAAAATATCGAAAGCGATTTTGAAAAGTTAATTTCAGAATATCCGCAAGTTTTAAAGTGCATCCCCGTACTCTTGGCTGTACGTGGCAATGAAATATACGCTATTGACGGCGATGGCGAATATCTTTTCAACTTCAAGAAAATGAATTATTCCGTTACCGAATACAAAATGTTTATGCGCAAAACAGGTCTTTTTGATTTGATTTCAAACCGCATAATCAATAATTTAGTAGATTATGTTACAGGCGTTGAAGTAGGACTTGACAGTAACGGTCGCAAAAACCGCGGCGGTCATCTTATGGAAAACCTTGTTGAAGATTATCTTCAAAAGGCGGGGCTTGTCAAAGGTGTTGACTACTTCAAGGAAATGTACATATCAGATATTCAAAAGCGATGGAGCTTAGATTTATCTAATATTTCAAATACAGGCAAAACGGAAAAACGTTTTGATTTTGTAGTTAAAAAAGGTAATACCGTTTACGGCATTGAAACTAATTTCTATGCAAGCAGCGGTTCAAAATTAAACGAAACAGCAAGAAGCTATAAAACTATTACCTTGGAAGCGAAAGAAATACAGGGGTTTGCTTTCGTATGGTTTACCGACGGTATCGGTTGGCAATCGGCAAAACATAACTTGGAAGAAACTTTCGACGTATTGGACAACCTTTACTGCATTACCGATTTGGAAAACGGTATTGTAAGCAAACTGTTTAAATAACATGGCGAAAAATATTCCTTTACAGCCCGAAAATTTTGAGCTTGAAACTAATACCGTTTGGAGCTTTCCTGACAGGGGCAAATGGGCGACGCACGACGCTAAATATCGCGGTAATTGGTCGCCGTATATTCCGCGCAATATTATTTTGCGATATTCGGAATTCGGCGATACCGTTTTAGATCAGTTTGTAGGCGGTGGCACTACCGCCGTTGAAGCTAAACTTACGCACAGAAATTTTATAGGCGTTGATATTAACTCTTTGGCAATAGAAATTACCAAAAACAAATGTAATTTCAATTTTGAAACGCAAGCAACTACTACTCTTATGCAAGGTGATGCAAGAAAATTAGACCTTGTAAACAAAAGCGTTGATTTAATCTGCACCCATCCGCCGTATGCCGATATAATTCATTACAGCGAAAATATTGACGGCGATTTATCGTTACTCTCAATTAAGCCGTTTTTAGCCGAAATGGGCAAGGTGGCAGAAGAAAGTTACAGAGTTTTGAAAAAAGATAAATTTTGCGCTATTCTTATGGGTGATACGCGCAAAAAAGGAATGGTTCAACCGCTCGCATTCGAAACAATGCGGATATTCGAGCTTGCAGGCTTTAAATTAAAAGAAATCATCATTAAAGAACAACACAATTGCAAAGCAACAGGCTTTTGGAAAACTAACAGTATTAAGCACAACTTTTTACTGTTAGCCCATGAGTATATGTTTGTGTTTAAGAAGTAATGAAAGGTACAGATGATGTTTTGTATTAAATATAAAACATGGAAAGAAATTTGCGAGATGTATTTCTCCTTGAAAACGAATACGAAAAAATCATATTTGCAATGGTTTCCATTTACAAAATTATCGCATACTGAAAAAGAAGTAATAAGTAGTGAGGATTTTTATAATAATTACATAAAAACATTTTCCTTTATTCTATTCCCAAATAATTTATATCAATCAAATAATTTTATCCAAAAAAGTGATGGGAGTTTTAGAAATGCATCTCTGGTATCCCCTATTTTGTATTTAGCACTTCAAGCAATGGGAAAGGAAATTTTCGATATATATAATCATACAAGAAGTAGCAATGTTTCTGTATATTATGCGGGTAGTTATGAATTCCTACGTCCGAATTATAAGCAGGAATATGATAGTTTTTTCAAAAAAATAAATTCAAATATTGATTCTTTTCAGTACTTTATTAAAACCGATATAACTAATTTTTACTCTTCAATCAATATTAATAAGCTAATTGCTCGAATTGATGAAATATGTAATAACTCTAAGATGAAAATTTCTCAATCCGAGTTGCTTATTTTTAAAGAACTGTTGTTATTTTGTGGAAATGGAAAATTCCCTTTGATTGAGAATAGTGTAGCTTCATCATTCTTATCAACAGTTGTTTATCTTGATGATATAGATTCCAAATTATATCTTATTTTAAAAGATAAGTTTCCAGAGATAACGGATTTTAAAATTATTCGTTATGTTGATGATATGTATATACTGCTATCCAGCGAAACATCAATAAAATTCTTACATGAAATATATAATGAAATAAGAAATATTTATTCATCGCTATTAAAAGAATATGATTTATCGTTAAATGCAAAAAAATGTTGTCTAAAAGGAGCAACTGAAATCAATGCTGAATTAAAGAAATCGCTTTATGACGAATTCTTTAATGGTGAAAAACATAACATTGAAGATTTGTTTCCAAATTCTCTACTTGAATTTATTAGAGATTTGTCGAATGAGTTATCATATGATAGTATTGATGTTGATAGCTATAATGAATTAATTAATAAACATTTTACGTCAACTGATATTGAGTTTACGCCTAATGAAATTTTGAATTATTTTGTATATGAAAATCCTGAAAAGCTCTCCGAACCACACATTGTGAAAGAGCTAATTAATATTGTAGAAAAGAGCATATCATTTATAAGTTTAGATCCTAAAAGATTAACCTTAATGATTATAAAAACTAAAAATGATAGAGCAATTAAAGCTTTCTTGAACCAATTATTTAAAAGATCAAGAGCAGGGAAATGGAATTCTTATGATACTACAATAGCAATTACATACCTAATCCAAAATAAATTTAGACACTTGGATTTATTAAAGATTATAAAATCACAGAGTCCACTTTTATTTGATTTTTATGAGTTATATTGTAAAGGAAGTTTTTTAAATGAATTTAATGATACTAACTTAAATAAGTTAAGAAATGTCATTAGTAATGACTTAAAAGCGCATTACTTATATTTTATGTTTGTCGGAGAATATAAAAAACGAAATATTATGTCTGCATTCGCATTTTTCAAAAACTATTTTGATCGTGTTACTGCGGATATAGATTTTGTTGCATCAAAAGATTTGAAATTAAAACGTCCTAATTATAAAAGATTTTACAAAGAGCAAAGCTTTAAAGATTGTTATCAAGGATTCCCCAATTCTGATAGCATCATTGAAAAGGCGCATGAATTAAGAAACGCAAACCCGCTATCTCATTCCTCATCGGAATTATTAGACAATAATAATTCATCGAATGAATTAGAGAAGAGTATTGAGAATTTATCCAATTTGATTTCGTGGCGTATTTCAAAAGTTTCCTAATCACAGTAATAAATGATTGAATGAGCATCAATAATGTAAAATATATTTAACAAAACAACTTATTCGAATAAGACTGAATACGGGTCACCACGTTGGAGCTATCCGAACCATTAGGATAGCTCCTTTCGTTTTTTGCGGTAAAATCTTTGTATTGTACCGCTATCATACGCTCGGTGCAATCCGCCGTATCGTTACACTCACTATTTTGATAGTGGGTGTTTTTCTTATCTACGTAATTGAGCTTTAATTCCATTTTATTATGATAAAGTTTAATTTTCTGTATGAGTAAATCAACCATAAGTTTGGGCGACTTTCTGATTGTATGCGTTAAGTATTCCACAACTTGCGACCTTGTAAGCTGGTGTTCACAGGTGTACTGTTCGTTTAGTATCTTGTCGTCGATTATGGCAAGCCGTTCTTCGAGTTCGGTCATACGGTTTTTCGTCGTAGCCGTTAAAATTCCTTGTTCGATAGCTTACTGTTCTAAATTTGATAAAATCTTTATGAGCGATTATATCTTTTTCATAAAAATTAACGAAAGCATAGGACGTTATGTAAATTCCTGCTTGTAATTCTCGGCGGTAGTCAACGGCGGCTGTACACGTCGTAATTCTTTCTATGCTCTTACGCCGTGCGCCAAAAAAATTATGTGCGTATATGAAAAAAACCGGACTGTTTTTTTACAGTCCAGCTTTAATTTTATTAAGTTATAAAACAGTCCGCTCTCGGCAATCCTAAATAATTTTTTTGCCCGTTGACTTCCGCAAAGTCCTATGCTAGATATGCCCAGAGAAAAGCAAAAAATTCGGAGTTACCTTCAAAACAGTTGCGAAAAGTAGTGTTATGTGGTACAATAAAGACGGTTATAATTTTGATGGGGTTTTTGGTGTTCTGTTGGGGTTTCTCTCGTTTCACCACTAAGGAACAACGCCGAACCTTTTTTTGAAAGGTTCGGCGTTGCTTTTTTATTTTTTACAACTTTTATATAAAACGCAATTTTTCTACGCCATAGCCGCTATACACGACAAGCAAATTTTTTACGGGGTGACGCGGTTGATATCGCGGGGGAACATTGCCGCGTAGCGCACGTTTTTAAAGCCCAAAAGGTGCATCGTGAGCCGCTCTAAGCCCAGCCCCAAACCGCCGTGAGGGGGCGCGCCGTATTTATGAAGCATCAAATACGTCTCGAACTCTTCGGGGTTCATGCCCAGTCTCTTCATCTTTTCGACCTGCTCGTTATAGTCGTGCACGCGCTGACCGCCGCTGGTTATCTCGATGCCGCGGAACAGAAGGTCGAACGACAGTGTGACCTCGGGGTCCTCCGGGTCGTCCATAGTGTAGAAGGGACGCTTCTTCGACAGATAGTGCGTGACGAAAAGAAAATCGGAATTGTACTGCTGCTTTGCCCACTTGCCGAGGAACGCCTCTTCCTCGGGCTCGAAGTCCTTCATGTCCGTAATGTTTTTCAGCTTTTTAACGCACATCTCTTTTGCGTCCTTAAAGCGTATGCAGGGTATTGATTTGATTTCGGGCACCTCTACCTTCAAAAGCTCTATCTCGGGCGCGTACTCCGCTTTTAAAAGCTCCATAATGTATTTTAAAACGCCCGTTTCCATATTCATTATGTCGGTGAAGCTGTCGATAAAGCCCATCTCGAAGTCCATCGAGATGTACTCGTTTAAGTGGCGGGACGTATCGTGGTGCTCGGCGCGGAACACGGGCGCGATTTCGAACACCCTTTCGTACACGGGCACGAGCGCCTGCTTATAGAGCTGAGGGCTCTGCGCCAAAAATACCTGCTTGCCGAAATAGTCGAGCTTAAAAACGTTGGTGCCGCCCTCCGCGCCCGCAAAGTTGATTTTGGGCGAGTGGATTTCGGTGAAGCCCTGCTTTGTTAAATACTCGCGGAAGCCGCGCTGAATTCCTTCCTGAATTTTGAATACCGCGCGCTCCTTCGGGTTGCGCAGCGTTACGGGGCGATAGTCTAAATTTACGCTTAAATCGGCGTTGACCTGCTTTTTGTTTATGACGACGGGCGGAATTGCCGCGGGCGCGGACAGAATTTCTACGCCGCGAATTTGCAATTCAAACCTTTCGCTGCCGTCGCGCGTTTCGCTCTTTACAACCTTGCCCCATAGCTTGACCGAGCACTGCTCGACGAGTTTGCCGTCCATTCTGTAATCGGAAAAATCGGGGCAATACACGCACTGGATAAGCTCCCTTGCCGTGCGGATAATTACGAACGCAAAGTCGGACATATCCCTTATGCTGTGCACCGCGCCCTTTATTGTGACTACTTCGCCCACGTGGTTTTTAAACTCACTATAAGGCGTAACCGAGTTTTTTATAACACCCGTCATATCTTCCATAATATACCTCTTTTGATAAAATTATAAATTTGTATCCGCTTGCAATTTGCATTGCGGTATGATATACTCTTTTTAAATTAAGTCTGCTGTGTGCGTGATGTGAAAATTGGGTAATCCACATTATTTTTAAGGGAGCACCGCGTAGCGCAAAAATAGGCAAGGTCTGTATATGCGGCGTATGTTTCGCGTATATTACACGGAAAGTCCGAATATTTTTTGCCTCGTTGCACCCACCTCGCTAAGGCGCGGGTTAGTACTTTTTCACACACGGCATAAGCGGATTTATTATTTTCACGCAAATCTTTTTCGCCTTGCCTTCCACCTTAATAAAGGGGGAAGGTGTCACGCAGTGACGGATGAGGGATGCGTAATCCGACCTTATTATAATGAGGTCGAACTTACCGAAACCTCTATCCCCCAAACCTTATGGTTTGGGTACTTTCCCCTTAAACGCAAGGGGAAAGCAAGATTAAGGTGTGAATTGTCTAAAATAATTCCGAATTCCGAATTATCTTATAAAATTCGTTCTTGCTTTTTTGATTATTACCGGCTTTTCGAGCTCCGTGCCCTTAGCATTTTCCAAAAGCTTTAAAAGCCACGCCATATTCGAGCCGATTGCACGCATTACCGAAATGCCCTCTTCGTCCTTTTGCACCTCGTCGCCGTTCGCGCCGAACGCCATATTCCAATACGTAGACGGCACCTGAATCATACTCGATATCTGTATGTATTTATTCAAAACGTCGAACGACGCGGTTGTGCCCGCGCGCCTTGCAGCAACTACCGCCGCGGCGGGTTTGTACTTGAAATATCTGCCGTGCGAATAGAACAGCCTGTCCAAAAGCGCGATAACCGCGCCCGCGGGCGAAGCGTAGTGAACGGGCGCGGCGAAGATATAGCCGTCCGCCTCCTTTGCCTTTTCGCCTATGGCGTTTACGGGGTCGTCGCCGAACACGCATTTGCCCAGTTTTTGGCAACCCATACAGCCCGTGCACGAGTGCACCGCCGCAGTACCGAGGCAGACGATTTCGCTGTCGATGCCCTGCGTTTTTAATTCTTCCGCGATTATTTTAAGCGCGGCGGCAGTCGTACCGTTTTCGTGCGTACTGCCGTTTATAATTAAAACCTTTGACATAAAAATTCAAACCTCTACTATAAAATTTTCTTAATTCTTAATTCTGAATTCTTAATTCTAAATTATAATGTGATGAGTTTAGCCTCTATAAGCGGCATATATTTTAATTCGTAACCCAGCGCGTTGGGGTGCGTGCAGTCACCTCTGCCCCAGCCGTAACTGTCGTTGGTAAACAGGTCGCGGTGCTCGGGGATAAACGTGTTCAAACCGCTTTCCGAATATAAATCGACGTACGCCACGCCCCACTTTTTGCAAATTTCGAGCGCGCGCTCGCCGTACTTTCGTTGCAGTAAACCGTCGCGTCTGCCCATATTGTGCGGACGGAAAAACAGCACTTTTGCCTTGGGAAAGTACTTTAAAAGAGCGAAAACAATCTCTTCGAAACAGCGCGAAAAGGACATCTCTTTCGTGACGGCGAAGATATCGAACCCCGCGTAGCCCTCCGACATTTCGCCGAGAGGCACATCGGGTTTTGTTGCGCCGACTTCCACGTTCACGTAGCAGTCGTTCGTAAAGCCGTCGAAAATTATGTAGTCGGGGGAGACGCCGTCCTTAATCGCCGCGATAATCTGCTCAACGACCCAGTTTTTACCCTCGCAAAAGCCCACGCGCGCGCCGCCGACCGCGTACTTAATTAAATTTAAACCCAAATGCTTATTCAGATATTCGCCCACGCCGAAGCCGCCGTTGCCCGAGCCGTAAGCAATGCTGTCGCCGAACACGGCGACGCTTTTACCCGTTAAATCCATTTTTTACGCCTTGTACAAAATGCGGTGGCAATTTTCGCACTCCACCACCCCGCCGACGGAAACCTTGTCCTTGTCGGCGATAGAGAGCTCGATACCGCACTTCGAGCATCTGTCCGCCTTTATCTCGCAGATAATGGGGAAAATTCGCTCCGAACGCTTTGCCTGATACTTGCGTAGGACCTCCGCGTCGATGCCCTTTGCAAGGCTTTCGAGCTCCTTTGAAATCGCGTCCATCTGCTCCTGTTTGGACTTTTTGAACTCCTGAAAAGCCGCGTGCAGTTCGGGGTACTGCTTCTGCGCCGCAATCGTCTTTTTCTTCATCGACTGGTACTCTTCCGTCGTCTCCTTAGCGGTCGCCGTGAGCGTAGCAATTTCAGACTTTAATGACTTTATTTTTTCGATAAGCTGTGAAATGTTGCGCTGATAAAAGGACAAATCCGCGCCTCCCTCTACCAAATCTTCGAGGTGGTCGAAGTCCTTTAAAGTTTCCGAAATTTCGTCGTAACGCTTGTTCAACGCGTCGAGGTGGGTTAAAATCGCCTGCGACTGCGCCTCTAACTTGTCAAGCTTCTCCGAAGCCTTGCTTAAATAATTCTTTGTCTGAACATACTTTTTGCGCTCCTCGGAACCCGCTATCTCCTGCTCTATCTTCAAGAGCTCGGAATCCTTCTGCTGATACAATAAAAGCTGTGCTATCTGTGACATATATAACTCCTTTTCTCGCAAAAATCTTTTGCTTGGGGCGCAAAATATTTTCTGCGAATTTGAGGGCGTTGCCCTAGCCGCACGATAGGTTTTAGCCCTCGATTATTAGAAATCGTGCGGCTTTACCCACTGAGGCGAAGGTATTCGCAAATTGGGGCGCGCTGCGCAAAAGTGTGATTTTGCTTGCTACATTAATTTATTTTTAAATTTTTGCAAATCAATTAAATAAACCGTTCGTCGCAAAAATACGACGAGGGAATTTGCAAATGCGTTTTTACATTTTGATAAATTTTAGAAAAGCCGTAATTTTCGGCGCAGTAGTGCGTGAGCTGAATTACGGTTATGCCGCTTTCGACAAGCTCCGAAATGCGGTGGTGAGATAAGTCTGACGAGACAACCGCGTCCGCCCTTTCGCGCTTTGCAAACTCTACCGCCGCGTCGTCTAAACCCGCGCCGCAAAAGGACGCGATTCTGCCTACCTCTTTGTCGCCGTCGCCGTGCACGATAATGCGGCTTGTGTTAAAATTTTTCCGCAAATCTTCAATTAGTTGCGGCATAGTACGGGGGCAAACGCCGTAAACTCTGCCGTAACCGCCCCCTTCCACCTCGGATAAAACCTTTGCGTTTTCGCCGCCTAAGCCCTGCATTAAAAAGTAGTCGATACCCTTGGGCGCGGCGTCGAAATTGAGGTGCATGGAGATAACGGAAACACTCTTTTTCAAGCACTCGGCAAGGGCGCGGGCTTGCGCGCTTTTTTCTAAATCGAAGCGGAATATGCCGCCGTAAATTGCGGGGTGGTGCGTGACTATCAGATTACACCCGAGCTCTTCCGCGCGGCGCACCGCCGCCTCCGACAAGTCGAGAGAAAAGAGCGCGCCGACGACATCTTTGCCGCAGTTAATTATAACTCCGCTGTTGTCGTACATTTTGTACGCGGCGCAGAAATCGTCGGAAATTTTTACGGGCGCAACCTTATCTTCGAGCAGTTTTAAAACCTCTTCGACCGTCATCTGATAGCCTCCTTTAAAAGCTGTATCTCCCTTAAAATCTCTTCCCGCCTTTGCGGGTCGGCGCAGGTTTTCAGGTGCGCCTCGCTTTTTCTTAGCTCGATTTCCGCGTATTCGCGAAGTGCCGCACTCCCTATACCGTCCCTGCCGAACGCGAGCTGTGCGGGCGTGTATTCCCCGCTTCCGCCGCTATTTTCGCCCTTGATTACAAAGTAAAATTTTTCGTCCTTAAAAATGCCGTCGTAGGTAATTTTACAACCCTTTTCAAGTAAAAACCTACGCACCTTGTCGGCGTTTTTCATGGGCTGTAAAATAAATTTTTTCGGTATAAAGCTTTCGGATAAAATCTTTATAATCTCTTCGCCGCCCATGCCCGCGATAAGCGCCTGCCCGATATCCGCGGGGATGCCTTTCAGCCCGTCGCAACACACCGCGCGGCAACTGCCTTCCGCGATATATTCCGAAAGAAGCCTTTCCGCCTTTGCAAGGCATTTCGCGCTTATATCCGTAATTATTACGTTTCTGCACTTTCCGCTTGCAAGCACGTGGCGCGCAACGTAGCCGTGGTCGCAACCGACATCGGCAAAACTTTCGCACTTATCGGTAAGCGCGCAGAGCTCCTCTATCCTTCCCATCAGGTGTCGAGGAAGTCCTTTAAATGCTTGGAGCGCGAGGGGTGACGCAGCTTTCTCAACGCCTTAGCCTCTATCTGCCTTATTCTCTCTCGCGTGACGTTGAATTCCTTGCCGACCTCTTCGAGCGTTCTGGGTCTGCCGTCGTCCACGCCGTAGCGCAGTCTTAAAACCTTTTCTTCGCGCGGGGTGAGGCTGTTTAAGACGGATAAAAGCGTCTCTTTAAGCATTGTCGTCGACACGCTGTCGGACGGCGTGACCGCTCTGTCGTCCTCGATAAAGTCGCCCAAATGCGAATCCTCTTCCTCGCCGATAGGCGTTTCGAGCGATACGGGGTCCTGTGCAATCTTCTGTATTTCGCGCACGCGCTCCTCGGAAACGCCCATTTCCGCCGCTATCTCCGCGGGGGTCGGCTCTCTGCCCAAAGTCTGCAACAAGATGCGCGAAACGCGGGTTAATTTGTTGATTGTTTCGACCATATGCACGGGGATACGGATTGTGCGCGCCTGGTCGGCGATTGCCCTTGTGATAGCCTGCCTTATCCACCATGTTGCGTAGGTCGAAAATTTAAAGCCCTTTTGGTAATCGAACTTTTCGACCGCCTTCATAAGCCCTATGTTGCCTTCCTGAATTAAATCCAAAAAGAGCATGCCGCGCCCGACGTACCTTTTTGCAATCGAGACGACAAGTCTTAAATTGGCTTCGGAAAGCTTCTTTTTCGCCTCTTCGTCGCCTTCCTGTATTCTGCGGGCGAGCTCTATCTCGTCGTCCGCGGAAAGAAGGGGCACCTCGCCGATATCCTTTAAATACATCTTTACGGGGTCGTCGAGGCTGATATCCGAGAGAGCCTGCTCGTAGAGCTCCTTTTCGCGCTCTATCTCGTCGATAATCTGTATGCCGACCTCGGCAATCGACTTATAAACGTAGTCCACCTGCGCGGGCGTCGTTTCGTACTTTTCGAGCACGTCGCAGAGGGCGTTCGTGGTAATCGCGCCCTTGTACGAATAACTGTCGATAAGCTGTTTTAAAATTTCGTTTAATTTTTGCTCGGATAAATTCATTTTCTTTCTCCGTTTTTAATTTTTTCCCTTTGTTTTGTCAAGGCGTAAATAGCCTGCGCTATCTGCGCCCTTGCCGCTATATCGTCGACGCCCGAAAGCCTTTCCTTCTCTTCGGCAATGCGCGCGTCGATATCGTCCAAATACAGTTTAGTCATACAGTCCGAAAAATATTTTTCAGCGACCGCGCCGTCCAAACCGCCCCCCTCGGCGTTATCCAGAATGCGGTTAAGTTCGTCATACTCGGGGGTCTTTTCGTCGAAAAACTCGAAAAGCTCGCTTATTCTCACCGGCTCTTCCATAAGCTTTTTACTGCGTATGTATTTAGCAATCAATATGTGCACATCGTCCTTGAAGGGCACGTCGGCGATATCCGCCCCTTGCGTGTAGTCCGCGCCGAACAGAAAGCCCGACAGCACGAAGCGCGACGCCTTTTTGGAACTGTCCGCACTGTCGCGGCGCACGGGCGGCGGTTCCTTTTTCACCTCGCCCCCCTGCCGCGCGTTCTGCAAATCGCGCTTTAATGCCTCGAAAGATATGCCCGAGGTGTCGCGTAGCTGTTTTAACAGCTCTTCCCTCTCCGCCTCGCTGTCGGCGGCGCGTATTATTCCGAGCGCCTCGGCAACGTATCTGCGCTTGTCCTCAGTCTTAGATAAATCGTACCCGCGCCTTAAAACCGACAGTTTATAGTCGATAAGCGGCATCGCCGCGTCTAAGCAAGCTTGGTACCCTTCCGCACCGCGCTGCTTAATCACGTCGTCGGGGTCGAGCCCCTCGGGAAGCGGCACGACCTTTACGTTCAGTCCCTCGTCCTTTAAGATATCCAGCCCGCGAAGGTTCGCCTTTTGCCCCGCGCCGTCGCCGTCGTAGCTTATTAAAACGGTGTCGACATAACGTTTTATAAGCCGCGCCTGGTCCTGCGTTAAAGAGGTGCCCATGCTTGCGACGACGTTTTTAAAGCCCGCCTGATAGAGCGAGAGCGTGTCCATATAGCCCTCGACCATTATGACCTCTTTTACGGCTTGCGTGCGTTTGAGCTTTTTTAAAAGGTTTATGTTGTAAAGGTTTTTGCGCTTATTGAAAATAACCGTCTCGCGCGTGTTTACGTACTTGCCGAAATCTGTCTTTTTGAGCGCTCTGCCGCCGAAGCCTATGACCTCGCCGTAAGAATTTATGATGGGAAAAATGAGCCTGCCGCCCTCCGCGTCTGTAAGTCTGCCGTTGACGTCGTTTACAGTGCCGCTGTCGACGATATCCTGCCGCGAATACCCCTTGGAAAGAAGGTACTTCGGAAGGTCGGTAAAGTTTAAGCTTGCGCCCAAACCGAACGTCCGCACTATGGGCGAGGGTATCTGCCTTTTTAAAATGTAGTCGATATGCGCGTCGGCGTTGCCCGAGTTTAAATTGTTCAAATAAAAGTGCGCGCAGTCGTTGAGTATTTTTAAAAGCGTGTCGCGCTTGCGCTTTAATTCCGCCGTCTTTTTATCGTTCGGACCCGTTTCCGGCATGGGCATTTTAGCGCGGTCGGCAAGCAGCTTTACAGCTTCCATAAAGTCGAGGCTCTCCATTTCGGAAACAAACCTTATAACGTCGCCCGACTCGCCGCAACCGAAGCAATGATAGTATTGCCCCGCCTCGTTTATGGCAAACGACGGAGTTTTTTCGTGGTGAAACGGACAGCACGCCCAATAGCTTGCTCCCCGCTTGTCGAGGGTGATATAGCTCCCCGCGACCTCCACGATATTAACTTTTTCCTTTAAAGTTCGTAAAAACTCTTGGTCAACGCCTGACATTTTTTAATTCGTAATTCCTTTCCCTTGCCTTCCACCTTAATAAAGGGGGAAGGTGGCACCGCGCTTAACGCGGTGACGGATGAGGGTTGTGCAAATTATTACCTTATTATAATGCGGTTGAAAAAACCTTATCCCTCATCAGTCACAACCTTAACGGTTGCGACAGCTTCCCCCTTATACAAAAGGTGGAAGCCAAGTGTAGGTATGAATTCTTGTTTAACTTAACTCATCGAAGAACGACCAGCCGCGAGGCACGAAAATTTTGTTGAATACGTATACCGCGTATCTGTCGGTCATCGACGAAATGTAATCGCAGACAACCTGCTCTACCGAAAATTTTTCGGTAAGTCCGACATATGTGGGGGGCAACCGGTCTACATGGGCGGTAAAATGCCCGTATAGAGCGGATATCATTCGCTCGGCTTTCTGCTCTTCGCCGCGGGCAAAGCGGGTGAGGTACACCCTCTCAAACATAAACTTTCTCAGTTCTTCGCTCGCCTCTAAGACCTCTTTCGAAAGCTCGACCTCTCTCTTTCCCACGCTGTTTTCATACGCCGATTTTATGGCGGTATTTATCCTCTCGCGCGAGGTGGAGCCCAAAGTTTTGCGAATATCTTCGGGCACGTCGTCGATTGTTAAAATGCCCGCTCGGATTGCGTCGTTCAGGTCGTGGTTTATGTATGCTATTCTGTCGGCAATGTTTACGCACTTGCCCTCTAAGGTTGCGGGCGTGAGTTCCTTTTTGTGGTTTAATATGCCGTCGCGCACCTCGAAGGTCAGATTCAGCCCCTTGCCGTCCTTTTCCAAAAAGTCAACCACCCGCACCGACTGCTCGTTGTGCTTGAAGCCAGCGGGGGACAGCTTGTTTAATATGCGCTCGCCGCTGTGCCCGAACGGCGTGTGCCCCAAATCGTGCCCTAAGGCGATTGCCTCGGTCAAGTCCTCGTTTAAAGAGAGAGCGCGGGCGAGCGAGCGGGCTATCTGCGACACGTCGAGCGTGTGCGTAAGCCGCGTTACGTAGTGGTCGCCTTCGGGAGAGAAAAACACCTGCGTTTTGTTTTTAAGGCGGATAAACGCCTTGGAATAAATTATTCTGTCGCGGTCGCGCTGATATTCCGTGCGCATTTCACACGGGGTTTCCGCGCGCGCCCTTCCCTTCGTTTGGGACGATTTTGCCGCATACGGCGACAAAAACGCCTCTTCCGCCGCAAAGGTCTTTTCCCTTATCGAATTAAAATTTTGCGTTTTCATTTTTTATATACGAAAAAATTTTTTATTTTCCTTTATTTTTCGGTAAATTTGTTGAAAAATTTTTCAGCGGCAGTTCAATTTATCCGAATTCTCACTTACCAAACCCGCCGCCAACCGACAGCACCTCGCCGGTTATATATGAATTTTCCGCCAAAAATACGCACGCCTTTGCCACGTCCTCGCCCGTACCCAAACGCCCGATGGGAATTTGGTTTATCAGCTCTTCCATCTCCACCTCGGAAAGGTGAGCGTTCATTTCGGTATCAATGACACCGGGGGATACGCAGTTTACGCGCACGAACGAGGGTGCGAGCTCCTTTGCAAGCGCCTTTGTAAAGGCGATGACCGCGCCCTTTGAAGCCGAATACGCGACCTCGCAGCTTGCCCCGACTTCGCCCCAGATTGAGGCGATATTGATAATACAGCCGCCGCCCGAAAATATCATGTTCTCCGCCACCTCGCGGCTGCAAAGGAAGGTGCCGCGCGTATTCACGCCGAAAACCTCCTCCCAGTCATACAGCGTGGTGTCCTGCACGACCTGCACCTTTGAAATGCCCGCGTTGTTGACCAAAACGTCCACCTTGCCGTAGATGCGGAACACCTCTTTAAACATATCCTTAACCTGCTCTTCGTCGGATACGTCGGCGCGCATAAGCACGGGGCAAAAACCCTGCATATTGAACTCGGACTGGGTGGCAAGAGCCGCCTCCTCGTCGTGGCAGTAGTTTAAAATGACCTCGTAGCCCTGTTGCAGAAATTCCTGCGCGACAGCCTTGCCTATGCCCTTTGTGCCGCCCGTTATAAGTACGGTTTTCATAAATTTTTATCCCTTATAATCTGTGCGATTTGCTCGCAGGTTTTGTCGTCGGTATCAATCACAAAGTCGGCAACGCCCTCGTATATTCGGGCGCGAGCCGACAGAACGGAATTTACCCTCTCTTCGAGCCCGCCCCGCAAAAGCGGACGGGTGGTATCGCCTTTCAGCCTGTTTATAATGGTTTCCGCCCGCGCGCGAAGGTAAAAAATCTTGCCGCCCGCCTTTAAGTTTTTGACGTTTTCGTCCCTTAATACGCACCCGCCGCCGAGAGAAATTACCGCGCTTTCATATTTTTGCGCAACTTCCCTAACAATCTGCGCCTCGATATCGCGGAAATATTCCTCGCCGTAGCTTTCGAAAATGCCGTTGATATCGCCGTAACGCTCAACTATCAAAGCGTCGGTATCGACGCAAGGGAAGCCGAGCTTTTCAAGCTCCTTTGCAACCGAGGTCTTGCCGCAGCCCATCATTCCGCACAGAACTATATTCACAGTTTAAAGCTCTCCGCCGCCAAAATGTAGCTGTTTTTGCCGAAGCCGCAGATTACGCCCTTGCACACTTCGGATATAACCGACTTGTGCCTGAACTCCTCGCGCGCGTGCACGTTGGACATATGCACCTCGATAACGGGAATTTTGACCGAGGCTATCGCGTCGCGGATTGCGTAGCTGTAATGGGTGAACGCGCCCGCGTTTAAAATTATCGCGTCGGCGTCCGCCTTTTGGATAGCCGTGCATATCTCGCCCTCTATGTTGCTCTGGAAAAACTCGCACGTGTCGCCTTTGAAGTGCGCGGCAATCTGCGCGTTTATCCCGTCGAGAGTTTCCTCTCCGTACACGCCCTTTTCGCGCACGCCCGTCATATTGAGGTTTACGCCGTTTACAAACAGAAATTTCATTTTACTATTTCCTTTAAATATTTTTCGAAGAGTTTTGCGGCAAGCTCGGGCGACGGCGTTAAACCGAAATAGTAGCAGTCGGAATAGTACGCCTGATAAAAGAGCATCGCCCTGCCGTTTATTATCTTTTTGCCCAAGTCCTCGGCTATGCGCAGAAATTCGCTCTTTTGCGGCTCGTAAATCAAATCGCACGCAACCTCGCACCCGCTTAAAATTTCTGCCGTCACGGGGGATATGCCTTCCGTTTTGTGCATGCCCACGCCCGTTGCGTTGATTATAAGCTTGCGCGGCTTTGAGATAACCTCGCCGACCGCCTTTACGCCCAAAAATTCTTCCTCGACGGCACGCGCGTTCGAGGCGTTTTTATCGTAAATCTCCACGTACGCGCCCGCGTCCGCAAGCTTTTTAGCAACGCTTCTGCCCGCGCCGCCCGCGCCGAGCAGAAGAACCTTTTCGCCCTTTACCGTAACAGCGTTGCTTTCGAGCATCTGCATAAATCCGAGCCCGTCGGTGTTGTAGCCCGCAAGCGATTTGGTTACTACCGTGTTTACCGCGCCGAACGCAAGCGCGTCGCCCTTAACCTCTTTGAGGAAGGGAATTATCGACAGCTTATAAGGTATAGTAACGTTTAAGCCGTCGTACTCCTTTAAAAGCGCGCCGACCCCCGTTTCGAACTCCGCCTCGGGCACCGAAATTTTTTCGTACGAGATATCAAACCCGAGCTCGCCCGCGATAAATTTATGAATCTGCGGGCTTGTGGATTTGGATACGTCCTTGCCTATAACCGCCAACTTTAACATTTTTCACCTCGCAATTTTGCCGCGCACCCGCCTATTAAACGCACGTACTCGTCAAGCGGAAGCTTAATCTCCGCGCTCTTGCCCTCGCTTTCGGGAACGATTACGGAAACCGTCGACTGCTCGTCGTTCTTCTTATCGAACTTAGCCGTCTTTGCGGCTTGCTCCGCGTCCGTATACGCGGGAATATTTTTAATAACCCTCTTGATAAGCGCGCGCAGACTGTCGGCGTACCCGCTATTGCAAATTCCCTTTATTTGCGCTATATACAGCTCGTAATACATTCCGATAAGCACGAACTCGCCGTGCGATTTGCGCTTGTAGTAAAGCTCGAACGCGTGCCCCGTCGTGTGCCCCAAATTCAGAGTTTTGCGCGCGCCGCTTATATCCTTTTCGTCCTCTTCGACAACTTTCGCCTTGTGGCGTATGCAGTCGGCGGTGACCTTTTCGAGGAAATTAAGGTCGTAAAATTTGTGCGGATTTTGCGATAGGGTGCCATATATGCCGCAATCAATGGCTGAATACTTGATAATTTCGCCCAGCCCGCAGTTGAGCTCGCGCACGGGCAAAGTCTTTAAAAACAGCGGGTCGACAATAACTTCCGCGGGCTGATAAAACGCGCCCAACACGTTTTTTACGGCGCGGTAATCTATCGCCGTCTTGCCCCCCACCGAGCTGTCCACCTGCGCAAGAAGCGTCGTGGGTATCTGCACGATTTTAATTCCGCGCATATACATACTCGCCGCAAGCCCCGCGATATCGCCGACGACGCCGCCGCCGAGAGCTACTACCGTGGTCGAACGGGTCACCCCGCTCTCTATCATTTTGTCGAAAATTTTGAAGAGATTGTTGCGGTTTTTGCTCTTTTCGCCCGCTGGCAAAACGTAGGCGGGAATATCGCCGAACGTACTGTCAATCAGACCTTTATAGAGCCCGTAAACATTGCTGTCGGTTATTAAAAAGAGCTTGCCGCCAATCTTTGGCGCGTAAGTTTCAAACGCCCCCGCGCCGCAGTGAATTACGCTTTTTTGCGACTGCGCGTTTAAATTTATATCCTGCATATATCAAGGCAGAAGCGCGTAACGCTCCTTTACCTCCTTTAAATTATCGCCGCCCAGCCTTTGGGATACGACGTCTGCAAGCGCCGTGCAAACTACGCTTTCGAGAATAATTTCGCACGCGCAGATTGCGGCAACGTCGCTCCTCTCGCTCGCCGCTACCCTTGCCTCGCACGTGGCGGTATCGACCGTTTTAAGCCCGCGCATAAGCGTGGGTATGGGCTTCATTGCGGCGCGAAGGACAATCTCTTCGCCGTTGGACATTCCGCCCTCTATGCCGCCCGCGTTGTTGGTTGCGCGGACGTACTTGCCGCCGTCCTTCAATATTTCGTCGTGAACCTTGCTCCCCGCTCTGTCGGCGGCGGCAAAGCCCATTCCTACCTCGACGCCCTTTATCGCCTGCACGCTCATCACCGCGCCGCATAATATCGCGTCAAGCTTTTGCGCGTAGGTCATGCAACTGCCGAAGCCGCTCTTTAATCCCTTTACGCGCACCTCAACCACGCCGCCCGCGGTGTCGCCCTCGGCTTTCAGCCTGTCCAAAAGCTCCATAGCCCTTTTCTGCACCTCGCTATCGAGCATAAACAGCGGTTGATTTTTCGCGCCGTCGAGCATATTGAAAGGGTAATATTTTTCGTCGGCGACGCCGCACACACTCTTAACATAGCCGCTCACCTCTACGCCGAGTTCCCGCAAATACTGCCTTGCAACAGTGCCGCCCGCAACCCGCACAGCCGTCTCCCTCGCGCTTGCCCGCTCTAAAATATTGCGGGCGTCCGTCTGGTCGTACTTAATCATACCGCTCAAATCGGCGTGCCCCGGGCGCACCCTCGTCAACCTCTTCTGCGTGACGTCCGCACCCTCCGCCGCCATATACGGCTGCCAGTTTGCATAGTCGTTGTTTTTGACAATAAACGCGAGCGGGCTTGCGAGAGTGAGCTTATCCCTCACCCCCGAAAGAATTTCGACCTTGTCGGCTTCTATCTTCTGTCTGCCGCCTCTGCCGTAGCCGCTCTGCCTTAAAGCGAGATATCTGTTTATTTCGTCGATATCGACGGGCAGATTAGAGGGCAAGCCCTCGATTATGCCTACGAGCGCCTTGCCGTGCGATTCGCCCGCGGTTGTTAATTTTATCATTTTTCCCGCTCCTTAAAATTCAGCTTATTTTATAAGTACAGTCGCTTACCGTAATTACGATATCGCCGTTATACATCGTGTAAAGCGGCTGACAGTAATTGCATATGTCCGACAGCGCCGTATTCGAGGGATAGTCTGCATAGCTCTTGCCCACGCTTATTATTACCTGCTCGGGCGTCGTTAAGTCGTACCAGGGCGCGTAGGTGTTGTCGCTTCCGCCGTGCGCGGGCGCGGTTAAAATATTCCGCCCGTTTAAGTTTACCGACTTGCCGTCCAAAGCGCAGAAGGGCAGCCCCTCCGCGACGCTGTGTTTATACTCTTCCACTATCCTTTTGAGCCCGTCCGACCTTATATCCGAGGCGAACGTAAACGATATGCCCTGATATTCCAGCCACACGACGGCGGAAGAATTTTCGATATTCGCCCTTGTCGGCAACGAGTTAAGCAGCGCATATTCGCTGTCGGGGCTTAGATAATTGGTCGGCGACAAAAAGGTGAAAAAATAGCCGTCGTCGCCCTCTGCACCCTCGCCTACGCACGCGTAGGAATACGGCACGTTTTTATTTTTCAGTTCGGTTATAAACGAGTGATACTCCCCCGTTATCCGCGTGTTCAGGCAATAGGGAATATACGCATAACCTACGTCTTTATACTTTACGATATCGGCAAGCCCGCCGCAGTGCTCGGCTTTTACCGAGGTGCCGATAAGCCAGTCGATTTTGTCCACTCCGCGCGCGTTTAAATACTTTAAAATATGCAAAGTGTCGGAATATGCGCCGTCGCCTCCGTCGATGAGCATGTTTTTGCCGTCGGGCAGTTCAATTAATATGCAGTCGCCGAAATCGGCGTCTATGTAGTTGACGCGCATTGCGCCTTTTTTGTTTTTGCTCGGTTTTACAAGGTAAGCCGTTAAATACTTAACGGGGATAAAAATATCGGTAATCAGCAATGAAATTACAAATAATAATACCAACGAAACGGTTATGATTACCGATATGACCGCCCTCGGCAGTTTTTTCTTTTTGCCTTTACGTCTACGCTTTTGGGTATTCATTAGTAAATCACATTAGTCAAATAAATTAAAATTTTTCAATTTATATTATACTATATTGCAAAGCCGTTTGTAAAATAAAAACTGTAAAATAACACTTATGTGTATATAATTTTTAAATTTTACAAGGCAGAATATTAAAAACAGCGGTTAAAAATTTGTCCTGTTTAAAATCGTCTTGACTCTATTTAAAATATCTTCACATTTTCGCGTTGAAAGTTTCATAATTTTTGCAACTTCCAACAGGTCTTTTTCGGCTGGATTGCCTACGCCGTTTACCGTCATTTCGTGCTCGAATTTCTCTTTTGTCTGCGTTATATCGTAGAACGGCGATAGCTTATATCCCCCATTATCTTCGTCATACAGAAATGCAAAGTTTTTGCCGTGGTCGTCTTTGTTGCCATACAACACGTTAAAACACATTCTGCCATACGCTTCGTACAAATCACTTTGGTCAACGCAAATTCTTTGCACAACTTGCAACAAATGAATATAGTCCAAATTAGGTATTCTGTGCGTGGTTTCCAAAAGCGAAGAGAACGAAATCATATGCACTCTGCCGTAGCTTTTGCGGTCGAAACGTTTTGCGCCGAAATACCCCGAACAGATATAAGAATCAAACAACTTGCACTCGTTTACGTTCAAACCGCACTCTTTTGCAAGCAAATTCGCTTTATATTCTTTCACGCCAATATTCTGCGGGTCGTAATGGCAAGGGAATTTTACTATCCACTCCTCGCCGTCTATTTTTATATGCGCCTTAGGTCTTGCGCCGCCACTCGAACCGCCGAGTTTATATATCGTATCTAAATTTTTATTGTCGGTTTCGTCGTTTAAAATTTGTTTGACTTCTCTTGCTATCTCGTCCAATTCGATTAAAGTATTGTCGTCCGCTTCCGTTTGGCTCGGTTCATAGGTCAAACCGCCTAAGCCTTGCCCGCTGATTAACGATAGTTTGGTGAGCGGCGAAAGCCTATCGGGATTTATTCCTCTCTTTGACAGCATACGGCGAACAAGCAGTTCGCCCCAACCGTCGGGAAGAGAGTCGGCAAACACGCCGTATAAACCGCCGAAAGTATCTTTCCTGTTGATAAAAATTCTTCTTTCAAGCGGCAATGAAAACGGCGAAATGTTGAAACCGCTTTTAAGCCACTCATCGTCGTACTCAAAACCGATTTCGCCGTCAAGGTCGGCAAGATAACCCACGGTTGCGCCGTTATATTTGACTACAAGTTTTTTTATATCTTTAATCATACTTCATAGACCTTAAGCTTTTTATGGCAGGCATTTTAAAAACCAGATTAAAATCTTCCAAACAATCGAGCGCGTTTGCGATTTTTAAAAGCGAATTGAAAGAAATTTCGCCTATACTCTCAAACCGCCTTATTGAAGCATAACTTACGCCCGACTTATTTGCCAAATCTCTTTGCGACAAGCGCATTTTTTTGCGCCTCTGCTTTTCTCTTTCAACAAGCTGTTCGGTTACAGATTGAATAGTTTGAGTTTTAACAAAATCCGCAATATCAAATTTATTTTCCATAGTGCTTTTATTTTAGCATTTTAATTGCAATTTGTCAATAAATTGCTAAAATTTTAACTATTTCAATAAGCATTATAGAAAAAACCCCGTCGGCTTTACCGATAGGGTTCTCTATACAAAAAGCGGTTTTTATTCAAAACCGCTGATAGTTTATACATTTAAATAATTTAATTTGCGTCAGTTTGCGCCGCCCGCCTCGTCTTCGTAATAGTTTATCGAAAGCTTTGAAAGTTTGTGGAAAGCCTTGGTGGGCTTAATTTGCTTTTCAAGCTGTTTGGGCGCGTTGACAAGGTGCAACGAAGTGCAGCCGACGAAAGCCTGCCTTCCGAGAGTTTTAAGCGAGCGGGGCAAGTCGAAAGCGACGAGCGAGCGGCAGTTCATAAAAGCCACCTCGCAGATGCTCTGCAAGCCTTGCGGGAAGTTGATTTCCCTGAGCTCGTAGCACTCGGCAAACGCCCAGGCGCCAATCTCGGTCAGATTGTCGGGCAGAGTCACCTTTCTTAAATTTTCGCAGTGGGAAAACACCCCCTCCGCAAGGCGCATAATTCCTTGCGGCACGGTTATCTTTTCAACCGACACGCAGAAATCGAACGCGCGGCGGCTTATGGTGTGCAACGTTTCGGGGAGGTCGAACTCTTTGACCGAACTGCATGCGCGGAAAGCGTTCGCGCCTATAAACCGCAGCTCCGCGGGAAGTTTTACCGTTACGAGGTTACTGCAATTTGAAAATGCGCCGTCGTCAATCATTTGCAGGCTGTCGGGCATGACTATCTCGGTAAGCTTTTCGCACCAACTGAACGCGTTTTTGCCGATGAGCTTTAAGCGCGGCGGCAAAATTACCTTTTCAACGTCGCGGTTGGAAAAGGCGTTTTCGCCTATCCTCGTGATAAAGTCGGGCACCTGCGTCACCTTGTGCGTGCCGATATATTTTATAACCTCGTCGTCTACAATCAGATAGTCGGAAAGGTTTACGAGCGAGTTGCGCTGCAAATCGGGGTCGCCTGTGGGGTCGTTGGGAATAATCGCGTCCATGCGCTCTTGCAAGGTGCGCTTGTCGCCGTCGCCCAAATCGGCTTCGGGCTCGGGCTCAATCGGGAATTCCTCGACTATGGTTATAATCTCTTCCGACTGTACCTCGTCTTTAAACGCCCTTTCGACGTCGTTCACGCCCGAGGCTACGTACTCCTCTTCCGAGCCGAACCTGTCGGAATAGTCCTCGTCCTCAGACTGCGCGCCCGCGGACGCGTAAAAGCGGAAATATATGTCGGCGTTCGAGGGAAAAACCTTGCCGCCGTTGACCCTTCTGAACAGTCTACCGGGGATTGTGACCTCGACAAGGTTGTCGCAACCGAAAAACGCGCCCTTGCCTATCGAGGCAAGCTTGACGGGCGTCGTTACTTTTTTGAGCGTTTTACAGCCCGCAAAAGCGTACGGCGCAATGCGCACGACGTTTTTGGGAAGAGTGAGTTCCTCGTCCTCTCCCCTGTACTTTAAAACGGTACCCGACTGGATATTAAATTCGCCCTTGGTCGTCTTCATTACGGTTACCCCCGCGCTCTTTTCAATTCGCAATGCGCAATTTACAATGCACAATTAAGGTTGATATTTTTTTCATTATATCACCTTAAAGAACAAAAGTAAACGGCGCGAGAGAAAAATTTTTCCGCGCCGTACAAAAATTATTAAAGCGACGAGTGTATCGTTCTCGAAATGACGTCGTCCTGCTGTTCCTTGGTCAATTTGTTGAAATTGACCGCGTAGCCCGATACCCTTATGGTGAGCTGGGGGTATTTTTCGGGGTGAGCCTGCGCGTCGAGAAGGGTTTCGCGGCTGAACACGTTTACGTTTAAGTGATGACCGCCGTCCGCGACGTACGCGTCTAACATATTTACCAAATTATCTGCTCTTGACATTGTTTTCTCCTTGTTTTGTTTAATACGGAATTATATACTCCCCCCTCACCGCTATGCGGAGCTCCCCCCCCTCTGAAAGAAGGGTGAGCCTCGGTATTCGCACAATCCAAGCCTTACCCCTTTTTAAGGGGGAAGGTGGCACCGTAGGTGACGAATGGGGGTTTAATTCTGAATTCTGAATTCTTAATTCTAAATTCTCTCAGTCGTCTTTTCCCAGCGAGGCGGGGGTTACCGAGAAGGTGTTCGATATGCCGTCGCGCGAGTACTCGTAGGGAAGCTTTGCAACGCTCTCCAAAGAAGCCAACGCGCCGTTCTTATCCCTGCCGTGCATGGGGTTCGCGCCGGGCGCAAGCGGCGTTCCCGCTCTTCTGCCGTCGGGCGTGTTGCCCGTCTTTTTGCCGTAAACGACGTTTGAGGTTATGGTTAAAATGGACGTCGTGGGCACGCTTCCGCGGTAGGTATAGTGGCTCTTGACCTTGCTCATAAAGGTCTTGACGAGCCATACCGCAATCTTGTCAACTCTGTCGTCGTTGTTGCCGTACTGCGGATATTCGCCCTCTATTTTGTAATCGACAACCAGCCCCTCGTCGTTGCGGACGGGATATACCTTGGCGTACTTTATCGCCGAAAGGCTGTCGACCGCGCACGAGAGCCCCGCAATGCCCGTCGCGAAGAAGCGGCGAACCTGCGTGTCGTGCAACGCCATCTCCAACGCCTCGTAGGAATATTTGTCGTGCATATAGTGGATAAGGTTTAAGGTGTTTACGTACAGCCCCGCGAGCCAATCCATCATCTGGTCGTACTTCTTTACAACCTCGTTATAATCGAGAGGTCCGTCGCCCAAAATAGGCGCGTATTCGGGGGATACTTGCAGGTGTTTGCCCGTTTTTTTGTCGAGCGTGACCTCGTCCTTACCGCCGTTTATAGCATACAGAAGGCACTTTGCAAGGTTAGCCCTTGCGCCGAAGAACTGCATATCCTTGCCGACGCGCATACAGCTTACGCAGCACGCAATGCAGTAGTCGTCGCCCATTTCGGGGCGCATCAAATCGTCGCTTTCGTACTGAATAGCCGAGGTTGCAATCGAGGTTTCGGCACAGAACTTTTTAAAGCCCGCGGGCAGATTTCTCGACCACAGCACCGTTAAATTGGGTTCTGGAGCGGGTCCCAAATTTGAGAGGGTGTGCAGAATTCTGAACGAGTTTTTGGTGACGAGCGTTCTGCCGTCCACGCCCATGCCGCCTATCGACTCGGTGACCCAGGTAGGGTCGCCCGAAAACAGCTCGTTATAGTCCTTTATGCGCATAAACTTTACGATGCGCAGTTTCATTACGAAGTGGTCGATAAGCTCCTGCGCCTCTTTTTCGGTGAGGGTGCCATTTTCCAAATCGCGCTCGATATAGATATCGAGGAACGTGGAATTTCTGCCTATCGACATAGCCGCGCCGTTCTGGTCCTTGACCGCCGCGAGATAGCCGAAGTACAGCCACTGAATGGCTTGCTGTGCGTTTTCGGCGGGCTTGGAGATATCGAAGCCGTACAGCGCCGCCATCTCTTTAAGCGCGCCGAGCGCCTTTATCTGCTCGGAAAGCTCCTCTCTGTCCCTCACCTTGTCGGGCGTCATATCGCCGTCCATCAAATCCTTGTCGCGCTGTTTGCGCCCGATGAGATAGTCCACGCCGTATAAAGCTACTCTGCGGTAATCGCCCACAATTCTGCCCCTGCCGTACGTGTCGGGCAAGCCCGTCAGAATATGCGCGGTGCGGGCGCGGCGCATTTCGGGGGTGTACGCGTCGTATACGCCGTCGTTGTGCGTCTTGCGGTAGTGGGTGAAGATATATTTAATCTGCGGGTCGAGCTCGTAGCCGTACATATTTAAAGCCTGCTCGCTCATTTTAATACCGCCGAATGGCTGCAAACCGCGCTTAAAGGGCTCGTCCGTCTGCAAACCGACTATCTTTTCGAGCTTTTTGTCGATATAGCCCGCGGGGTGGCTGGTGAGTGTGGAGACGACCTTCGTGTCGGCTTTTAAAACGCCGCCCGCCTTTCTTTCCTCTTCGGAAAGTTTTAAAACCTCTTTCCAAAGCTTTTCGGTCGCCTCGGTGGGTCCCTCTAAGAACGCGCCGTCGCCCTCGTACGGCTTATAGTTGTGCTGAATAAAGTCGCGTACGTTTACCTCGTCGTCGCTCCATTTACCGGCGGTAAAACCTTCCCACTGCTTGAATTGCATATTTTTCTCCTATATGTAAGATAAACCTAAGTAATGCAGAATTCAGAATTAAGAATGTAGAATTGAGGTGTAAATAATCAACCTCTATCCCCTCTTCGAGGTACTCTTCGCAGACTACGTAATTCTGGATTGCCACGTCGCTACGCTCCTCGCAATGACGGTTACATTTGAGCGGACAATAATTCTTAATTCTTAATTCTTAATTCTTAATTAATCTTCGCTTGTACCCAAAGTTCTAAAATTTCGAGCGGCTGATAGCCCGCGCATTTGGCAATTTCTTTGCCGTCCTCCGCCAAAACTATCGACGGAATTTTCGTTATATTAAACCTTTCGACGATTTCGGGACAGCTCTGCAAGTCTATTTTAACGAATTTCAGCCCGTTATCCTCGGCGACCTTCCCGCAGTTTGGCATAACCGCAAGGCACGCGTCGCACCCCTCGCCGCTTATCTCGATAAGGCATTTTCCGCTTAAATCGTAGTTCATTTTTTTATCTCTAATATTCTCTTTGCGTTTAAAATCCGCTCTCTTGCGGGAGGCTCCATACCCTTTAACGGATAGTCGAGTCCGAGATTTTTGTACTTGACCTCGCCCATATTGTGGTAGGGCAGAACCTCCACCTTTTCAACCGTTTTAAGCGTTGAAATGAACTCGGCAAGGCGGTTTAAATATCCGTCGCTGTCGGTTATCCCCGTCACCAAAACGTGGCGCATCCACATCGGCTTGCCCATATCCGAAAGATATTTTGCGAACGCGAGCACGCTTTTATTTGAGTGCGAAGTGAGTTTTTTATGCTCGTTTTCGTCGATATGCTTTATATCCAAAAGCACCAAATCGGTGACGGACAACAGCCTGTCGAATTTGTGAGGATTTTCCGGGTCGAACAGTATTCCCGAGGTATCGAGCGCGGTGTGCACGCCGTGCGTTTTTAAAATTGCAAACAGCCCGCGCACAAATTCCGCCTGCAACATTGGCTCGCCGCCCGAAACGGTGACGCCGCCCCCTCCCGTGAAATAGCTCTTGTATTTCAAAGCGGTTTGAGCGACCTCTTCGGCGGTGAAGCTTTTGCTGCCCCTACCCCAGGTGTCGGGGTTGTGGCAGTACAGACAGCGCATCGGGCACCCCTGCATAAAGACGACGAAGCGTATCCCCGGTCCGTCGACCGTGCCGAACGATTCAAACGAATGAATATTACCGTTCACCTGCACCTCCGCCGCCTCCGCAAAAAAACAGGGCAATTTACTTTTGAATTTAAGTAAATTTGCCCAGACGAACGGCGTTTATCTTAAAGACGCCGCTCCCCTGCGGTTTTCCGCAAAAATTTCGTCAGTTACGGCGCACTCTCAATTTGTATTGTGATTATATCACAGCGCAATATACTTGTCAACAATTTATTACAAAATATTGTAAAACATAAAAAGTTTTCACACAATATATTGTATTATATAAAACTGTAAATCAACCCAACCAAAACACCCGAGAACACCCCGAAAACAATTATAGGTCCTGCCACCGTGAACATTTTCGCCGCCATGCCGTATATCCAGCCCTCGGTTTTAAACTCTATCGCGGGCGACGCAACCGAGTTTGCAAAGCCGGTAATGGGCACGATAGAGCCCGCGCCCGCGTGCCTGCCTATTCTGTCGTACACGCCGAGCCCCGTCAAAAGACAGCTTAAAAATATGAGTATCATCGAAACCGTGCCCGCGAGCACGTCGCCCGACAGCCCCGCAAACTCCAACATAAAGCGGAAAAACTGACCTATACAGCAGATAAGCCCGCCCACGCCGAACGCCGAAAGGCAGTTTTTAAAGTGCTTGGATTTGGGCTCCTGCGTCTTGATATATTGCAGGTAGTTGGCGTTGTAATTTTGCTTACTCTTTCCGGTCATTTTTAATTCCGCCCTCCTTAACGCCGCGGTACAGCGTCTCCCGCTCATCGCGGCGGGATAAATCGTATTCCTTTCTCATTGGTTATACATCTTCCCGTTCAGATAGTTGGTCACCTTTTCGGGCATAACGCGGGTTGCAAAGCGCGCCGCCGTTGTCTTTACGCCGCACGTCTTTATGATAGGCGGCTTTTCGGCGGCAAGCACCTTGCAGATATCTTCCGCCACGCGCGAGGGTTTCATACCGCTCTGCTCCATATTGTTGAGCGCTGCAACGGCGCGGTTTAACGACTTGCCGTACGTTCCGTTTTCTTCCTCGGGGTACACCTTGCGCTTGAACGAAAAGTTGGTCGCAGTGCCGCCGGGGAGCACCGCCGTAGCCGTTATGCCGTAGCCGTTCAGCTCGGTGTTCGCCTCGCGCGCGAGCATTTCCAAAGCCGCCTTAGAGCACGAATAAAAGCTGTCGAAAACTACGGGCACATCGCCGCCGAGAGAGCCCACGAGCACGATTTTTCCGCCCCGCTTTTTCATATATGGAATGGCTGTCTGCACGGCTTTGAGCGCGCCGAAAAAGTTGACCTCGAAAAGGTATTTATAGTCGGTCTCTTTGGCGTACTCGATGGGCGCCGCCATCGAAAAGCCCGCGCAGTACACAAGCGCGTTTAAGCCGTACTTTTCCGCCGCCGACGCGATTGCGGAAAAAGCCTCGCCGCCGCAGGTTACGTCGGCGCAGATATTGTGCACTTTGGCGTTGTTGCAAGCGCTTCTCGAAACGTTGGTTACTTCCCAGCCGCGGTTTACAAGGCGCACGCAAGTCTCGTAGCCTATGCCCGAACTGCCGCCCACCACCACAACCGACGGTTTTACCGATTTACTCTTAGAAATGTTTTCCATACAACTATTGTGAGAAAGCGCCGCAAAAATTATGCGCCCCGCGGCAATAATCCGCTGAGCGCTTATTACAATGCTGTTTAAGACGTAAAGACAATTTTCCCCTCATCCGCCCTTCGGGCACCTTCCCCACCAAGGGGAAGGCTATATTGCGGAATATTGCACATCCCTCATTCGTCACCTACGGTGCCACTTTCCCCCATAAACGCAAGGGGAAGGCAAGGGTGTGGAATTGTCATTCTGCTCCGCACTTACACGGCACGAAGTAGCGGAAAACGGTCACCGTCATTCTGCCCAGCCAAAGGTGGCACGCAGTAGCGAAAAGCGGTTGGCGTCATTCTGAGCGGAAAGCGGTACAGAAAAGTAAGTTGAAACGAAATGGCTTTCCCGCTTGCAGTCGAAGAATCTTTTTGCGCGCCTCGAAGAGGTATTTTCGCGCAAAACTAACCTTGCCGCATTACAACGCTATTTAAGGCGAACACCCGCTAACTCCGTAATTCTGGATTGCCACGTCGCTAACGCTCCTCGCAATGACGCAAAGACATAGCGAGTTAATAATGTACTTGCAAATTATTATAAAAGCCGCGCGGCGAGCAGAGACACCCTGCCCGCCGCGCGGCTTTATGTTTTGCTGATGTTGGTTGTAAATCGCACAAGCAATTAAAGGACTTGGCTGCCGCGACACGCGGTTTATGCCAACTGCTGACCTTCGTTGCCCGCTTGGATAAACTCCAAAAATTTGTCCTTCGGGATGGGGCGCGAATAATAATAACCCTGCAAATAGTCGCAACCGAGCCCGATAAGCGCGTTTGCCATATCGAGCGTTTCGACGCCCTCCGCAACTATCCTCGTACCCAGACTGTGCAGCATAGGCATATAGTGCTGCAAGATAGGCTCATACTTTTTTGTGCTCATATACGCCCACACGAGCGATTTATCAAGCTTTACCACGTCGAACGGGAATTTGATTAGATACTCGACCGAGGCAAAGCCCGTGCCGAAGTCGTCCAAAGATATTGTAAAGCCGTTGGAGTGAAGCTCGTTGAGCTTGCTCTGCAACATTGCGTACGAGCCCGCCGACGCCGTTTCGGTAATTTCGAGGTTGACCATCGAGCGCGGCACGTCGTATTTTTCGAGCGTCTTTTCGATATCGCTTATTATTTCGGGGTGCATGCACTGGATGACCGAAAGGTTGATATCCACGAAGGTTATGCCGCGCTCTTTAAGCCGCTCCGACCTTATAAAACTACACACCTCTTCAATGACGAATCTGCCCACCTCTATTATCTTGCCGTTCTGCTCGGCAATGGGGATAAACTCGTCGGGGCTGATAAAGCCCAAAGTTTCGTCCTTTAACCTTATAAGCGCCTCGCACCCGCTGAACGTGTTGTCCTTTACGCAGTAAATAGGCTGATAATACACCTCGAATGTGCGGTTGTTTATGGCGTTCTGTATAGCGTAGTCTACAAGCTCGCGGCGGCGCGCCTTTGCGATTGCGTCCTTGTCCGCGATTATGACCTCTTCGGATACGTTTATGCTGTTGCGGTAGTACCTTATCAAATCCTCTACTTCCGAAAGCTTGTCCGTAACCTCGGGCACGCTTATAACACACGCTAAGGCGGTTACGTGGAGTTCGGTTTCGTTTACGGATACGGGCTTATCGAATATGCCCCTGCAACGCTTCGCGAACTCTTCATAGTCATCATAACTGTCGAACATTACGGCAAAGCGCACGCCGCTCAGTCTGTATAAATGCTGATTTTTCGTCAACCGCGACATATATCTTTCGGCGACTTCCCTTATAACCTGATTGCCGCCGTTTAAGCCGAACGACGAGTTGACCACCGTCATATTGTTGATTTCCGTTGCGAAAATCCAGAAGGGGTTGCCCGCGTCCAGACGCATATGCCCGCGGCGGTTGAACGAGCGGGCGTTGAAAGCGCCGCTTGCCGCATCGAGCTCGTCCTCGGGGCGCTGCAAGGTTACGTAAATGAGAAGCACCGCGATTGCGAGCGCGAAGTTACTTATCTGTACGGAGAAATTAAATCTGCGGACTATAAACTGAATGAGTACCGCAACCATATTGAATACGGCAAAGAAGTATATGTTGAGCCGACTTGCCGCGCTCAGCTTCCTGTGCTGGACTATTCCTATCGAAAGCGAGAAAGCAAGAGCGACAAACTGCACGCCGTAAATTATGCCCTCGTATGCGTTCTTTAAATAATCCGCAACGTTATTATGACCGTATTTGAACACGCAGACCGCGGCAAACGTGACGCCCGCGAGAGAGAGCGCAAACAACAGGTTTGCAATAACATAGCTCCAACGGGGTATTTTGGCGTTTTCGTAAATGACCGCGACTGCGTACACCACAAACACCACGCCCGCAAGATTGAAGCAGAGATAATTAACCGTAATTAAAATATTGCCGAGCCATACGGGACAGCCCGTGACGCTGAGCGCAATTACCGCAATAAAGTCGAGCGCGGAAGATGCGACCGTGCAGATTGCGAGCGTTAAGAAAAGCATCGTTTTTCTGCCGTGTATCTTTTTACTGATTATGTAGTTTATCAGCACGACTATGCTAAGTATCAGCGCGCACAAATCGAAGCTGGCGTAAATAAAGTTTTGCGGTTTCACGGAATAATTACCACCATTTGACATTATGTCGGCGAACATAACGCTTACGCCCTCCTTCCGATTTTATATTATTGTATAACACAATTAAAATTTCGGGCAAACAAAAACGTTACGTTCGGAAATTTTTCATTTTTTCGGCAAATTAACACTGCCTTATTAGTCATTAATTACAATCTTAAACATTTCGGCAACCGTTTTAACGGTTTTATTTTTGTTAATTTGAAAAATAATTTCGTAATTTCGCCAAACTAACAAAAACCGTGAAAAAAATTAACAAATTCACACATATTTTAAGCGTGAATTTCAGTTCACGGTGGCTATCTTAGAACAAAGGTACGGGCTGGAAAGCACCGTGCACCCCCCTATCACCGAGGCAAGCGACGGCTCTTCGCACACGTTGACCTTTATTTCGAGCCCCTTGCCGAAGTACTCCGCAAAGCCGTCCATTTTGGTAAGTCCGCCCGAAAGGTATATGCCGCCGTTTACGACTGCGGACGAAACTTCCGCGGGCAAATCGGCAAGCACCGCGCGGACGTACTCTATAATTTTATCGACGTACAGTTTTATGACCTCTTCGAGGTGCGAGGAATTCACCGCCGCCTGCGTGGGTTCGCCGTTTTTTACCGAGCGGCCTATTACCGCCATCATCTTGTTGTCGCCTTCGTAGAGACTGCCCACCACGTTTTTGAGCTTTTCGGCGGTTAGCGCGCCCACCTTTATGCCGAACTCCTCGCACAGCAAATCCATGATGTGCACGTCGATATTGCCGCCGCCCAAATTTGCCGTAAAACCCGATATTATGCCGTCGAGCGAAAAGACGGATATGTCAGTTTTGCCGTAGCCCACGTCCACGCAAAAGACGGGCGAGGTTTTGGAAAGAGTTACATTGTGCCCGAGCACCGCCGCGAACGGGGTGCGCGTAAAGTACGTTCTGCCTATGCCGCAGTCCTCGGCGATTTTAAGGTAGGTTTTGCGCAGTTTTTTCGTCGCGCTGCAAGGCAATATAAACATTACTTCCGCCTGCTTAGCCTTGCGCGGCGTCACCTCTATCTTTTCGAGAAAATATTTTAAAAGTTCGCATAAAAGCGCGGGCTGAACGATTTCGCCCTCGCAAACGGGGTTTATAATGCGCGTGTTCTGCGCCGCCTTGCCCGAAAGCGCGCGCGCCGTGTCGCCGTACGCCTTGATAGTCACGTTGCCCGAAATATCGCTCTGCAACGCGACGCAGGTCGCCTCCGAGAGCACGACCCCGCAACCCAATATTCCTATTTTAGTCAGCCAGGACCCAATGTCCGCAACCAGTCTAATCATATGCTTTTCTCTGTCAATCTCATTTGCTTGCCGCGCTTTGTTGAATGTAGAATGTAGAATTAAGAATGCAGAATGAATGTCAGATTATTTTAAATAATTTTTCCTTAGCATAATTCTTAATTCTTAATTCTTAATTCTGAATTCCCTAAATTCTTAATTCTCTAAGCATTTTTTCAAGCGTTTCCACCGGCAACCCGACAACGTTGGTGTAACTGCCTTTATAGCTTTTAACAACGCCGCCGTCCTGTATGCCGTAACAGCCCGCCTTGTCCATGGGCGAGCCGCCCGCAACGTAATCTTTTATGAATTTTTCCGAAAGTTCGTTGAACGTAACTTCCGTTCTGTCGAAACATATTAAAGTTTTTTCCGCCGAGCGCACGCAGACGCCCGTGTATACGCTGTGCGTATTGCCCGAAAGCTCCTTTAAAGTCCGCTCCGCCTCCGCCGCAGATTTGGGTTTGCCGAGGACCTTGCCGTTAAAATAGACTACCGTGTCGCAACCTATGACGACGCAGTCGGGGTGGGATAAGAACACCTCGGCGCACTTGTTTTCCGCGAGCGCGCACACAAGTTTTTCGGGCGGAAGATTGTACGCCCTTTCCTCGCTCTTTGCGGGGATAATTTCGAAATTTTTTACAATTTGTTTAAGCAACTCTTTGCGCCGCGGCGACGCACTTGCCAATATAATTTTCATATTCAATGCGTAATTCGTAATGCGGAATTAGGAATTAAATCAACCTCTATCCCCTCTTCGAGGTACTCTTCGCAGACTACGTAATTCTGGATTGCCGCGCTACGCTCGCAATGACGGGTACCAACCCCTCGCCTTCCACTTTGAAAGGACGAGCAACGCATTTCTCAAAACAACCATTGCTCTGGTTGTTTTCGCGTTGCGAGATGAGCAAACGCATACGTCCCGCGTTTGCGGTGACCGAACACGCCGTTTTCCTTGCGGCGTGTAAGAAGGGTGGCTGCGTAACAGACGAAAGAGGTTGGCGTCATTCTGAGCGGAAAGCGGTATAACCAAGAACGATGAAATAGTACAGCTTTCCCGCTTGCAGTCGAAGAATCTTTTTGCGCGCTTTTTCTCGCGCAAAACTGACTTTGCCACAACAAACGCTCTTTAAGGTGATATCGCTTCCTATTTTTTCACGTATTACCACGATGGGATTCTCTCGACTCGGTCGCCCGCTATCGCGGGTCTTCCTTCGCTCGAAATGACACGCTCTTATTTACTTATAATATTTAGCTTTAACGTCAGCATAGTTTAAATGCCGCCATAATTCAGCGGCACTTTGTTTCTTTTTACAAAATCTCTAAATTCTTTCTGAACGACTTTTTGAATTCCGCGCTTGCCGCCAACGCGTCGCGGATTTCGAGTGAGGCGTCTCCCTCGACCTCGGTCTTCATAATAACCGAGTCGCCGAGAATATCGCAGTTTATCCCCTTGACGACGCCCGCGTGGCTTCTGTCTAAGCTTTCGGCAATCCGAAGCATTACGCCCAGCCGCTTTACAATCTCCACGTCGTCCTCCTGCAAAATATCGCGGTACTGGTTCCAGCTATACGGGTTGATGTCCTCCTTTTTATGACAGCAAGCGGTGAACGCCGCGAGCACTATCTCCCTGTGGCTTACGCCGTAGAGCGTGGAATTCATAATCATATAACAGCTATGGCGCTGATGGTTGTAGAATTTGATGCGCATACCGCAGTCGTGCAGCATTGCCGCCACCTTTAACACCTTTAAATACTGGCGGGGGAACTTGTGCAGAACGCGCAGTTGCTTAAAGAGCTGAACGCTTAAATTGACTACGTGCTCCACGTGGCTTTCGTCGCAGTCATAATACTTTACAAGCGTCGTAAGCGAGTAGTTCATTACGTCTAAAATGGGTTTGTCGATTGTCGAGGGCAACGCCTGATTGAACATTATCCCCTCGCGCAGTCCCGACCCCGAAAGAGTGAAATTGTCGAAATTCAGCCTTGTTATAAAGGTCTTTATGATTGCAAGCGCGGCGGGAAGAATGTCGGCGCGCTCCGCCGACAAGCCCTTTATCTTCTTTTTCTTGTCGAGGTCCAAAACCTTTATCATATCGTATAAAGGATAGAAAGCCTCGGCTTCGAGATTGAAGTTGTGCACGATATCCAAAGGGTATTTATGCACCATTTTGTTTATTTTAAAGAGGTTGCGGAACGAGCCGCCCACGCCTATCATCTGCGCGTCGGGGTCAATTTCGCCCAGCCAGTCTATGCCGTTTAACTTTTCGAGGAAGAACTCCTCCATTTTAGCCGCCTGCTCTTCGGGCTTTAAGCCCTCGCCCGAGAACATATCGGTGAGCGTTACCGCGCCGAAAGGAATTGTGGCAAAGCGCAGCATATTTCTGCGGTTATAATAAATGATTTTGGTACAGCCGCCGCCTATCTCCAAAATTACGCCCTTGGGGATATCCATGGTGTTTATAACGCCGCGGTAGACCAAAGTCGCCTCTTCCTCGGCGGAAAGAACGCGCAGTTTTACCCCGCAGCTCGTCTGAATTTCGTCCAAAAACGAACGCTGGTTTTTAGCCCTGCGCACCGCCTCGGTGGCAACGCCTATAATGCGGGTTACGCCGCTCACGTCGCAAAGACGCTTGAACATGCGAAGCGTTTTGATTGTTTCGGCAACGCGCTGGGGCTTTAAAAAGCCGTCGCGCTCCATATCCTGCCCTAAACGTACGCTCTCTTTAAGCTCGTCGACAACCATAAAAAACCCGTCCTCGAACAGGTTTACGATTACAAGCCTTGCCGAATTCGACCCGAGGTCGATAATTCCGATTTTTTCCAAAATATACGCTCCTTACCCGTCGGAAAAATCCGACCGGTATAACAGTAAAATTACGGTTTAAAGGCGCGCTTTTAAGCGCGCTCCCACGCAGAAAAATATTCTTTCCACTATGCGCAATTATATCACCCGAGTGCGGTTTTGTATATACATTAAAGAAAAGATTGTGCAAATTGCACAAAAATGAACGTGAAAAATGACGATTTTTGACGATATGGACTATTTACAAATCTGACATGCGCTTACGCTTTATCGGGCAGACGAAAGCGGGGGCAATTTCTTTGACGGGGTTAAGCACGAAATCGCGGTTGAAATAGTCGGGGTGCGGCACGCAGAGCCCCTCCTCCGCAATTATTTTATTGCCGAAAAAGACTATATCTATATCGAGCGTTCTGTCCCCCCAGCGCACGGTGCGGACGCGCCCGAAATCCTTTTCTATTTCGTGAATTTTATCTAAAAGCACGCGCGGGGGCAAAAGACATTCCGCCGAGAGGGCGCAGTTTAAAAATCTGTTTTTCGCCGCGCCGCCGTACGGCTCGGTTTCGATATAGTGCGAAACCTTTAAAATTTTTATGCCGTCGAGTTTCCCAAGCGCCGCGGTTGCGCCGTCGAGCGTTCCCTTCCTATCCCCCTCGCTCGAACCGAGGGACAAAATTACCGTGTTCCTCTCCGCCCGCGCCGTAACGCTTATATCGCCGAAGGGCAGTCCGACGGGGGCTTCGGGCTTGTGCACCGTGACCTCTGCGGCGGTGATTTTCGGGTATTTGCCGACGAGCAGAAATGCCGTTTTGTACGCGAGCGTTTCGATTAAATCAAAGGAATTTTGTGTGCAGAACCGCGTGACGTCGGCGCAGATTTCGGCGTAATTTACCGTAAGATTCACGTCGTCGCTCACTGCGGCGGGGTATGCGTCGCAGTCTATCCCTATATCGAAAACAAAGGGCTGGGGATTGATTTTTTCTTCGGGCAGAACGCCGTGGCGCGCCATAACCTTTAAGCCCTTAACATTTATTGCACTCATAATTTTTTGGTTACACACTGTAACCTTCCCCTTCGGGGGAAGGTGTCTTGACCTTCAAGGTCAAGACGGATGAGGGGTTGGTTGGATATAACGAAGTAACCCCTCATTCGTCATTTTCTCGTTCCTCGAAAACGCCACCTTCCCCCAAAGGGGAAGGTTAAATTTCGGTCAATTTTTAAAATAATTCCGCTTAAATGGCTATTCCCACGCCGCTTCCTTAATTGCCTTAACATTTTCGGCGACGTCGTGCACCCGAACGAACAGCACCTTTTGCCTTACCGCAAGCCGCGTGCTTGCAAGCGTTGCGGGCAATCTTTCCTCGGGCGTGCCGCCGAAGAGCGACTTGCGGCTTGTACCCAAAAGCAAGGGATAGCCGAGCGCGGCGAGGCGGTCGTAACCGTTTAAAAGTTGCAGGTTCTGCTCTTTATCCTTTGCAAAGCCTATGCCGCCGTCGAGGCAGATTTTATCTTTATCTATGCCCGCTTCAAGCGCGGTTTCAACCGAGTTTTTCAGAAAATTTTCTATCTGCGGGAAGATATCGCCGACAAGCTTTTGCGGCGAATTGTGCATAATGCAGACGGACGCCCCCGCCCTTGCGACAGTCTTTGCCATATCCTTATCGTGCGTCAAGCCCCAGATATCGTTTATCATATCCGCGCCCAAATCGAGCGCGGCGCGGGCAACGCGCGAATAATATGTATCTACCGACACGGGGATATCAAACTCCCGCTTTATCGCCGCAAGCGGCTTTTCGAGCCGTGCGATTTCCTCTTCCGCGGATACTTCCGTATAATCAGGGCGGGTGGACTGCGCGCCGATATCTATTATTGCCGCGCCCTCTTTAACCGCCCGCTCCGTGTGGAACAAAATATCGTCGCAATCCGCGCGGCTGTCCGCCCAGAAACTGTCGGGCGTGAGGTTTATAATCGCCATCGCATAGGTGCGGTTTTTGAACGATTGCCCCCCTACTATCATTGAATTAACGCCAAAACTTCACTTATTTTTTCTTTGGGAAAGTCGCCAGCGACCTTGTACGTAAGCGTTTTGCTTCCCGCCTTTTTTACGCCTCGGCAGGTCATGCAGGTGTGCTCGGCTTCGCATACAACCATAACGCCCTTCGGCGCGAGGTGCTGCATAACCGCTTGGGCAATCTGCCCCGTCAGCCTTTCCTGCAACTGCAATCTCTTGGCGAATACCTCAACGCATCGCGCAAGCTTCGACAGCCCCACGACCTTTTTGTCGGGGATATACGCGACGGCTATTTTGCCGAAAAAGGGCATTAAATGATGCTCGCATGTGGACGAAAAGGCGATGTCCTTTTCAATTACGATATCGCCGCCGTCGACTGCGAAAGTCGTTGAAAGCGCCTCTTTCGCACTCATATTTTCACCCGAGGTGAACTCCGCAAAGGCGTCGGCAACGCGGCGGGGGGTGTCCTTTAAACCCTCGCGTTCAACGTCCTCGCCCAAAGCTTCCAAAAGCTCCTTTACGGCTTTCATTGCCCTCTCTCTATCCATAATTTTGCCTCCTTTAAAAGGGTGAACGAACCGCACACAACCACGGTTTTCGTATAAGCATTGTTCAGCGCATCCGTAACGCTTTCCGCGCATGACACGTCTTTAAAATGTTTGCGGCAGGCTTCTTCGGTTTCCTCTAAACTTCTTGCGCGCGGGCTGGGGCACCTTACCGCGATTATTCTTTCGGCTGCTTCCGAAAGCGCGGCGAGGTTGCCGTCTATATCCTTATCCTTTAAGCAACCGAAAATAACCGTGATTTCCGAATGCGGCAACCTATAAAGAACGTTTATTAAAGGTGAAAACGCCGCGGGGTTGTGCCCGCCGTCTAAAATATAAGTTTTTCCGCCCTTACGGAAAAATTCCGCTCTGCCGCGGGGTACGGCATTTTTTATTCCCTCGTATACGGCTTCCGGACTAATTCCCAAAAGCTCCGCTCCCTTCATCGCCACCGCAATATTAGTTTCCTGATAGCTGCTGAGTTCGCTTGAATACTTAAATATTTTATCGCCGTAATATTTGCCGCCTATAATAAATTCATTATCCTTAAAGCCGCGCATTGTAGCGCATGCGCCGGGAAATATCGCCCCTTTTCTTTTGAAATATCTATACACCTCATCGCGCTGAAAGCGATTGACTATTACGGGGCAGTTTTTTATAATTCCCGCCTTTTGCGTGCAGATTTCCGCTACCGTGTTGCCCAGATATGCGGTATGTTCAAGCGATATCGAGGTTATAACCGCAAGCACCTTTTTATTAACCGCGTTGGTTGCGTCGTTCAAGCCGCCCATGCCGCACTCCAAAACGCAGTACTCGCACCCCTCTTCCTTAAAGGCTAATATCGCGCCCGCCGTCTGAATTTCAAAGTCGGTCGGGTTAAGCCCGTCGGCAACCGCCAAAGCCCTTTCGAAATAGCTTTCCGCTACGGCGGGTGATAGCGGCTTGCCGTCAATTCGGAACTGGTCGTAAAAATCGTACACGGCGGGCGAGGTGAACGTACCGACTTTTTTGCCCGCGGCAATTAAAATCTGCGTAAAAAATTCCGCCGTCGACCCCTTGCCGTTGGTGCCCGCAATATGGATAATTTTAAGTGCGTCGTCCGGGCTTTCAAGCCTGTTCAGCAATTCCCTCGTAACGTATGTCCCCGAGTGAATTTCCGTATAATCTTTATGTTTCATAAACTTAAAGCATTATATCATAAAGTCGCGAGGGTTAGCAAGAATTAAGAGAATATATTAAAAATATTTTTGCGATTGCCGTTATTCGCTCGTATTAATTTAACTAACTTAAATTTGTATTACATGTTATTTACTATAATTGCATTCAAAAATTGCATTCAAAAAAACGGAAACGCAAGATTTTTTCTTACGTTTCCGCTACCAAAATTTAACTATAATGAAGTTTGATTACAAATGCCGTTAAATTGAGTTATTAAGCATAATCATAGTCGGTGGAATTATCGTCATCATATTCCGACCATTTCATATAACCGTTAGCCTCTTGAATTTCATCCGTCTTTTCAGTAAGTCTGAACAATTTGCGCCACAGTACACCCAACAACGCAAGAACTAATGAAAGTACCGTAAGTCCTCCGTAAACTCCCGCGAACGCACCCCAGAAATTGCCTATAAAGTCGGGGTCGTCTGTCATCACAAAGCTCAGCACTACTCCGATAATTGCCACAGGAACTATCAGATTGAACGCAAGCACACGAAAAAACGACACAATGTTGCTCAATAATTCCGTCAAGCCGAAAAGGAAATTCTTCTTATAGTCGTAGGGGCGTCTAAAATAAACATATTTAACTAAATGGTGCTTACGCTTTACCGAACTACCCGAAACCTCGTAGCCGTCATGAACGTCAGTCACTGAGTGACCTGCACACACCCAATCGAAACACTTTTTTTCAAACTTGATTATCGGACATCCGTAAGCATACTTTCTATGTACTACTTTTAGCTTGCCTATATTTCTTGCCATATTTCTCTCCTTTTTTAATGATTTATTAAATTATACAAGAAGTTTTCTTCTTAGTCAAGCTTTTAAAGAAGATTTCTTCTTAAACAATGATATTTTTCGATAAGAAATTTTCTTCTTTGGCATTTATTTTAAGAAGAAGTCTTCTAAAATATAGTTATGGTAGGTGTTAGACTCAAAGAGTTGAGGATAGAAAGAGGCATTTCACAGCAAACCCTTGCCAAGATAATAGGCGTAAGTCAGAAGGCAATAGATTATTGGGAGCGTGAAACTAACGAACCAAAAGCGAGCTACATTGTGGCTCTATGCGACTATTTTGATATTTCGGCAGACTATCTTTTGGGCAGATGCGAAAATTAAATAACCACGACTGTGAGCTATAATCTCGCAGTCTTTTTTATTTTCACGATACATTTATTCAAATACTCCTCAGAATACTTTATAAAATAAAAAGTTTTGTACAAACTTATTTTATGGCTTTGATTTTTATAAGGACTGCGATTATATTTTTTACGCTTTTAATAATAATGCGGCTTATGGGCAAGAGCCAGATAGGCGAAATGCAACCCTTCGAGCTGGTTATTACCCTGCTTATTGCCGAGCTCGCGTGCATACCCATGGCGGACAGCTCCGTACCCCTTTTATACGGCATAATAGCTATCGTAACCATATTTATTTTGCACCAGATTGTCTGGCTTTTGGATATGTGGTTTAAGCCTATGAAGACGCTTGTGTGCGGCAAACCCTCGCTCGTTATAACAAAAGACGGCATCGACAGCTATCAACTGCGGCAGAATAATCTGGACGTATCCGATTTGATTGAGAGTATGCGCGGGGCGGGGTATTTTAATTTGGACGACGTATACTACGGGCTCTACGAGGCGAACGGCAAGTTTTCCGCCCTTGCAAAAGAGGAGCTCACCCCCACCCTTCCCTTGCTTTTAGTGGACAACGGAAAGACAGACGAAAAGAACGCGAAGGTTGCGGGCATAACCTTAGAGGACGTTAAAAATTTTGCCGCAAAGCAGAAGGTTAAGCTTAAAAACGTGTTGGTTATGACGGTAGACGGCAACGGCAGAGTATACTTTCAGGAAAAGGGCAAGCCGTACAAAATTTTAAACTTGCAGGTGAACGGGCAATGGTAAAATCTATAATTTACACGTTGGTTGCAATCGCCCTTTGCCTCGGCGTATTTTTCGGTACGCAGTACTATATAGGAAAGCAGTTCGGGCAGTTCCACACCGCGCTCGAAACGCTGTACGACAAGATAGAGGAAAAAACCGCCACGCGTGAGGACGCGTATGCCGTAAGGCGGCTTTGGGCGGACAAAAAGAGCAGGTTGCAGGTTGTTATTCCGCACAACGACATATCGTACGTCGATTACTGGCTGAGCGAGGCTTGCGCCCTTATCTACCGCGACGAGCACGATTTGGCTTTGGGCAAGATAGAGGTGCTTTTGGAAATCACCAAAAATCTTCCCGACGCGTACAGCGTGAAGTTGGAGAATATTTTTTAATGCGGAATGCGGAATGCGGAATTGAATTCGCCCTTACTCTCGGCTTCCACATTTAATAAAGAAAATGGGGGCGACGCGCTCCCCAAACCTTGCCGCATTACAACGCTATTTAAGGCGAACACCCGCAAACTCCGTAATTCTGGATTGCCACGGCTTCGCCTCGCAATGACGGTAACCGAATACCCCGACTTGTCGGCACGCAGTACCGCTACGCGGGCGGGCACAACCTTAACGGTTGCGACACCTTCCCTCTTTATTAAGGTGGAAGGCAAGATTGCGGTAATAATTCTGAATTCTTAATTCTGAATTCTTAATTCCTCTCCAATTTGTTTGACATTGTTTTTTGCCGTTGATATAATTTTAACAACGGCGTTGACTGAGACAGACGCACTTAATATAAGTGAAATCAGAGAGGATAATCCGTCGGCTGAAAGGTTGTCCGTTCGCTTTAAGTGCGGTATTCACTCACGAGCCGGATATGCGAAATTTTTAAAGTAGTTTATCCCGCGGCACTCTGCGTAAAAGGGTAATTAAGGCGGCTTTTGCCGCGAAATCAGGTGGTACCGAGTTTGTATAGCTCCCTGTGCTTTTTGCACGGGGAGTTTTTTAATTGACAATGCGCAATGCGCTTTACTTTGTAAAATAGCACACACAGACGCGTTCAGTATTTACACCATGTCATTCTGAACGTAGCGTTAGCGGAGTTGAAGAATCCGAAAGGATACCAGCATAAGCTCATTTTTCGGACTGTCGCCGGTAATCGGGGCAGATATTTCGACTGTGCTTCGCTTCGCTCAATATGACAACAGAGTTTTGGAGGTAATCTATGCAAGACAAGATTAACGAATTAAAGAAGAAAATCGCGGAAGCGATAAAGGACGTGCGCTCTTCGGAAAATCTGTTTCAGATTAAAATGAAATTTTTGGGAAAGAGCGGCGAGGTTTCGGAGCTTATGAAGGGCATGCGCGACGTGCCAAAGGAAAAGCGACCCGAGATAGGCATGATTATAAACGCGTTAAAGGCGTGGGCTGAGGACCAGTTCGGCAGGCTCGACAAGTCGCTCAAAGACAAGGAGCTTAAAAAGCTGTACGCCGTCGAGGCGGTCGACGTAACCCTGCCCGGCAACAAGACGCAAAAGGGCGCGTACCACCCCAACACTTTGGTCACGCGCGAGCTCATATCAATATTCTCGGGCATGGGCTTCACCGTTTTCGAGGGTCCCGAAATCGAAAACGACTACTACAACTTCACCGCGCTGAACACTCCCGCAGACCACCCCGCAAGGGATATGCAGGACACCTTTTACATTACCGAAGAACTGCTTCTTCGCACCCAGACGAGCGCGGGGCAGATACGCGTAATGGAAAACCAAAAGCCGCCCATTAAAATTCTGTCGCCGGGCAAGGTGTACAGGAGCGACGACGACGCGACGCACTCCCCCATGTTCTCGCAGATGGAAGGGCTGGTTGTGGATAAGGGCATAACCCTTTGCGACTTGAAGGGTATGCTCGACGAGTTTGCGAAAAAGATTTTCGGCGATAACGTCAAAACGCGGCTTCGCCCCTCCTACTTCCCCTTTACCGAGCCTTCGGTCGAGGTGGACGTGAGCTGTTTCGAGTGCGGCGGCAAGGGTTGCAGGCTGTGCAAGGGCACAGGCTGGATTGAAGTTTTAGGCGCGGGTATGGTCAACCGCCGCGTTTTGGAAGGGTGCGGCATTGACCCCGACGAATATTCGGGCTTCGCGTTCGGCATGGGCATAGAGCGCATTGCGATGCTCAAATACGGCATCAACAATATGAAGCTTCTGTTCGAGGGCGACACGAGATTTTTGAGGCAATTCAAGAATAATTAAGAATTATCACCTACACTTGGCTTCCACCTTATGTATAAGGGGGAAGCTCCGTGAAGCGTTAGCGGAACGGTGATGAGGGATAAGGTTACTTTTCACCGCATTATAATAATGTCGGATTACACATCCCTCATCCGTCTTGACCTAAACGGTCAAGCCACCTTCCCCCTTTATTAAGGTGGAAGGCACGATTAAGGTCAGATTAATTTGATTTTACATTTTTTAAACAGCCATTAAATATACAGACATAAAACGAGGATATATAAAATGTTATTACCGTTATCATGGTTAAAAGATTACGTAGAAGTTGATTGCACGCCGCAGGAATTACAGGCAAAATTATTCGGTTGCGGGTTTGAGGTTGAAGAACTTATCGAAATCGGCAAAGATATTACGGGCGTCGTCGTGGGCGAGGTTACAGAATGCGAACCCGTAGAGGGCACCCACCTGCACGTTTGCAAGGTGGACTGCGGCGGGCACGGCATAAAGCAGATTTGCTGCGGCGCGGACAACGTTGCAAAAGGCATAAAAGCCCCCGTCGCATTAGTCGGCGCGACCGTGTACGCCACCGCAAAAGACCACGTTACGATAGAGGGCGTGATGACCATAAAGAAGGGCAAACTGCGCGGCATAGACTCCGAGGGTATGCTCTGTTCGGGCGTGGAAATAGGCGTCAACGGCGATATGTTCGACGGCGGCGACTACTGCGGGCTGTTGCTACTTCCAAAAGAATTTGAAAACGGTGCGGACGTAAAGCCGCTCTTGGGGCTCGACGATTTTATATTCGATATAGGCGTTACGGCTAACCGCCCCGACTGCCAGAGCATTGTGGGTATGGCGCGCGAGGTTGCCGCCGTTCTGGGCAAAAAATTCAAGGAGCCCGACTGCTCTTACACCGCAAAAGAAAAGGGCGAAAAAGTGACGGTAAGCGTGATTGCCCCCGACATATGCCCCAGATACATTGCTCACTACGTAAAAGACGTGCGCCCCGCCCCCTCTCCCTTATGGCTTAGAAAGCGGCTGAATTTATGCGGGTTGCGCTCGATAAATAACCTTGTCGATATTACCAATTTTATACTTTTGGAAATGGGTCAGCCCATGCACGCGTTCGACTGCGCGAAGCTCGACGGCAGAGAGATAGTCGTTCGCAGAGCAGCCGCGGGCGAGGAGATAGTGACGCTCGACGGCAAGAGTTTTAAACTCACCCCCGACAATCTCGTTATCTGCGACGGCAACAAGCCGTGCGCTTTAGCGGGCGTTATGGGCGGCGAGAACAGCGAGATTACAGACGGCACGCGCGAGCTTTTATTCGAGAGTGCGAAGTTTGCGCGCGACAGCATAAGAAAGACCTCGCGCGCGCTCGGGCAACATTCCGACAGCTCGGCGCTGTTCGAAAAGGGCATAAACGAGTACACGACCGAAAGGGCGATGGCGAGGGCTCTGCACCTTATCGAAGAGCTGGGTTGCGGCACGGTTACCGACGTGCACGTCGACGTTAAGACCGAGTACTCGCACGACGGCGCGAAAGAGATAAGCGTCAGCCTTTCCAAAATCAATTCGCTTTTGGGCATAGAAATTCCCGCCGCAAAAGCGGTTGAAATTTTAAAGGCCTTGAACTTCGGCGTGGAGCAAAAGGGCGATACGCTCGATTTGCAGGTGCCCCCCTACCGCGAGGATATCGACGGGTATGCGGACATTGCCGAGGAGCTTATCCGCGAGTACGGCTACGAGCACGTAACGGGCACGTTTATGCCGTCCGCGCTGATAACCAACGGCGGTTACAACGACGAACAGAAAGCCGAAAATTCGCTTAAAGACGCGCTCGTCGCGATGGGGCTGTACGAAATATCCACCTATTCTTTCTACTCTGAAAAGGATTTGGATATGCTGCATTACCCCGACGACGCGCCCGAGAGAAAATTCATAAAAATCAAAAACCCCATCGGCGAAGATTTGTCGGTTATGCGCACGACGCTCGCGCCGTCCATGGTGAACGTTATCGTGCGGAATTTGCGCCGCGGAAATACGGAAGGCAAACTTTTCGAACTCGCGAAAATTTACGTGCCCGAAAAGTTGCCCCTCGAAGGGCTTCCCGAAGAGCGCAAAGTGCTGTGCATAGGCACATTCGGCAACGGCACATTCTTCGATATCAAGGGCATTTTAGAGGGCATTGCCGACAGCCTTAACATAAAATTCGACTACGCGCCCGCAAGCCGCCCCCACCTTCACCCCGGCATCTGCGCGGAAGTGAGCTGCGGCGGCGAGGTTTTGGGGTACTTAGGCAGGCTCGACCCCAAGATTTGCGAGGAGCTTGCAATGGAGAAAAAGGCGTTTATTGCCGAGCTCGACTATAAAAAGCTTACAAAGGTTGCAAAGCCGTTTAAGTACGTGCCCCTTCCCAAACACCCCGAAGCGACGCGCGATTTGGCTCTCGTTGCCGATTTGAAAGTCACCTGCGCCGAGATTGAAAACTGCATTTACGCGGCTTGCAAATACGTGACGGAAGTAAAAATGTTCGACATATACGTGGGTAAACAAGTGGGTGAGGGCAAAAAGAGTTTGGCGTTTACGGTAACTTTCACACCCAAGGACGAGGCGTTCACCCCCGAAAAGATAGACGGCTTCGTCAAAAAGATTTTAGGCAACTTAAAGTACAATTTGGGCGTGGAGTTAAGATAGCGGCGTGTCGCCTTTTAAGCTTGGTGTCTTCTTTTTATGCGAAGCATACAAAGAGGAAACTCCCGCGTAGCGGGTAAAGGTAATAATATCAGAAAATTACCTTCCGTCGCCTTACGGCGCCACCTTCCTCTTTGATAATTCCTAACGGAATTCTAAAAGAAGACGGCAAGATAATATGTAATATTTGTTTTGAAACGTGCCTCGGCAACATTTGCCGAGGCACGTTATTGGTTTGGCGCAAAAGCGAAGAACGGTATCAATTGGTCATTATTAATTATACATCATTATGTGATGTAAATCAAGTATTTTACATCAATTTGTGATATATAATTTTTATGGAAGAGGCAAAAGTTATCGGCAATAAATTAAAAGATGCACGTAAAGCGGCGGGTTTAACGCAAAAGCAAGTTGCTGAAATTATGCTTATGACTCAGCAACAATACAGCAGATTTGAAAACGGTAAATTTGAACTAAACTACGGTCAGGTAATTAAATTATGCAAACTATTTAATATTTCGGCAAGTGACTTGTTTGGAGTTTGATACGCAATATAATTCGCATATTTTCCTTAATCGTGGCTTCCCCCTTATGTGATAAGGGGGAAGCTGTCATTTTCGTAGTGTAATGAGAAAATGACTGATGAGGGATAAGGTTACTTTGACATTATTATAGGCTTCCCCTTGGTGGGGAGGCTCCGCGGAACGATAGTGTAGCGGTGGTGAGGGGAATTCTGATTATATCCCCTCATCCGTCTTAACCTAATCGGTTAAGCCACCTTCCCCACCAAGGGGAAGGCTTTATTGCGGGCGAATTTACACAACCCTCATCCGTCGCGTTCCGCGCCACCTTTCTCACACGCCGCAAGGGAAACGGCGTGTTTGGTCACCGCAAACGCGGGACATATGCGTTTGCTCATCTCGCAACGCCAAAACAACCAGAGCAGTGGTTGTTTTGAGAAATGCGTTGCTCGTCCCTTTATTAAGGGGGAAGGCAAAGGCGGGGCGGAATATGGGGCGGCGCTTTATTTTTTCGGCACTAAGGCACCGCCTTCGCCCGCTAACGAGGCTTGCAGGTACGTATCGGGAATCTTGCCCGCAATCACGCTTTCACATATCAGCACCTCTATCGTCGAGGCTAAGTCCGAAGTTTTGTCGGGCAGAATTATCGAAATGGACGAAACTATTTCCAAATACAGCGAGTGCTTGGTCTGGTTTATGCCCGCGTCCGTAAATTTGGAAACGAAGCGGCACTCCACGTTGGATATGGGAATAATCCGTATATTTATTTTCCGCCCGAAGCCCGCGAGCGTCTCTATACCCGTCAGCGCGCCTATGGGCACCTGAATCCCCTCTTCGCTCATTCGCGTCAGATTTTCCTGCGAGAGATACGCCGTATCTCTCGCTATTTTGTTTATCTTCAAGCTGTCGGTCGTGATTGTCGAAACGTTGCCCGCCGCGTCGTAGGTTATGTGAATTAAGTCCTCGTACCTTAAACTGTCGTTGAGCGTATAATATATGGCGTCGTTTACGGCGACGGTGGTTATGGAGCGGATTGTCGCCTCGCTTATCGAGATTAAAATTTTGGTAATGTTGCGCTGAAAAAACATTAAGAGCGCGATAAAGAGCAGGGAAATTATCGCTAAAATTATTTTGAGCCGCTTATGCTTGCGGCGCACTTTTACCTCTTTGCGCTTTTTCATATAATAATGTATGAGCGCGGCGGGGCGTTAATGCCGCAATTTAAGTTGCATTTACGCGGCAAAAATGTTATAATTTTTTTATGACAGTATTTGTAATTGCAATGGAGAGCGAGGCGGAACCGCTTATCGTCAACATGACGGGTGTTACCCGTTCCTATGTGTACGACAAAAATATCTACCGCGGCAAGCTGTGCGGGCAAGAGGTTTGCGCCGTTGTTTGCGGCGTGGGCAAGGTGAACGCGGCGGCGGGCGCGCAGTACGCAATCGACCGTTTGGGCGCGGACATAATAGTCAACATAGGCGTTGCGGGCGGTTTAAACGACGGACTGCAAATAGGCAAGATTTACGGCATATCTCACGCCGTGCAGTATGATTTTGACCTTGTGCAGCTAAACGGCACTGAAATAGGCACGCTGAACGAGTTCGAAGAAAATTATCTGCCCTTGCAGACGCGGAATATCTACCCGCTTAAAAGGCTGGCTACGGGCGACAGGTTCAACGACAGCGAGGACGACTTCCGCCTTTTAACCAACGTTTTGCACGCCGATATCCGCGATATGGAGGGCGGCGCGATTGCGCAGGTGTGCATACACGCAGGCGTGCCCTTCTACTCCTTTAAAGCTATATCCGACCTTGCGGGGAGCGGCTCCACCACCGAGCAGTTTACGCGCAATTTACATGCGTGCACCGTGCGGCTGAATAACGATATACAGAAGATTTTCGAGGCGGTGAACCGCTATGAATAAGATACCCTCTTTTTCGAAAAACCACGATACTCTTGCCGTCGGTTTGCACGAAAGCATGGAAATGCACGGCGTAACTACCTGGGATTTGCGCTTTAAAAAGCCGAACGCGGGCGACTACGTTACGCCCAAGGCGCTACATACCGTGGAACACCTTTTGGCTACCGTTTTAAGAAATTCGGCGCAAGGCGACAATGTAATTTACTTCGGACCGATGGGTTGCCGCACGGGGTTTTACCTTTTGACGGTGAACATGGGACGAGGCGCGGTTATCGCTCTTTTAAAAGAGAGTTGCGTCGCGGCGTTGAAGCTCGACGAAATCCCCGGCAACAAGCGCGAGGAATGCGGCAACTACTTAGAGCACGATTTAGAGGACGCGCAGCGCGAAATTGCAGCGTACCTTAAAATTTTGGAAAGCTTATGATAAAATTCAATAACGGCTGGGACGAACTTTTAGCACCCCTGTTTGCCGACGAAAAATATTTAAAAATACGTGAATTTTTGAAGGCGGAATACTCGACGCACGTCGTGTACCCCGATATGTTCGATTTGTACAACTGCTTCCGCTTTACGCCGCCCGAAAATCTGAAAGCCGTGATTTTGGGTCAGGACCCGTACCACGAACCGCGGCAGGCGCACGGGCTGTGCTTTTCGGTGCGCGAGGGCGTGCCTCTGCCCCCTTCGCTTCAAAACATTTTCAAGGAAATTGAGAGCGATTTGGGGATAAAAGAGCCGAACTGCGGCGATTTGACAAAGTGGGCGCAGGAGGGTGTTTTGCTTTTGAACACCACCTTGACGGTGCGCGAACACGTAGCGAACAGTCACTCCAAATGCGGCTGGGCGTGGTTTACCGACAGCGTTATAAAGCTTATTTCCGACAAATGCGAAAACGTTGTGTTTATTTTATGGGGCGGCAACGCGAGGAGCAAGGCGCCGCTTATTGATAGGGATAAGCACCTTATATTGCAATGCGCGCACCCCTCGCCGCTTTCGGCTTACAACGGATTTTTCGGCTGTAAATTCTTTTCGAAAACCAACGACTATTTAACCGCGCACGGCAAAACGCCGATTGACTGGAACTTGAATTAATTAAGAATTAAGAATGCAGAATTAATCCGCCCTTAATCTTGCTTTCCCCTTGCGTTTAAGGGACGAGCAACGCATTTCTCAAAACAGCACTGTGCGCTGTTTTGGCGTTGCGAGAGCAGTGAGCGCATACGTCCCGCGCGAACGGCGACCAACCACGCCGTTTCCCTTACGGCGTGTGCGAAGAGTACCTTGACCGTCAAGGTCAAGGGGATAGAGGTTTCGGTAATTTCAACCTCATTATAATAAGGAGAAAGAATATGAAATACATAGTAGTTTTAGGCGACGGTATGGCGGACCGGAAAATACCCGAGCTCGGCGGAAAGACCTGCCTCGAAGGAGCAGACACCGCCACCTTAGATAAGCTTGCGCCCCGCTCGGAAGTGGGCTTGTGCAAGACGGTGCCCGACGGTATGAAGCCGGGAAGCGACGTTGCGAATATGTCGGTTTTGGGCTTTAACCCCAAAGATTACTACACGGGGCGTTCACCCCTCGAAGCCGTTTCGATGGGCATAGATTTAAGCGACACCGACGTGACTTTACGGTGCAACCTCGTAACCCTTTCGGACGAGGAAAATTACGAAGACAGGACTATGGTCGACTACTCGGCGGGCGAGATAACCACTGCCGAAGCCGCGGAGCTTATAAGCTTTTTGAAAGAGCATTTGGACGGCGAAAAATTTACGCTGTACGCGGGCATATCCTACCGCCACTGCCTTGTGGTTAAAAACGGCGTAACGGGGCACGATTTAACGCCCCCGCACGACATTTCAGACAAAAAAATCACCGAACACCTACCCAAAGGCGAGTGCGGCGGCGTTTACCTTGAAATGATGAAAAAGAGCGCGGAGCTACTTAAAGACCACCCCGTGAACTTGAAGCGCGTTGCCGAGGGCAAGAGACCTGCGAACTCAATTTGGCTGTGGGGCGAGGGCACTAAGCCCGCGCTCAGCCCGTTTGAAAAGGCGCACGGCTTAAAGGGCGGCATAATTTCGGCGGTCGACCTCGTAAAGGGCATAGGCATGCTTGCGGGCATGAAGATAATTGAGGTCGAGGGCGCGACGGGCAACTACGACACCGACTTTAAGGGCAAGGCGGAAGCGGCGGCGCGCGCACTTATCGGCGGGCTGGACTTTGTTTACATACACATGGAAGCCCCCGACGAGTGCGGGCACCACGGCGATTTTGTGCATAAAGTTTACTCCATAGAGCAAATAGACAAGATTGTAATACCCACGCTCACCGAAAAGTTGCAGGCGAGCGGCGAGCACTTCACAATGCTTGTCACGCCCGACCACCCCACCCCTTGCGCATGCAAGACGCACGTATCCGAGCCCGTGCCCTACCTTATATATTCGAGCAAAAAGAATTTAGGCAACGGAGCCGTGCGCTACACCGAGGACGAGGCGGCAAAGACGGGGCAATACGTAGCCGACGGCTACAAGCTAATAGAGCGGCTGCTTTCGCACAAGTAAGCATTCCCTTGCCGTCTTCTTTTAGAATTGCGTCAGCAATTATCAAAGAGGAAGGTGTCTGCGTTAGCAGACGGAAGGTAATTTTTAATGTAGAATGTAGAATGTAAAATTAAGAATAGTGGTCGTATTATTTAAAATAATTATTCCTTAGTTTTCATTCTGCATTCTTAATTCTTAATTCTTAATTCTGAATTTCATTATTACCTTTACCCGCGTTCCGCGGGAGTTTCCTCTTTAAATGCTACGCATTGAAAGAAGACACCAAGTAAGTGCTGTCGGAATAATCAACCTCTATCCCCTCTTCGAGGCAATCTTCGCAGACTACGTAATTCTGGATTGCCGCGGGCTTTGCAAGCCCTCGCAATGACGGCGCACCCAATCCTCACCTTCCCCCTAAGGGGAAGGTCATATTGCGGAATAAAAATGTGCCGCGGCTTTAATAAGCCGCGGCACATTTCGGCGTTTTAAAACATTTACTGCGCGAGTGACTTTTTCTGCTTTTTAAACTGGTCGCAGGTCTGGTCTATCATCTGCTTTTGCGCGGGCGCGGGCTGAACGAAGCCGCGGGTTGTCATCTGGTTCCAGATAAGGTACTGGTTTTCGGCAACCGAGCTAAGGTGCGAGGCAAAGCCCTTTCTTATGCTCTTGGTACTGCCCTCGAAGAGAGCCGTCGTATAGAACGACATAAGCTGTTTTTCGCTTTCGAGCAAGTCCAAAAGCGCGTCCTTTTCGTTTAACTGCGTGTTACTTTTCGACGATTTCATTAACCCTTAACCTCCTATAATCGCGAGTAATTCGCTGTATCTCTTTTCGTGTTCGTCGGCAATGCGCGACATTACGCCCGCCAAATCCACGTCGGTGAGCGAGCGTGAATACGCCCTCGCCTTCTTGCAAATCAGTCCCTCGTATGTGAGGGCGTCGGTTATCATAGTAAGTTCTTTTGACGTAAGCTGTGTCATAAAAATACCTCCGCACTGGTTATTGCCATACTGCGGAGGTTTATTCTTAAACTTAAAATTATTTTTTGTCGGGCAGCTCGCCGAAGATGTCAATTTCGCCCACGCTGTGCGCCTTTACCGCCTGATAGTACTCGTCGTTTGAAAAATCGCGCTCTTTATCGTAGCTTCCGCCCAAGCTTTCGATTGCGTATTTGAGTTCCTGATATTCGATAAAGGTTATGCCCTCTTCGTCGATTTTATCGAGCAGCACGGGCAACGCGCGCTCGTCGCCGTACGCCGCTAAATAGCTTGCGCGCATGGGCAGATTTTCGTCGGCGAGCTTGAACTCCTTTATTAAAATATCGTAAATTTCGTCCGACTTGATTACGCACCGCGAAAGAATTTCGAGCATATACTCCCGCTCTGTTCCCGCATTGTAATTTTCAAGCGCCTTATCCTTCACCTCGTCCGCAAACTCTTTAAGGCTGTCGACGCACGTGTTTTTCACGTCCTCGCTGTCGCTTTCGGTTAAAAGGCGCATATATTCGGAAAGCGCGGCGCGGCTTGCACCCAGCAAATTCATGGCGTAGGCAATCTCGTCGTCGGTGCCAGAAAGCAAGGGAATCAACAGCTCGTCTACCCCGCGGCTTTCGATTGCGTTGCACAAAAATTCGCTGACTGCGACGTTCTGTTTTAAGTGGGCGCGAAGGGTTGCAACCAACGTCTTGTCGTCCATTGCGGCGTAATATCCGTTGGGTGATACGCCGAGCGACTTTATAACCGTGTCGCCGAAGCGCGCGTACATTGCGGGTATAATATCTTCCCACTCCCGCTCCTTGTACCTGTCGGCGTTCTTTTTCACATACGCCGAAAGTTTTTCGTCGAACATACCGTCAAAATCGTAAAGCTTCATTGTTCAATCCCCAAAATTTCGTTGACCTTTTGCATATTTGTGCCGAAAAACGAGCAAATCTGCTCGTCGCCGAGCCCGCTTTCCTTTATTTCCGAAAACTTGATAATCGCCGCGGCGAGCGCGGGTTCGGAGCGGCAGATATTCAGTCTGCCCTCGCGGTCGAGCTTATTATACAGCCCTTCCGCGCCCGCGGAGAGCATGAACGGGTACTCGGTTTCGAGCATTGCAAAGCGCGAAAACGCAAGCGCGTAGGCGCGCATGAACACCTTTTTCTTGTTTCTGCCGAGGTTTAAGGGCACGAGCGTCACCCTCTTATACAGGTTGCAGACGACTATGCCGTACTCCCCCTCGCGGTTCTTTTCAACGAGCGCACTTAACACGTCCAATTTTATTCCGTCCTGCAAAAACGCGTCCAATAAAATGTCGCGCACGGTGTCCTCTAACCCGCATTTGACCGCGCTCATCGCCCCCAAAAGCTTTAATTCGTACGAGGCGTTGCTGTCGCCCTCGTCGAAGCACCAGTGTATCGCGCCGCCGACGTCCGTTTGCTCGCACAGCTTGCCCGCCGCCGAGTCAGAAAGGCGGTTTAAGGCGGTTAAAAAGCTGATATTCACCTCGCACTCAGATTTGGGAAGGCGGTAAAAATAATCTAAAACTCTGCGCTTATCTGCGGGCTTTTTGCTCTCGGAAAGAACCTCGTAGTGCCAGTAGTCGGCTGTGACCGCGTTGGGATAAATTGTTAAGAGCGTATCGAAGATTTCGAGGCTCTTTTCAACCTTACCCGAGTTGTACGCCGCAACCGCCTTGAAAAAGAGAAGAGAGCAGTCGTAGACGAACCGTTCGTCCAAACGGCAGAATATGGAATACGCCTGCTCGTGCATGCCGTTTTCGCAGCACACGGTGGCTATTTTGTACAGTTCTTCGCCGTCGTCGGGGTTGATTTTCAAAAGCCTGCACGCAAGCTCCTTTGCCTCGTCGCTCTTGTGTTGTTGACTCTTTACCGCCGCCAAGGTGGTAAGCGCCTGAATGTTTTCGGGGTCGCGCCGCAAAATCGCAAGGCACTCCTCTTCCGCCTGCTCGTTTCTGTCGCTTATTACCTCGCACATCGCGATATAGTTGCGCGCGGCGACGTACTTCTCGCTCCCCTCGTCCACCTTAGAAAATTCCTCGACCGCGCTGTCGAACTCGTTGTTGCGCATAAATTCCACGCCCTTTTCGAGCTCAGCGGAATAGTCGACAAGGCGGGGCGGATAGGCAAAGCGAAGGGGCGGCTTTTCGGTGCTTAAAAACGCGTCTATAATTTCCCGTCTGTTTTCGGCGGAGAGCGCGCTGTCCGTCTCCATTAAAAGCTTGTTGTAGTAAAAGGCGGCAAAGCTGTCCATGCCCATATTCATAAAGCTTACTGCAATGCCCTCGTAAGCTTCTGCAAGGTCGGCGGCATCGCCCGCGTAATCTATATATTTGAACCAGCCGTTGACGCACTTTTCGTACAGTCCCATATCGTCGAAGGCTTCGGCGTACAGCATAAACGAGTCCTCGTCGTTGCCGTTGAGAACCGCGTTTTTATTAAGCATTTTCAGCGCCGCTATAAAGTCGTGGTCCTCGACGCAGTCTGCCGCAATCGAGATGAGCCTGTCGGCGCTTAAATCTATACTGTCCGTCTTGTTCATTAAATTAAAATATTTCCTCTATACGCGCTTTGCCGTATATGTAGTCCCTGTTGCAGTAGTGGCAGTGCACTTTAACCTCGCCCAGCTCTTCGCAGATTTTCAGAAGTTCGGCTTTGCCCACCGAGGCTAAGACGCCGCGGATTTTTTCCTCAGAGCAGTTGCATCTGTACTCGGGGAAAACCGTAACCACCTCGCCGCTTGAATACGGCGCAAACTGCCAATCGAAAATTTTCTGCGCGTCGATTGGCTCGGCGGGGCGCTTTGTAATCGATTCCCTGCTCTTGAATTGGTCGAAAACGTCGGTAGCTTCCCAGATAGCCTCGTCGCTTGCGTCGGGCATAAGCTGCATGACGACGCCGCCCGCCGAGACGCAACTTTCTCCGTCGGTTTTAACCTCTATCGCCGCCGCGGTGGCAATCTGCTCGCTCTGCCCGAAGTAGGTTTCCAAAATATCGGAAACGTCGTCGGATAAAATTTCGCACGTGCCGACAAAGGGCTGGGAATAGCCGTCCTCTCTCACCACCGTGAGCGTGCCGCCGACAAGCGTATTTTCGCAACTGCCGTCCGCGTAGCCGCGCACTCTCAAAGCGCCGTCCGCCGAAACGGACACCGCGCCGTCGCCGTCCTTTGCCTTGACGGTCAGAGAAACACAGCCCCTTTCGTCCTTCAAACCCGCGGCGAGATACGCCCCGCAGGTTAAGAGCCCGCCCAAAATTTCCGCCGCCTTCGCGGTCGGTCTATGAATTTTTATTGCCTCGTTTACAAGGTCGCGCGTCTCCAAAACGGTGAGCGAAACCTGCCCGTCGCATATGAGCGAACGTATAATTTTATCCATAACTTTTCCTTTTTCTCATTGCAATAAGGTTGAAAATTACTTTTTAAATGCGGCGAACTGTATGCGCTCCCGCTTGTCGCCGCCCAAATGCCCCTCGCACTCCACGCGGGCAAAGCCCGCCTCCTTCAAAGCGGAAATTATCTCCTCTTCGGTGTGCGCGTACTGGATATGCATTTCGTCGAACCGCCTGTACAGCCCGTTTTCGTCGCGGATAAAAAAGGTCAAATCCATAACAACGCCGTCGTCCGTCTGCTTATTGAACCACAGATAGGAAACGTCGTCCCTGTCCTCGCCGAACAGATTTTCGCCCAAAATTTCCCTTATTTTGTATTCGCTCGAAATATCGAAAAAGAACGCTCCGTTTGCGTTTATTGCGGCATATATGCGGGCGAACGCGCTTTTAAGCCTGTCTTTGGGCACGTAATTTATGCAATCGTTGACCGCGGTGCAAAAGTCTACTTTTCCGCACACTTTCAGTTTGGTTATATCGCCGAGTAAAAATTCACAGCGCACGCCCTCTTTTGCGGCAAGCTGTTTTGCGCGGGAGAGCATCTCTTCCGAAATATCCACGCCGTTTACGGCATACCCCGCCTTGTTGAGCGCACGCGTAAAGTAACCGTTGCCGCAACCTAAATCCAACCCGCTGCGAAAGGCGCCCGCGCGTTTTATCTTATTTAACAAATACTGCGACCATGTTAAATAGTCGCAGTCTGCGTTTAAATATTCGAATATGTCGCCGAGAGCGGTGTAGCTTTTACCCATAGTTTATTTGGAAAGAAGATTGTTTTTATCGAGCTTTTTCTTTTTGCCCTTTTTGTCGGTGGTCGAAAGAGCCTTTTCACGCTCGGCAAACAACCTTTCGTACTCGACGTAGCGGGTGTCGCCCTTGTGCTCTTCGATATAGCCGTCGACCTCGCTTTTTATCTTTTGTCTGTCGCCCGACACGCGCTTTATATCCGCTCTGCCGTAAGCTATGCCCACTTCCTTTACCTCGGTGCCGCCGTCGATGGGGCGCATGGGTCTGCCCACAAGCTCGCTTCTGCCCGCTGCCAAAAGCTCGCGCGCAACAGCCTTTTCGCTCTCTTCCTTTTCCGCGGCAAGCTGTTTGGGAGTTAAGCTTGCTTTGCGCGCCTCTTCCTCGCTTTTAATCGCCGGCGTTATATACATATCGAACGCCCACTGCGTAAAGGCGAGCCAGCATAAGATTATGAACGAGAAGCCGAAGAAAATGAACAGTGCGTAGCCGATTATTTTAAAGAGCGTAACGCTTTCGCCTATCAGTAAAAACCACACGGGTATAAGCGAAAAGCCGAGCATAAATATCGTTTGGATAATCGTGCCGAAGAGCAGTACGAACGAGTTTTTGATAAGGTATTTAAGCTTTACCTTATAGCTCACGCCCACCGCAAGCACCCAGGCGCAGACAACGCCAACAACTACCGTCGCTATGATTATGAATACCTTTGCGGTTATAGGTCCCGCTTTCGACGCGCCGTTTGCAATGGCTACCGCCGACCAGTCGGACAGAATGAGCGACGCATAGAGAAAGATTAAAAACAGTTCTACGGGCAAAAGCACGTTGAAATAGCACACCTTTACGCCGTGGAAATAGCCTTTAACCGAAAACTGCCCGTGCGTGTTTATGAGCTTTTTAATCGAATAGCACGCGCCCGCAATTCCCACCGAGGCTATCAAGCCCGCGACGAAAAGCAGCGCATAGAAGCGCGCGTCCCAGTTAAAGTAAAAGCTTTCCTGCACGCCCTGCATACTCGGCGTTAAAGGGTAGCTAAACAGCGGGTTCGACGAGAACGGGTACGCCGTACCCATCTGCGAAATGACCGCGTCCTTGAAATATATGACTACAATACCCGGCACGAAAAACAGCAGGGTAAGCACGTTTATTATTACGAATTTAACAAAATTGGATTTAAACAAATCCCAGGTATCGCCCCAACGACCTTGGGGTATGTGAGTGCGCGAGTAGTCGTCGGCAAGCTCGTGCCCTTCAAGCGATGCAACTTTCGATTCAGCCATTAAATGCAACCTCTGCGCCCGCCGCATTTTAAGCGGGCGCACGTTTTTCGTATATTATACAGCATATATTAGATTATTTCAAACGTTTTACTTTACAGAATGAAAAAATAAGATAAAATTCTTTGACTTTTAGTCGGCTCTGTGCTAATATCGTAATGCAAAAAAGAGGAGCGGCAGAGCATAAGTACCCGCGGACTTTAAACTTTATGGCGGTTTTTAAAGGTCTGCGGCAAAAGGGCATCGCCGCCGAAGTCGTCGGGCGCGCCATCGCTTGCGGCTGGGCGCACGGGCTAATACCCTTGCGACTGTCACCTTGGGTGTTGCGCTTTTTGCGGGTTTTATTTTAAACTTGTGGGCGGCGCGAAAATTTTCGCGCCGCTTGATTTGTTGACGGTACGCAAGCCGTACTCACGGCGGCGACACGCCGCTTTAACTTAAATTTAAATTACGGAGTATAATATTATGAGAAAATATAAAGTCGGAATAATAGGCGCGACGGGTATGGTCGGTCAACGCTTTTTGTTGCTTTTGGAAAACCACCCCTGGTTCGAGCCCGTCTGCCTTGCGGCAAGTGCAAACTCGGCGGGCAAAAAGTACAAAGACGCGGTTAAAAAGTGGCTTATGTCCTCCCCCATACCCGCAAAATACGCGGATATGACAGTTTTGGACGCGACGGCGGACAGAGAAAAAATAGCCGCTTCGGTAGATTTTTGCTTCTGCGCGGTGAACATGAAAAAGGACGAGATACGCGAGCTCGAGTATGCGTACGCAAAATCGGAGTGCCCGATTGTTTCCAACAACTCGGCGCACCGCTTTACGCCCGACGTTCCCATGATTATCCCCGAGGTGAACGCTGAGCATTTGGAAGTAATTCCGGCGCAGAAAAAGCGCCTCGGCACAAAGCGCGGGTTTATCGCGGTTAAGAGCAACTGCTCGCTTCAATCGTACGTGCCCCTTCTGCACCCCTTGAAAAAATTCGGCATAAAGTGTGCCGCGGTCACCACCTATCAGGCGATATCCGGCGCGGGCAAGGTTTTTGAAACCATGCCCGAAATTTGCGACAACGTTATCCCCTACATCGGCGGCGAGGAAGAAAAGAGCGAGAAAGAACCGCTCAAAATCTGGGGCGAAATTAATGGCGGCGGGATTGTGCCCGCTACCTCCCCCGTAATTACGGCGCAGTGTTTAAGGGTGCCCGTATCCGACGGTCACACCGCTGCGTGCTTCGTTTCGTTCGAGAAAAAGCCGACAAAAGAAGAAATTTTAACGGCGTGGAAAAGTTTTTCGGGCGAGCCGCAGAAACTCGGGCTCCCCTCCGCGCCCAAGCAGTTTATTCACTATTTCGAAGAGGACAACCGCCCTCAGCCCGCCCTCGACAGAAACACCGAAAGCGGTATGGCGGTCTGCGCGGGAAGGTTGAGAGAGGACAATTTGTTCGACTATAAATTCGTAGGTTTTTCGCACAACACCCTTCGCGGAGCGGCGGGCGGCGCGGTTCTTTTAGCCGAACTTTTAGCGGCAAAGGGATATTTTGACTAATTCGGAATTAGGAATTATGCGAAGGAATAATTGATAGAACCAACCTCTTCCGTCTGCTACGCAGCCACCTTCCCCTTCAAAGTGGAAGGCGAGAAGTTGCGCGCAACCCCTTGCTTTCCCCTTTGAAGGACGAGCAACGCATTTCTCAAAACAGCACTGTGCGCTGTTTTGGCGT